>SVSQ01000018.1 GCA_015064245.1 Oscillospiraceae bacterium | reverse complement strand
AGACGCCTGCCGGGAGGACCAAGGCCCTCCCCTACGACAAATAATGAAATTTTCACCAGATAAATTATTTGCCTGCCCGATAAATCAATATTTGAAAAGTACAAAATATCAACCATTAAAAGTACCATAGCCTTTTTATTTACGAATTTATAACATTTAGTGTTGACAATGTTATAATTATGTGATATAATAATTTCAAAAAAAGGGGGGTAAAATTTGAATTCAAGACAAAAGGATATTATCAGTATCACAGAAGCTGAAGGCGAAGTCACCATCAAAGAACTTGCTTCAAGATTAGGGGTTTCCGAAATGACCATACACCGCGATCTCGACTATCTGCAAGAGCAGAAGTATATCTTCAAAAAACGTGGAGCGGCGGTGTTCATTGACTCCTCTGACAGAAAAAGCACAGCTTTTTATGCTGAAGAGAAGCGCAGGATCGGACTGAAAGCAGCATCATTGCTCGAAGATGGTCAATCTGTTATTTTTGATAACAGCACCACAGCTTTGGAATGCGCAAAATTTATTACGCCTTCTCAAAAGCATACGTTTTACACAACTAATATCGAGACTGCTCAAATACTTTCCGAGTACGAAAACAGTATTCTTTATTGCAGCGGCGGGTATTATTTTCATGAATCCAATGGATTTATCGGCTCACAGGCTGAAGCCTTTGTATCTTCCGTCACTGCGGATATTTGTTTTATCGGCGCCAGCGGTGTTTCAGTTGAACGAGGTATAACAACGCCATATCCAATGCATACCTCGCTTCAAAAAGCAATTATCGCATCCGCAAAAACCAAGATCCTGCTCTGCGATCACTCTAAATTCGGAAAGGCTGCTATGGAAACCGTTGCCTCTCTTGCAGATATAGATATTATCGTGACCGACAGCGGAATTCCAAGCCAAACATTCAAGACTATGCAAAAATATGCAAAGATCATAATCGCATAAGAAAGGAATATCACAAAATGAAAGCAGAAATCACACTTACCAGAAAATACCGCGAGCATCTTCTAAGCGATCCCTACCGTCCAACGTATCATTTCGCAATATGCGATGACCTTGGTATCCCAGGTGACTCCAACGGCGCTTTTTTCGCTGACGGCGTTTACCATCTTATGTATCTTTACAAAAATACCGAAACCGAAAGCTTCCATTGGGGACATATATCAAGCTTAGACTGCATCCATTGGCGTCACCATCCCGATGCTCTTACAGGATATGAAGGTGACAGGGGCTGTTTCAGCGGCGGCGGGTTCGTTGACGAAGACGGAACTGCCTATCTCTCATTTTGGAAATTTCCAGCTGCAGACAAGGTAAAAGACAAAGGCGGTATTGCATTGGCTTGTTCAAAACCGCCGTATGAAGTTTGGGAAAGAATGGAGCCTATTGCAATCAACTCCTCTGATATCTGGGGCGTTACCGATATAGAGGTGGACGGTCAGATACTTCACATTGGTTGTGCAGATCCATCAAATATCTGGAAGATAAACGACAAATACTATATGCAGACCGGAAACAAGGTCGTTCTTGACCGTTTCGGCCGCGAAGAAAACTCCGATTTGAAATATCAAGGAGATTGGGTAGATCTTTTCTCTTCCGACGATCTGAAAGACTGGCATTACGTCGGACGCTTTTACGATAATCCTCAGCTGGGTATTGACGGCTGGCCCGACAAAACCGAGGACGATATGTGCCCCTCGTTCCTTCCACTGTACGATGCGGAAGAAAACGGAAAGCCCAGCGGTAAATATCTGCAGCTCTTCATCTCTCACAACAAAGGCTGTCAGTACTACGTAGGAACTTTAGAAAACGAACGTTTCACTCCCGAACAGCACGGCAGAATGAGCTGGAAAGACACAGCGTATTTCGCGCCCGAGGCTTTGATCGATAACAAAAACCGCCACATTATGTGGGCTTGGATGCGAGACAATCTGAAAGATGATTTTAAGCGATTCGGTTGGAGCGGAGTTTTCGGAGTTCCGAGAAACCTTTGGTACGAGGAAGGCGAGTTAAAAATCGCGCCAATCTCCGAGCTTGACTCTCTGCAGTACAACCGAGTAGAGCACAGCGATTTTGACTCGGATAATGTCGATGTTACGGACGGAATGGTATGCAGACTCAAAGGAGTCTGGAACGGAAAAGAAAAAGCCGGACTTGCGGTGAGAGTCAGCGATGACGGAAACGAAAGAGTTGAGATCTATTACTCCCCCGAAGAAAAGAAGCTGATAATGGATACCACAAAATGCGGTACGGAAGGTTGGCGAGTTCGAGAGGAAGCGCCATTTGAGCTTCGCGCGGGTGAAAAGCTATCCTTGGACGTTCTTATAGATAAGTCCATGATCGAGGTCTTCGCAAACAAGCGTCAGGCGATCAGTCGCAGAGCGTATCCGACAGATTCCGAAAACTGCGTTGGCATAAAGCTTATCGGCGCAAAGCCCGAAAAGCTTGAAAGCTACAAGATGTTCCCTGCAAATCCGTATTAAAAAATGAACCGAGCCTGAAAACTTTAGGCTCGGTATATTTATTTACTTTTCTTCCCCGAAATACCGTTTATAAAGCGGTGTTTCTTCAAGGGGCATATTTATGAGCTTATATGTCGCGGGGCGTCTCTGGCTGAAACGGGTTTTACGCATCGAGTGCGATGGATAGAACACCTGAGAGTTATACTGCGGGTCGGGCTCTTTGGTTATATCCACCTCTGCGGTGACCACGGCAACGTCGTCCCTCGGAGCGGCTGCGATTATCTTACCCATATTGTCAACTATGCAGCTCGGATCGCAGTATCCGCCGTATTCGTGCTTCCAGTTCACCATGGCCGCGGCGATGGTAACGCTGCTCTCGTATGCTCTTGAAAGACCATAAATATTCTCCCAGCCAAGGGTAGGACAACATATGAGGTCGGCTCCGCCCAGAGCCAGCTCTCTGACCGCCTCGGGGAACTGCATATCCCAGCAGACCAGCATACCGATGTTTCCTAATTCTGTGTGGAAGACCTCAAATCTGTCGCCGTGGGTGATGTTGATCTCCTCGCCTGCGGGCAGATGTACCTTTTTATGTACGCCGACGATCTCACCCTTACTGTCGAAAAGCACCGCGCAGTTATAAGTCTTTCCTTCGATGGTGAGAAAAAGTCCTGCAACAATGTGCATTTTATGCTTCTTCGCCGCCTCGGAAAAACGCTTCACCTGCGGTCCGTCAAGTCCCTCGTAAACCTCGGAAAAGGGGTACCGCACGTCTCCGAGCGCCAGTGAACAGTTTACCGTTTCGATAGTGACGGCAATATCCGCTCCCTGCGCCGCCGCTTCGTCGATCATTTTTAAGCAGTCGTCGAGTGTCTCCTCTGCTTTTTGCTTCAGAAATTCGAGATCGGGGGTGTCTCTCAATGGATAATAGCCATATCTTGGGCATTGTTGTAAAACTGAAATACGCATATACTTGTCCTCCTAAATAGTTTTCCAAACGTATGATATCACACTTGATCGAAATTGTCAAGTTTTTTTGTAAAACCTATTGACATTACAGTTGGCTTTAATGTTATACTGTCATTGGAAATCAATCAAAGAGGAGATTTTAAAATGGACAAGAACGATAAACGCTCGAATCTAATCCGCATCATTAGTTACGCGGCTAAAGCTATTGTTTTTTACGTTATTTTCACAGCCACCGCTTTTTTCTCGGGAGAAATGCTCAGAATTACAGGTTCAGGGCGAAACTGGCGAGGATTTTGGAGTGACGAGCTCTTCTGTTCAGTTAATCTTTTTTATTCCCTGGTTGTATTCTTCACACTGAGTGAGATCATTCTGCTAAATGACAATTATTTGAAAATACAATTTTCTGATTATACAAACGGCGGACGGAAACCTTGTTCACCCACAAAAAAACTGATATTTATACTTTCACGCCCACAGCTCTGGATTGATATTGCAGTGTTATCCGTATTTTCTCTTTATTTTTCGGGAAGCGTGCCCTTTAGTGATCTGAGAAACGGATTTCCGGATTTTTTCTTCTGTCTTATTGATCTGGAAATGCCGTTCCTGCTTGCCGTACTGGGAATTTTAAAAATAACGGCTTATTTCACCTGTCTGAGCAGATGGCAACAGAATCCACAAGCCTTGCGCACCGACGTTGCAACCCTGACGATCGTTAATAAGATAACCGAACGGTCACTTACGGAGCAGCTTGCCGCTTCAGTTTCACCCGCGTTAAAAATACTCGTTATCGCGGTCCTTTGGATAGTTGGCGCGTTTCCACTGGCACTATGCTATCCAATGATAGTTATGGCTTTTAAGATAGGAAACCTCGCTTTGATACCCGTCATTTCTATATTAACTGCAACCGCGATATCATTTTTCTTGCTCCGCAGATGTAAACAGTATTATATCAGACACAAGATTATTAAGAAGATAAAATTCATCTGTACTAAAAAAGGCTATGCTTTCAACAGTATATCAAAGCATCACAACCCTCAAGGATACGATTTCGCTATAGAACACAATGGAAAATCTCTCTTTTGTTCCTTTCTTGGAGTTCCAAGCAAAAAAACTGTTCTATGCATCAACGAAAATGGAAACGCTGAAAAAGAGTTTCAAAGACTTTTTTGGAAGCATACCGTATCGGAAAATTACACCTTTGAATGTCCCTCAATCGGCAAAAAGCTACTTATAATTATACCTTCAACAGAAAAGCTTTTTGCCAAAGATGAGTATTCTCAATCACCGATTACTTACGGTTCAAGCGTTCTTGAGTATAAAATTGAAGATGAACGCGGAGCGGTACGTTATATTGATTCATTATATTTATAATTTTTTCAATACTATTGACTTTCTCCCCCGAGTTAATGTTATAATATAATCACAAATCAGAAATAGGAGCATTTTACTTATGATAAAGATCGGAGAGTTTGCAAAGATATGCGGAACGACCACGCAGACCTTGCGTTATTATGACAGCGAAGGCGTATTAAAAGCCGATTTCGTTGATAAATTCACCGGATACAGACTTTATTCCGCCGACGCCGTTGAAAAATACAAACAAATAATATTTTACAAAGAGCTTGGTTTTTCTCTTGACGAGATCAAGATGATGCTTTCTCTCACATTCGAGGAATCCAAACGCTTTTTTGTAGCAAAAAAGGAAGAACTTAATCAAAAATTAAAGCAACTGGAACAAAAAATCTCGGTACTTAACAAGCTTTGCATCTCACCCGCAAGCTGTATTTCAGCCTCACAGCCTGTGATAGATCAACCTTTCGAAAACGATAGCAAGGTTATCGGACGTTGGAAACTCCTTGGAGCTTTAACAAATGAAGCTGCTCTAACTTACGAAGCATATCCTACCGCTCAATCGGAAAATTTTTCAGAAATAGTTTTGCTCCCCGGTGGTGCTTTGGCTTGGAACATCTTTTGGAGTAAAGGTACGGTTTATCGCCTTTCGCACAAGTACCGCTTTGCAATTCCAAATTCCTACAGCGTTATACAGCGAGATGAGAAAAACTATATGATATTGCAATACATCAGCAATTCTTGCATTGAACAAGCGCAAGATCCGATAACGCTTCTATTTGAGCAACTGGACAATATTCCCTACACCGAAAATCAAATAAAAAAGCGCATAGATTCCACCGATATGGCTTATGAAGACGACGCGCAGGTTCTTGGATGCTGGGAAGTCTGTGATTTTGCGGCTCAACCGGAGCTCTTCGAGCCTCAAATTCAAAGTGTTGCAAAAGAGAATTTGGTAACTGTAATGATACGTTTCTTCGTTCGCGGGTTATGTATAAAAACGTTTAAGACGAAACACGAGCGAACTTTAAGATACACAAAGGGCTACGTTCTAAATCAGTCCGAACAAACTGCTGAAAAGTATTTCATCCGCCAAATTGACAGTGAAGACTATTTATTCGTTCAGCACAAATCCGGTGATTATACCTTCGGCGGAAAAGAACCCTATTGGTATGTTTTTAAGAAAGTAATATTATAAAAGGAGAGCTTTAACTATGAAAGGTATTAACAATTTTTTCTTCCGACTTGATCTGCCGCAAAAAGTTTGCATGATATTATTCATTCCGCTTCTGCTGTTCAATCTTTTCGCGCACGTTGCGCTTCTATACGCCTATATATTCATTCCTTTGCTTGTTTTGTGCCTTGCGGGTGCGATCATTCGATTTTCACGCCCATCGGATGACGAGATAATTAGCTCGATAAGCGATGCTCACGCCGCTTATCACGAGCAAATACTCCGTCAGTATTCCGAGATCAAGGATGAAAATACAATTTTGATCGAAGGATTTTCCACTCAAAACGCTTGGCTGAAAAGGAACATAGATAGTTACGCTGTTTATCCTGCTTGCAGGAGTCTTGTTTTCGTAAACGTAAATGAAAGCGAGCTGTTTTTACATATAAAGGACACTCCTATTATGCAGTCCACCGCCGCTCCTGAAACAAAGTTTTCTGCTTCAATTGAAAATAAATTGACAATTACACCGGTGAAAACCATCAAAAGAGCAAAGAACATTCTACTGGATTTTTCCGTCGGGAACGAAAGCTTTTCTGCATATATTAGATCTAGGGACAGATTTAAAATTAAGGAGATCATTGAAAAATCACATTCATGCATAACGGCAGATATGAGAAAAATTGATGATTTTTTCGAAAAAATCTAAAAAAGCGAGCAAATTGCTCGCTTTTTTGATATTATCAAAATCGTTAATTATTTACCGCGTGCTTACCAAGAAAATGCTTAAGTATAGGGCTCTTGGGATTTCCGAACACTTCCTCTGGTGTTCCGAACTCCTCAATAACTCCGTTCGCCATGAACAGTATCTTATCCGCCACGTTCGCCGCAAACTCCATCTCGTGCGTAACGACAATCATGGTGCTGTCGCGGGATTTCAGACTGCGTATAACGTTCAGCACCTCTCCCGTAAGCTCGGGGTCCAGGGCGCTGGTAGGCTCGTCAAAGCACAGAATATCGGGTGTCAGAGACAATGCTCTCGCGATCGCCGCTCTCTGCTGCTGACCGCCCGAAAGCTGGCAGGGGTAGAAGTCCGCCTTCTCGGTAAGTCCTACCTTTTCAAGCAGCTCGCGCGCCTTTTGCTCGGTTTCGGGGTTGATCTTTGCCTTCAGCGCGTTATACTGCTCCTTAGTTATCTCTTTGTTCTTGTACTGCTTTTTCAGCTCGTCGCGACGGAGAAGTCTTGCCGCAAGCACAAGGTTTTGCATAACTGTGTACTGCGGGAAGAGGTTGAAGGACTGGAATACCAATCCGAAATGAAGTCTTCTCTTTCTGATCTCACCGTCCCTGAGCTTTTTGCCCTCGGATGCGTCGAAATATGGCTCGCCGTCTACCGTGATCTTACCCGCATCCGGTATTTCAAGGTAGTTCATACAGCGAAGCAGCGTTGTTTTTCCGCTTCCCGACGAACCGATTATAGCGAGCACCTCGCCTTTCTCCAGCTCGAAGCTGATGCCTTTAAGTACTTCGACCTTGCCGAAGTTTTTTTGGATGTTACTAACTTCAAGTAATGCCATATCTCCGCCTCCTTAAACTCTGTAATATGAGAGCTTTTTCTCGATATAACCGAAAAGAAGCGTAAGAAGACCGACAGAAGCAAGATAGAATACTGCTGTATAGAAGGTCGGCCAGATAAGAGCGCTGGTTGAAGCAAACTCCTCAGCCACCTTAAGTATCTCAGCTACCATAATAACTCTCGCAAGCGCAGTATCCTTGACAAGTGTGATGACCTCGTTTGACATCGGCGCAAGTATTCTCTTTACCACCTGCATGAGCACTACCCTGAAAAAGATCTGTGACTTTGTCATACCGAGGACCTGACCTGCCTCATACTGACCTTTGGAGATGCTTTCTATACCGCCTCGGTAGATCTCAGAAAAATAACAGGCGTAGTTGATGACGAAAGCAATGATGACCGCATTAAATCTGGTAAAAAGCGCTGCATGCCACATAAGACGCGGAACGTAAAACACAACGAATATCTGAAGCATGAGCGGAACGCCGCGAATTATCCAAACGAACACCTTTGTTATATACGCAAGCGGTTTGAATTTAGACATGGATCCGAAAGATATCACTAAACCTAAAGGAAGCGCTAACACGAGTGTTAGCGCAAAGATCAGGCACGTCGTTTCGAATCCTTCAAGTAACCTTAAGGTTACCTTCCAAAATGATTCCCAAGTTATTGCCATTATTTATTCCTTTATTTTAAAATTAGTCCTCGATCTTCTCAACGAGCTGAACTACGTTCTCAAAGCCGTACTTTGTTGCAAGCTCTGCGATCTTTCCGTTCTCAAAGAGTGTTTTTATAGCTTCGTTTACCTTAGCTGTAAGCTCGCTGCCCTTGGAGAAGCCTACCGCGTAAACCTCGGAAGAAAGCTTGATATCTTCAACGATCATAAGATCAGCGTAATCGCCCTGTCCGCAAACGTTCTTTGCAAGAACGATATCCATTACTGCGAAATCAACCGCACCGGACTTAACTTCGAGGAATGCCTTATTCTGAGCTGTATACTTGTCCATGCTTCCTGTTTCGCCGATAACGGATGCCGCATAGCTTTCACCTGCGCTTCCGCCCTCAACGCCGGCCTTCTTACCTGCAAGGTCAGCTTCGCTCTTGATCTTATCTGCGTTATCCTTCTTGATAACTACGCACTGCTGGTTGAGCATGTAACCGTATGTAAAGTCAACGAGATCGGAACGCTTTGTATCAACACCGTCGATCTTATCTGTAGAGTTAGCTGTGAAGCCATTCCAGATACAGTCGATAGTACCGGAGGAAAGCTCCATATACTTCTGTCCCCAGTCGATCTCCTGGAACTTAACGTCGTAACCGATGATCTTACCGACCTCGATAGCGAACTCGGACTCAAATCCTGTCCAGTTACCGTTTTCGTCTTTTTCGTTCATTTTTTTGAAGATAGTTACTCCGCAAACGAGTGTAGGCTTTTCTTCGTCTGTCTTTTCGCAAGCAACGAAGCAGCAGGCGCACATAAGTACTGCCATTACAAGTGCAAGAATTCTTTTCATTTTGATTTTTCTCCTTTTTGCTTTTTAAGCACTAAAAATTATTCGTATCGGACTTTTTGGGATACTCAACTCGCTATGGATGTCCCTTAAAAGCTACGATAAAACTATTATAGCAGTTTATTCTTTAATTGTCAATAGAAAATGCAAAAAATACAATATTTATGCAGTTTTTATGCGAGAGTTTACTGTACTTCCTGCTCAAGGTCTAAAAAAACATCCGAATTAAAGAAATCTTGAATGGTTATTTCAAGTCCATCGCATATTTTTTTAATTGTAGAGATAGTTGTACTGTTATTTCTTCCACTGATAATATTATTGAGTGTTGATTGAGTTATTCCACAAATAGTTGATAATTTATTTACCGTTATCTTTTTCTCACTACAAAGCTCTTTTATCCTTATTCTTGTTGCATCCCCTATTGTCATTTTCGATCCTCCTCAAAATGGTATAAATACATTTTAACCATTTTGAGTTCAAAAACTTAACTCTTTTGGGTTGACAAATATGTTTTTTTGTGTTATACTGTCAATAATGAGAATTTTGTATTGCTAAGGAGAGCTTTATGAAAAAGGAATTTACAAGAGGGTACACTTTAATTGCATTATGTTTAGCAATAATAGGAACTATCATTTCGTTGATAACGATTTTTTTACCTATATTCAAATTTGAATACACGTCAGAAATTTTGAATTTTGAAATACCTATAAGTGTAAATATTTTTGATATTGTCACATCATCAGATAAATTTGATTTATTAGATAATCTATATAAATTAGTATCAGACTCCGGAGACTCTTCAATTTATATGCTCGTCCGAGTAGTAGCATTTACCTATGTTGTTTCTACTTTTGGTTCTATTATTTCTTTAGTTTATCGATCTTTAAAATATGATTTATGCGAAAACAAGTGCATAAACGAAATTCATGATACTGTATATTCCATTGTTTTTGGAAATATAGGGCTATTAATTGCAGATACCTATTATATTAATGTTATTAACAAATCTATTCAATTATCATTAAATACAAGCAAAACACTAATCACTATACCATCCCACTTTAAATTCTTAATCATATTATATATTGTTATATTCATTACAGAATTCTATCTTCGAAAACATTGGAAAAACGCTATGGCAGGGAAAGTAAAACCATTAGATATTAAAATTAATATATCAAATCCAAAGAAAAATACCGAAGATATGACATTAGAATTACTATCTAAATATAAAGAATTATTAGACAATGGCATAATAACAGAAGAAGAATTTAAAGCACGCAAACAACAACTGCTTAGTAATAAGAACATCTAAAAGGAGGAGAATTATATGGAAAATAATCCAATCGCCCGTCCGTCTGATGCCGAAATTAAAAAATCAATTAAATTGTTATCCTTAAGTGATATCATTAATATCTTTTTTGTTCTATCAGCGGCACTTTGCTTAAGGCTATCACAATTAACGGGATATGAGCTTTTACAAGGCGTACTCAACCAAGCAATTGTATTAACTGATTTTTCAAACTGGTATGTTGCTTTAAGATTTATTGTATTACTTATAATCATTTTTTCATCAATTATACAACTCTTTTACGTTTTAATAATGTCCTTTAAACCAAGTCTATACACTACCGATCCCTCCCCTTATAAAAGTAAGTATGTAGCATATTCATTAAAAATTAGCAAAAATACATTTTTGAGGATTATATTTTTAGGGGTATATCTTTTCCTTGTATGGAAATCTGATGTTCTGGTTAAATCTCCAAACATAAAGATATGGGCAATTGGATATTTTGCAATGATAATAATTACCCATTATCTAAAAAAGCCTTTTAAATATGTAGATAAATATATAAGCAACTTGCTTGTAACACATATCTCTGAAAAAAACGACGAAAATGATAAATTAGACAAAATCATAAGTAGCGATTCTGAAATTTCTGAATCGGAAATCGTTAATTTAGACAAGTTACTAAAATACAAAGAAATGTTTGATAAAGGAATTCTGACCCAAGAAGAATATGAAAACAAGAAGAACGAAATATTAAACAATACTAATCAATAAAACATTGAAAAAACTCCCGCAGACCGTTTGATGAATATCTGCGGGAGTTTCTATTTACTTTTAAAGAAAGGAAAAATTATCTAAGACTTTTCCGCTGCGCTTTTTGCGAAAAGCTTATCTTTCTACCTCAACCATTTCAAAGAATTCGAGAACGTCGCCCTCTCTGATATCGTTGAAGTTTTCGATGCCTACACCGCACTCGTATCCCTGAGCGACTTCCTTAACGTCGTCCTTGAAGCGACGGAGCGACGCAAGCTTATCTTCGCAGAGGAGTATGGAGTCACGGAGGATTCTCATCTTGCAGTTTCTCGTTACCTTACCGTCTGTAATGTAACATCCTGCGATTATACCGACGTTAGGTACTCTGATAGCCTGGCGGACCTCAGCGTGACCGATAACGCTTTCCTTGAATTCGGGAGCAAGCATACCCTTCATAGCCGCCTGGATCTCTTCGATGCA
This sequence comes from Oscillospiraceae bacterium, assembly GCA_015064245.1. Taxonomy (GTDB): domain Bacteria; phylum Bacillota; class Clostridia; order Oscillospirales; family CAG-272; genus SIG673. The sequence continues at coordinate 18,651 of SVSQ01000018.1, read as the reverse complement.
GTCGTAGATGATCCTATAAGTTCTGATATCTACCTTCTGCTTTTCCGCAGAGTCGAGAGCTACCTTGTCAGGTCTTACGTTAAAGCCGACAATGATCGCGTTTGAAGCTGCCGCGAGCATTACGTCGCTTTCAACGATTCCGCCTGCGCCGGAATGGATAACGCTTACCTTGACCTCTTCATTGGTAAGCTTGAGCAGAGACGACTTGACTGCTTCCGCAGAACCCTGAACGTCTGCCTTTACGATGACGTTCAGCTCCTTAACTCCGTCGTTCATGCTGTCGAACAGAGCCTCGAGGTTGACCTTGGCGTTAGCCTTGAACATCTCGTCCTTGATCTTTTCCTTACGCTGCTCTGCAAGCTCCTTAGCCATACGCTCGTTTTCAACCGCGTTGAACTCGTCGCCTGCTGAAGGAACCTCGCTCAGACCGTCTATCTCAACGGGAACGGAAGGTCCTGCGACCTTGACCTGTCTGCCGTTATCGTCCTTCATCGCTTTTACGCGTCCGACTGACGTTCCTGCGATAACTATATCGCCGATCTTAAGCGTACCGTTCTGTACGAGCACAGTAGCTACCGGGCCTCTTCCGCGGTCCAGCTTAGCCTCGATAACGACGCCCTTCGCGTGTCTGTCGGGGTTAGCCTTATACTCCTTAACGTCAGCTATAAGATTTACGGTCTCAAGCAGGTCGTCGATACCCTTTCCTGTAAGAGCTGATACGGGAACGCAGATAACGTCACCGCCCCATTCCTCGGGAACCAGCTCGTACTGAGTAAGGGCCTGCATGATCTGATCGGGATTAGCCGTGGGCTTATCCATCTTATTGATAGCGACGATGATATCGACTCCCGCCGCCTTTGCGTGGTTGATAGCCTCGACTGTCTGAGGCATGATACCGTCGTCTGCCGCAACGACCAGGATAGCGATATCCGTTGCCATCGCGCCTCTCGCTCTCATAGAGGTGAACGCCTCGTGTCCGGGGGTATCGAGGAAGGTGATGTCTCTGCCGTCTACCTTAACTCTGTACGCGCCGATATGCTGTGTGATACCGCCTGCCTCGCCCTGAGTTACCTTCGTATGACGGATAGCGTCGAGGAGAGACGTCTTACCGTGGTCAACGTGTCCCATAACGCAGACTACGGGTGCTCTTGTTATAAGATCCTTTTCGTCGTCAGCTTCCTCTTCAAAGAGCTTTTCTTCTATTGTTACTACGACTTCCTTTGTAACCTTAGCGCCCATTTCATCGGCTATAAGGTACGCTGTATCGTAATCGATGGTCTGATTTACGTTAGCCATAACGCCCAGCATAAAGAGCTTTTTAATAAGCTCGCCTGCGGAGATCTTGAGTCTGGATGCAAGCTCGCTGACTGTGATCTCGTCGGGAATGGATACGGAAACGGGAAGGCGTCTCGCCTTTTCCATCTGCTGCTTACGAAGCTTTTCCAGCTCGATTCTTTCCTTATCCTTCTCCTTATCGAACTTTCCGCCCTTCTTTCTTCCGTCGACCACTCTTCCTCCGCGGGTATCGCTGTAATCCTTACCCGCCTTGCTCGCAAGGTGCTCGAATTTCTCGTCGTACTTTGAAAGATCTACGGAAGAGCCTCTTGTAACGACTACTCTGGACTTGGAGTTTGCGTTACGGTCCGCTATCTGAGCGTTCAGATCGACTCCGCCCTGCATCTTGGGACGCTGGGGCTGATTCTGCTGAGGCTGGGGCTTCTGCGGCTTTTGAGGCTTCTGCGCCTTAGCGTTCTGCTGTGTGGGGGGAGTAAATACTCTCTCCTTCTGCGCGTTGTTCTTGTTGCCCTGAGGCTTCTGCTGAGCAGACTCTGTGTTCTGCGCTGCGGGAGCAGGCTTCTCCTCCTTCTTGACCTCTTCCTTGACTGCGGGCTTAGGCTCGGGTTTGACCTCGGGCTTTTCGTTCTTGACAGGCTTTGCTTCCTGCTTAGGCTCCTGCTTTGCGGGAGCGGGCTTCTTTTCTACCTTGACATCGGGTTTAGCTTCGGGCTTCACCTCTGCCTTGGGCTCCGCCTTTTTCTCCGCCTTTACCTCGGGCTTTGCTTCAACCTTAGGCTCTGCCTTCGTCTCAGTCTTTGCCGCAGGCTTAGCCTCTGTCTTAGGCTCTGCTTTTTTAGCTTCCTTAGCGGGCTTTTCGGGAGCGGCGGGAGCTGTTTCCTTGGAAGCCTTCTTTTCTTCCTTTGGCTGTTCCGCCTTTTCCTCCTTCTTTTCAGCCTTTTCTGCCGTTTTGGACGGCTTGGGCGCTGCCTTTTCGCCGCTGAATTCCGCTATCACGGCTTTACCGCCGAGATAATCGTCGATATCAACGCCTGCCATGTACGTAGGCTTAATGCTTTCAAAAAGCGCATTGAAAGCGTCTTCCGTTATCGTACTCTGGGTGGATTTGATATCCGCGAAGCCGAGTTCCTTAAGCTTTTCGATAAGCTCTTTACCCGATTTCATTTTGAGTTCTTTGGCAAGTGTACTGATCTTCATGCTGTTTTGTGTTGTAGTTGCCATCAAGTATAACCTTTCCTTTCTTAATTTCTGAAGGCGCGCGGGTACGCTTCAATTTACCCTCCGCCTCATTTTTCTTTAAAAGTATTTTAAATTTATTCCGTTTCGTCGGTAACGTACGACATTATTGCTTTTGCCAGCCCTTCGTCCGTTATCCCTATCACAGAGCGCTCTCCCATGCTTCCCGTTATCTTGGCAAGCGTAGCCTTGTCTATGTTCGTCTTCACTGCGGGAACTTTATAAAAGGTCGCAGTATTGATTATCTTTTTCAGCGTATTTTCGGATGCGTCGCTGCTGATAAGGACCGCTTTGACTGCGTTTCTTTTCTCTCTTATCCTATCCGCCACCATATCCGTTCCGCCGATGACCTTGCCTGCCTTCTTCGCTATGCCTATGAGATTATAGGCTTTTTGTTCCTTTGGTGTCATATCGCGCTCTCTGTAAGCTCTTTTTCGAGCTTATCGTATATCTCATCCGGAATCTCGACGCTGAGATTGGTTTCAAATCGCTTGCTCTTGCGCGCTTTTTTGAAACAGCTGAGAGAATGGCAGATGTACGCGCCTCTTCCCGATTTCTTGCCCGTTACGTCAAGAACCACTTCTCCTTCGGGAGTACGCACCACTCTTATCAGAGCTTTTTTCTCCTTAGTCTCTCCGCATCCCACGCATCTGCGCTCCGGGATCTTCTTCTTTTTCGTTTCCACGGTATCTACCTTATTCAGCGTCCGTGCTCTTGATATCGATCTTTACGCCTGTAAGTCTTGCTGCAAGACGGGCGTTCTGACCTTCCTTACCGATAGCGAGGGAGAGCTGCTCGGGCTTAACGTAAACTCTGCAAGCCTTTTCGCCGTCCATCTCTACTCTTTCGATATCAGCGGGTGCGAGAGCCGCTTTTACGAACTCCTCGATCTGCTCGCTGTGGCGAATAATATCGATCTTTTCGCCGTTGAGCTCATCTGCTACCGCAGACTTACGGTTATTCTGAGGTCCGACGCAGGTTCCTATGGGATCGACGTTAGGATCTCTGCTCATAAGAGCCACCTTGGTTCTGGAGCCTGCTTCTCTTGCTACGCTCATAATGATGAGGGTTCCGTCTGCGATCTCGGGAACGTTGAGCTCAAACAAACGCTTGACAAGTCCGGAATGCGTTCTGGAGATGGTAACGTAAGGACGGCCGTTGAGCTCCTTCTTTACCTCGATAACGTACACCTTGACGTGCTGACCGGGCTCGAAGGTCTCGCCGGGGATCTGCTCCGACTTGAGAAGCGTTACCGCGCTGTTTCCGAGGACGAGTCTTACGTTTCCTGTCTCAGGATCCACCTTGTCGACCACTGCGGAAACGATCTCCTCCTTCTTCTCCTCGTATTCCTTATATATGATTCCTCTTTCCGCCTCTCTTATCGCCTGAACGATAACCTGCTTTCCGGTTATCGCGCTGAGTCTGCGGAATTCATCCGGCTTTACCTCTATCTCAACTACTCCGCCCAGAACGTGTCTTCTCGACATCTTCTTTGCGTCAGCGAGAGATATCTGTGTGTTTGCATCAGTTACCTCTTCAACAACGTCCAGTCTCTTGAACATTTTGAAATCGTACTTTTCTTCATTTATCTGTACTCTGACATTCGTGCTTCCGCCCATCTCTCTGCGGTAAGCGCTTACGAGAGCCGCTTCGAGCTTCTCGTACATATACGTCTTCGGTATTCCTTTTTCGCTCTCAAGCATATCAAGAGCCGCAAACAGTGCCTTGTTCATTTGTTTTGTTTTTTCCTCCTATTTCTTGTTACATTTCAAAATATGTGTTTGCTTTTGATATAAGTTTTCTTTCTATAACGTATTCCTTGCCGTTCTTTTCGCGGATCGTAGCTTTATCGTTCTCTCTGTCGTAAGACATCAGCTCGCCGATCACGCTCTTCTTGCCTTCAAACTGCGAAAACAGCTTGAATTCCACCGTTTCTCCAACGCATTTTTCAAAATGCTCCGGAAGACGGATGGATCTTTCCAGTCCCGGAGACGAAACGTCCAGATAGTACATCTCCTCGATGGGATCCGCCTCGTCGATTATCACCTCGATGGCTCTGTGGACCTTTTCGCAGTCGGTAAGGTCGATACCGTTTTCGCTGTCGATTGTTATCTCCAGATGTCTTTCGGTTCCGATCTTGGAATACTCAACGTCCCAGATCTCATATCCGAGCTCTGCGACCGTGGCTTCAATAAGCTCTCTTACCTTCTCCGCAGTGTTCTTCTTCTGCGCCATAACGTAACTCTCCTTTCGGATGTAAATTATCCCGTATTAGATAAAGAGAAAAGAGCAGGTTATATTCTATCCTACTCTTTCTATACTATTTTATTATACTGTTATTATATCATACTAACTTAAAAATTGCAATAGTTATTTGAAATTATTTTTTCAAATCCGCAATTTCGGCACTAAGACTATCATTTCAGCGGTAGTCAAATCCGTTTCGTGCATTTTAACAATACTTTTTACTCTCAGAGCTCGTCTATCTCTCTTATTTCGAGAAGCGCGTCCTCCGTAACGTCCGCCTCCTCGTCGGAATCCTCCTCGCCGATGCGCCTGCCGCACCATGGACAGAAGGTATAGTTATCTGACATAAACTTACCGCAGTCTGGGCAAATCACCTTTCCGCATACGACTCTGTACTGCTTTTCAAGTCCTGAAAGGAGCTCCTCCTTCTGCTTGATCCTTTCGCAAAGCGTCTTTATCTCCTCGCCGTCCGTCTTTTCCGCGGACTCCCCCGTCTCCTCCATATACTTATCGCGTCCGAGAACGGAGTAAAGCACGTTGATCTCGTTGCGGAGCGCGTTGATCTTATACTGCAGCTTCGCTGTGTCAACGGCGGTAACTATGGTCTCTCTGAGATTTTCAACTGTATCCTCGCAAAAATCCTTACCGTAAAGAATTGCGTTTTTTATACTCTCCATCATGATCGTTTTCCTCTTACTTTCTTCATTTTTAACAGAATCAGATATTGGTATTGGTCAGACCTTTATGCTCGCGTATATCGAATCTTGCCATGACCTCGGAAAATTCCTTTACCTCTGCGGCTTTGTAATACGCCTCCGACTTTGCGTCAAGAACGTAGGTCTCAAAATCCACCATTATGTTCTTTTCCTGAGTAGTCAGCTCGGAAAACTCCTTTAGCGGATATCTTTTGATTATGAACGTGGCGTATTCATCCTCGACCAGGGTTATACCGCCGAGCTCCGTCTCGGAGAGCTTTTTGATGAACTCCGCGCCGTACGTTCCGTAGTCGTTTGCGGATATATTGACTCCGTCCGGATAATACGCGTATTTTTCCTGATCCTCTTCGGAATACTTAGCTTTCAGCGCTTTGAAATCCTCACCCGCGCCGATCTTTTCCAGAATATCATCCACCTTTTGCTTTTGCGCAAGCTTTTCCGCCTCGGTCAGCTCTTCGGTTACGTAAACTCCGTTTGAATCGGTTACGTAATCTCCGCTTTCGTTGGTCTTCAACTTGACCTTAGTATAGACGTATATCCATTCCGCGCAATAATAATTCGCCTTGTAGTAGTTATCTCTTTCCGCGTCGGTGACCTTTGAGATACCATTTTCGCCGTAAAGGTGATCGTTGACCGCGGTCAGCTTCGCCTGCGCGTAATATATTCTTTCAAGAGTGGCTACGTTAAGTCCGTATTCGGCGAGATAGGCGTTGAGCTCCGCCTTCGTGCCGTAAGAGTCGATAAGCGCGTTCACCTGATCCTTAATATTCTGCTTCACGTTCTCGGAGAACACCAGCGAATAATCGTCGAACAGCTTCATCGCCACCAGCACCTGCTTAGCGTAGAAATTGATATACTCGGTAATGAACTTATCGTAAGTGTACCCTTCGCTGATTTCGGTATTCCAAAATTTCGTCTGATCTCCCGATCCGTTATATGTGTACAGGAATATCGTCTTATATCTTGCCATCCAGTAGGAATACATCGCTTCCGTTATTTTATAGCCCTCGTATTCCATGACCGTGTCGCCTTTGACGACTCCGCAGCCCGAAAAGCATCCGAGCATGATTGCGGCGGCAATTATAAGACACAAAAATCTTCTTTTCAAAATATTTTATCCTTCCTTAAAAGCGTTTGCTTTTTTTATTATATCAAATTTTTTCTTGTCTGTCCACAGTTTTTGCGACTTTAATTTGTATATATTTTTTTAACAAATCCAGTATCTCGCCCGTAACTCCGTTTTTGCCGCTTATCTTCAGCGTAGCGTATGGCGTATTTCCCGCGGATAAGAACAGCTTACCCTTGTAGTCCGAGAGCAGTTTCTTCCATATCTCCATATCAAAGCTCTTGGTAAACATCAGCGCGGCGCCGTTTCTGAGCTCTATCTTATCAAATCCCGCGCTTCCTCCCATGGAGCGTATAAGTGAGATATCGAGAAGTATAAGCGCCTGCTTCGGTGGAGTGCCGTATCTGTCCGCCAGCTCGTCGTAAACGTCGTCCTTATCCTCCTCGGTTTCGACAGAGGCGATCTTTTTATACGCGTCGATCCTCTGAGCCGTGCTTCTGATATATTTTTCGGGGATATATGCGTCCGTATTGAGAGAGACTGAGCATTCCACCTTCTTCTCTATCCTTTCGCCCTTCTCCTCCAGCACCGCCTCGTTCAGCAGCTTCATGTAAAGATCGTATCCCACGCTCTCTATCTGACCGTGCTGCTCGCTTCCAAGCAGATTTCCCGCTCCGCGTATCTCCATATCCTTGAGCGCGACTCTGAATCCCGAGCCAAACTCCGTAAAATCACGTATCGCTGCCAAACGCTTTTCCGCAACCTCCGTCAAGAGCTTTCCCCGTTGATAAGTAAGGTATGCGTACGCGCGTCTGCCCGAACGGCCCACTCTTCCTCTGATCTGGTGGAGCTGGGCGAGTCCGTAACGCTCGGCGTCGTCGATTATCAAGGTATTTGCGTTTGGGATATCAACGCCCGCTTCGATCAGCGTCGTGCAGACGAGTATATCCACGTTTCCTTCCAGCATCTCTTTCCAGATATCCGAAAGCTCCTCCTTGTCCATCTGACCGTGAGCCACCGCTATCACTGCGTCGGGCGCGTACGACGATATCCTCGCCGCTATATCCTGCAAGGTCTCTATGCGGTTGTGCAGATAGAAGACCTGTCCGCCCCTGCGGAGCTCCTTCTTTATCGCTTCCGCTAATATGACCTCATCGTATTCCAGAACGTAGGTCTGAACCGGTATTCTGTCGACGGGCGGATCCTCAAGGACCGACATATCTCTTATTCCGCTCATCGCCATATTGAGCGTTCGCGGTATGGGAGTTGCGGTAAGCGTAAGCACGTCAACGTCGCGGACCAGCTGCTTGAGCTTTTCCTTCTGCGCGACGCCGAAGCGCTGCTCCTCGTCAACTATGACAAGTCCGAGATTTTTGAATTCTATATCCTTTGAAAGTATTCTGTGCGTTCCGACGAGGATATCCACCTCGCCTCTCTTCAGGCGTTTCGCGGTCTCTTTTTGCTCCTTCGGCTTTCTGAAACGCGACATCATATCCACGGTAACGGGAAAGCCTCTCATTCTGGAGAGGATCGTCTGGTAATGCTGGAACGCGAGAATAGTGGTAGGAACGAGCAGAGCCACCTGGTATCCGCTGCGAACTGCCTTGAATGCCGCCCGCAAAGCGACCTCTGTCTTACCGTATCCAACGTCTCCGCAGAGAAGACGCTCCATCGGCACCTCGCTCTCCATATCTTCTTTGATCTCACGCGCCGCTTCCAGCTGACCGTCCGTTTCAGAATACTCGAACGCGCTTTCAAACTCCTGCTGGAGCGCGTCGTCCTCGTCGAAGGCGATACCCTTTTTACGCATACGCTCCGCGTATAGCTGGATAAGCTCCTTCGCCATCTCCTTCGCGGCGATCTTTGCTTTTAGCTTCGCCTTGCCCCATTCCGCTCCTCCGAGTCTGGAAAGCTTGACTGTTCCCGCTTCCGCCCCTGCGCCCATATACTTTGAGAGCATATCCAGCTGCGTGCAGGGCAGGTACAGATTTCCGTCGCCCGCGTACTCGAGCTTTATATAATCGCTGGTAACTCCGCCCATAGTGACGGTGGAGATACCGCAGTATCTTCCCACGCCGTGGTTTTCGTGGACGACGTAATCGCCTATCGCCAGCTCTGAATACGATGATATTCTTTCCTTAGAGCTCTTTTTTGACTTCGCCTTTCTTTTCGCCGATATTACCCGTCCCTGCGAAAACATGGACGAGTACATTGAAAGACAGACGTATTTCGAGCCCGAAAGCTCAAATCCCGGTATATTCATTCCGCTGACGAAATTCGGGATCCCTATCTCGGCTGTTCCCTCGATCCTCGAAGCGATGCCGTGATCGAGCAGAACCTCGCAAAGCTTTTTGGAGACAGTTTCGTTTTCCGTCAGTATATTCATTCTGTAACCGAGAGCGATAAAATGCTCCAGATCCTCGATAAGAAGATCCAGGTTATCCTTATATGAAACGTTCTGCTTGCATTTTATATTGAACAGTCCCGAAAGACGCTCGTAGCTCGACGTGAAGGTATTACAGAATACCGCCGCGTGATCTGAGACGAACCAGCTGAACTCCTCGCTGCTTTTACCGTAAAGCGCTGTACTGCCCGAAACGAGTCCCGCGCTTATCAGCGCTTCCGCGGTCTCGCGAAGGTGATAGTCGTAGCTTTTCAGTCTGTCGGTGACCGCCGACATCTCCTGAACGATGACCAACGCGTTTTCGTCGAAATAATCCAGAAGCGTCTCTTTTTCAGGATAGATTACGGATATATATTTGTCCGCAAAGGAGATATCCGTTCCCGCGCGCACCGCTTCAAGCTCTTCTCTGAGCTCCGCCTCCGCGCTTTCGTTCTTACATTTTTTAATCTGCCCCTCGATCGCCTTGGCAAGCTCTTCTCTTTCCGCTCCGCCTATGATCACCTCGCGTCCCGGTGAAAGGACAAGAGCGTCCAGCATCTCCGTCGTACGCTGAGTAAATATATCAAAGCGGGCTATCCTATCCACCTCATCGCCGAAATATTCCACTCGGATAGGGCTCTCGCATTTCGGAGGAAAAACGTCGCAGATGTCACCCCTGACCGAGAATTGTCCCTCTCCCTCGACCATATCGCATCTGGAGTAGCCAAGGAGCAGCAGCTTTTCGGTAAGGGCTTCGGGGGGCATCTCGTCGCCCGCCTTCAGGGATACCGTCAGCGCTTCAAGACGCTTTTTCGGTATCGTGAACTGCACCGCAGCGTCGGGAGTCGCGATAAAGATATCCGCATCCTCCGAAATTATTTTATCAAGCACGGAAAGCCTCTCATGCTCGTAAGAGTGAGAGGCGCTTATCTTGCTGTAACTGAAATCTCTGAACGGATATACCGCCGCTTTAAGTCCGCATTCCGTAAATATCTTTTCCACAAGATATCCCGCGGCTTCATCCGGAACTATCAAAAGCGTCTTTCCGCCGGTCTTCGACTTGAAATCCTGCGACAAGGCTATGGCGAAAATACCCCTTGCGCCGTCGGAAAGTCCCGTGATCAAAACGGGATATTTGCGTTTGGACTTACTCTGAGCTACCGTTTCCGCAAGCAGCTCCTTGTATTCCTTTTCCTGCCGTATTGGTTCTATCAGGCGTTTCATCGGTTCCCCCGTTTCATCGGTTATACTTGTTCATCGCGTCGTTCATCTTTCCCGAAACCATCATCTCAAGGGCTTCCGCCGCTCTTTTCAGGGAGTCGAAGAAAGGCTCTCTGTCCTTTTCGGGAATATTCCCAAGCACCCAATCGGTGATGACCGCGCCCTTTGGCGGGATTCCGACGCCTATCTTTATTCTTTTGAAAACGTCCGTTCCCGTATGGTAGATGATGCTCTTGATCCCTTTATGACCGCCCGCCGAGCCCTTTTCTCTTATTCTCAGCTTGCCGCACTCGAAGCTCATATCGTCGTAGACCACGATCATATCGGTCTCCGCCTTCAGCTTGTAGAAATCAAGCGCCTCGCGGACCGCCTCGCCCGAATGGTTCATATAGGTCTGGGGCTTCAGCATCAGCACCTTTTTGCCGCCGATCACCGTCTCTCCCGTCAGCGCCTTGAAGCGTAAACGGTCGATACGCACGTTATCCTTTTCAGCGATGTATTCCGAGAGCATGAACCCCGCGTTATGCCGGTTGCGGGCGTACTCACTTCCGGGATTTCCGAGAAATACCACTATCATCTCTGGCGCACCGAGGGGAACTTTATTCTTTTCGTTCTCTATACTTTTAAAAATGTCAAATATGTTGCTCAAAATATACTTCCTCACAATACTTATTATATATATTATATCTTTTTTTCTCATCAAGTCAACACCTAAGAACCAACCCATAAGTTAACAAACTGTTAATATCACCGCGTTTTCGTTGACTTTGACGCAAAAGTATGCTATAATCGTTTCAAAGTCATTAAAAATGTATAAAAACTTGCAAAGGATCTTATTTTTCAATGGATACTTCCGACGCCAGCGGGCGAAGTTTAAAGGAAATTTAATACGGCATAGCCTGAATTCTCTCGGATTCGGGTTATGCCGTTTCGCTTTTTATTAAAAAACTTGGATAAAAGGACACGTCAAAATCATGAATATTCCTATCTACACCATCAGCATCGCAGCAATGATCATCATCGCAATTTTAAAACTTGGCGAGAACGCTATACTCTCCTGCACGGAGTCCGGGCTATCGGAGCTTCCCGAAATCAAAAAGCTCTCCGCAGAAAGGATAACGAAATATCTCCGCTCTTCCGAAAGCTTTTCCTCCTCCCTGCACGCGGTAACGGGTTTTCTTTATCTGCTTAGCGGCGCCTTCTGCGCCCTTGATCTCGTTCCCCGTCTGCTTACCGCTTTCAAGGTAACGAATGAAAGCGAAGCCTACATCGCCGCTTTTTTCGGATGCGCCGCCCTTGCGGTTCTGGCGAGCTCATTTCTTATATCCATGCTCTGCTGTTACATTCCTTCAAGCGTAGTCTTCAGATCTCCCGAAAAGTTTGCTTGCGCTCTGCTCGGCTTCGTCCGTTTCTTTTTGATACTGTTCTTACCGCTCAATAAGCTTATCGAGTTTTTCGCTCATCCCATTCTCAAGCTCTGCGGCACAGATCCTCTTGAAAGCAAAAAGGTCACCGAGGAAGAGATCAAAATGATGGTTGACGCGGGAAGCGAAACGGGTATGATCGACAGCGAGGAGCAGGAGCTCATCAAAAACGTATTCGAGTTCGACGATCTTACCGCAAACGACATCGCAACCCACCGTACCGGCATCACGATCCTTTGGACTCACGAGACCGACGAGGAGTGGGACAGCACGATCACAAAAAGCCGACATACATATTTTCCCATCTGCGAAGGAAGCATCGACAAGGTGGTGGGAGTTCTTAATTCAAAGGATTATTTCCGTCTCAAGACTATCGAAAGAAACGCCGTTATGGAAGGCGCGGTAAAGGCGCCCTACTTCGTCCCCGAATCCGCGAAAGCAAATCTGCTCTTCAAAAACATGAAGCAGAGAAGGAATTACGCCGCTATAGTCATCGACGAATACGGCGGAATGAGCGGTATAGTTACGGTCACGGATCTGCTTGAATGTATCGTGGGCGACATCTACGAGGATGAAGAGGAAGAAACACCAAAAGCACCCGAGATCGAACCCCTGGACTCCAAAATGTGGAAGATATACGGTTCAGCTCCTATCGAGGACGTTGAAGATGCCCTTGGTATTTCCATAAAGACGGACTGCGACACCTTCTCGGGCTACGTCATCAAAATGCTCGGCGAGATCCCCGACGACGGTACTGTTACGACGGCTGAAAACGAGCTCATGACCGTGAAGATCACGTCCATAAAGGACCACCGCATAGAAAAAACCATGGTACTCCTCAAGGAGCCTTGCGAGGAAGAAGCCGTATAATCGTATAATAAAATATGGGAGGCGCGTTAAATAACGTACATCCCTTTTTTATTTTCCGATCCTGCAAGCCGCCGTCCGCCTTATTGCTTCCATATCGATCTTTTTCTTGTTGCCCTTGATCGCCACGACAAGATTGTCGGGCTTAAAGACTTTTCGTGCGAGCTCGTTCAGTCTTTCTCCGCGAACAGCGCGGAAGGCGTTCTTCATATCCTCTGTGTTTCTGTAACCGCAACTAAGAATATGGTTGTAATATCCAAAGTCCGAAACAATCTTTCCCGCGTCGTCCAGCAGTATATCACCGTCGTCCGTGAAAAACGGCAGTATCAGCGGCAGTCTCTTTTCCGACTCGGTCTTCGCGCTCTCGAACATATCGAAAACGGTCTCGAGGCTCTGCATCAGCTTATCTCCGCGAACCTCGTAGATCACACTCACACCCGCGAAACCGTCAAAAATATACATGGTATCCGAATAACTGTAGATAAGCCCCAGATCCTCCGAAAGCTCGCGGTACATGGGACAGCTCTCTCCGAGGAACAGCGTATCCCACAGACAAAGAAGCTCCTGCAGAGTGCAGTCCGTGGCGCTCACGTCAAAGGTTATGCAGACCTCCGTTGACTGGGCGTTTTTCACCGCCACCGCGCAGTCTCTTTTTCCGAAATCCTCGGGAAAGGTAACTTTATTCTCCCGCTTTTGACCGCTGTAGACCCTTTGGTTCTCGATCAGAGAGTAAAACTCCGAAAGAGATGCGTCGGAAAAATTACCGCCGACGTAGAAAAACATATTTTCCTTCGTCAGTATGCTTTCCGTCTCCTTTTTCAGCATTTTCAAGCTGAAACGGTCTATATTCGTAACTTTTCCCAGAATGGTCTTATTCTCGATGGACGAGCCACTAAAGACCGTCTTGTCGGAAAAACGCTCGATGGATGAGCTGCCGTTTTCCCTGATCTCGGATTTGATCCTTCTCTTCTCCGCGTCAAGCACCGTTTTACCGAAAACGATTGGACTGAGGGCGAGGGCGATTATCCTTGCGGCGTCGTCAAAATGCGAGACGGCTCCGCCGATCGTAAGCTCTATATAATTCGTATGGGTAAGGGCGTTGAAATCCAGACCGCATCTGTCAAGCGTCTCGTACATTTTTCCGCCCATGACCGCGTTTATATTGCGGAAAACACAATGCTCGAAAAAGTGGGAAAAGCCACTCGTCTCTTCGCTTTCGTAAATGAGTCCGCTACGCAAAAACAGCGAAATAGCAAATGAGCCGATCTTGCTGTTGCGATAGCTGTAGACCTGAACGCCGTTACTTGTAAGATAGCTCTGCTCCATCCCTTGTCCCCCTTTCAGAGCGTAAAATCAACATCACGTTATACTGATAAGTTTACCACCGATTTGTTAAAATGTCAATAATATTCTTTTAAATTTGGTTAATATGCGTATATTTATTTATAATGTATTTATTGACTTTTTTTGCCGTCAATGGTATAATTTCTTTATATGAGATAAGAAAGGATACCAAGATGCAAAACATTGATATACGTCCTCTGATAAAGGAAATAAAGAAATGCGTTGAGCGTCATGAGCTTAGCGAAAAAGGCGCGTACTGCCGTTGGCTCTGGGGCGGAAACGTCTGGGGCGGAGACAGCGCTCCCCGCGAGCTCGGCAAGAATGAATACGGCTGCGCAGACGCCGCGAATATTCTTTACACCATAAACGATTTTTACTGCGACGATGCGACCCGCAACGCGAGAATCCACGAACTGCAGACTATGCAGAACGCGGAAACGGGTATGTTTTACGAGGTCAGCCACGATCCCATACATACCACCGCGCACTGTCTCGCCGCCCTTCAGCTTTTCGACGCGAAGCCGCTTTACAAGGTAAAAGGACTTCACAAGTATTTCGACAAAAAAGAGCTTTACGCTCTTCTCGAAAGTCTGGACTGGCAAACGAATCCCTGGCAGCAATCCCATCTCGGCGCAGGCGTTTACGCCGCTCTGGTCAACGCCGACGAGATCACCGAGGATTTCAGCAAAAATTACTTTGAGTGGTTCAATGACAATGCGGACGAGGTCACGGGCTTTTGGAAAAAGGGCTACTCCGAAAGCGCGCCCTGCTCAAATCAGCGGGTGCTGAACGGCAAAGCCTCTCTTTTCAACTATATGGCAGGCGGATTCCATTACCTTTTCAACCACGAATACGCAAAAATGCCTCTTCGTTATCCCGAAAAGGTAGTTGATTCCTGCATCAAGATGTTCACCGAAGACGGACTTCCCACCAACTTTATGCAAAAGTGCAACTTCATCGAGGTGGACTGGCTGTTCTGTCTCACCCGCGCCGGACGTCAGACGCCTCACCGCTACGAGGAGCGTATGGCTCTGATCGAGGAATTTGCCGTAAAATTCTGCGATTATATGATGAGCATCGATTACGAGCGTGACGAGAGCTTTAACGATCTGCACATGCTTTTCGGAGCCTGCTGCGCTCTTGCGGAGCTTCAATCCGCGCTTCCGGGTAAGATCATCACCGAAAAGCCGCTCCGTCTCGTTCTTGACAGAAGACCGTTTATTTAATGCGCCGCGACAGCGTTCGGATTAAGCAAAATATAATATAAGGAGTCACGATATGGAAAAGCTTGATATAAGAGACATCGTAAAAGCAATAAAAGCCACGGTTGAGAGCCACGAGCTTGAAAAGAAAGGGCAATACTGCCGCTGGCTGTGGCAGAACGCCAAGGGCGACCGCGATCTCGGTTCTACCGCTTACGGCTGCGCAGACGCCGCGAACATTCTTTACACAATAAACGATTTTTACTGCGACGATGCGACCCGTAACGCGAGAATTGCCGAGCTTCAAGCGCTTCAGGATCCCGAGACCGGTATGTTTATGGAAGACACCCATCACACCATACACACCACCGCTCACTGCACCGGAGCGATTCAGCTCTTCGACGCAAAGCCCCTCTACGAGATCAAGGGTCTGAAAAAGTATCTGGATAAAGACGCGCTCTACAACCTTCTTGAAGGAAATGACCGCGCAAACGAGTTGCAATACAGAGCTCGCTCCGTTCACGACGTTGATACCTGGCTGAACTCTCTCAACTGGTCTAACAATCCCTGGACGTTTTCCCATCTCGGCGCGGGAGTTTACGCCGCCCTCGCAAATTCCGACGAGATAACCGAGGAGTTTCAGCAAAACTACTTTGAATGGTTCTGGGAGAACGCGGACGACGTAACCGGACTTTGGAGAAAGGGCTACGCAAGCCGCGCGAATAATGAAAGAAGCGAGCTTGCGCCGATCTATTACTATATGGCTGGAACCTTCCACTATCTTTTCAACCACGAGTACGCAAAGATGCCTCTGCGTTATCCCGAAAAGCTGATCGACTGCTGTATCAGAATGTATACGGAAGAAAACGGTCTGCCGAAATCCTTCAACCAATCTATCGGCTTCCTTGAGGTGGACTGGCTGTTCTGCATCAACCGCGCGTCAAGACAGACCGCGCACAGACGTGACGAGGTCAAGGCGCTTATTGAAGATTTCGCAGTCAACATGGTCACATATCTGAGGAGCCTCGACTACAAAACTCACGATGGTTTCAACGACCTTCACGCCCTTTTCGGTACGGTCTGCGCCCTTGCGGAGCTCCAATCCGCTCTGCCGGGTAAAATAATTACCGAAAAACCTATGCGTCTTGTACTTGACAGACGCCCGTTTATATGATAAAATATATATAATACACATACAGAAAGGATTTTTAACAATGAGCACAGAAAAGAAACTCAGCGAAAGACTGTATATGAAAAAGAAGAACATATATGACGTAGCAGATAAGGAAACCCTGCAGAAGATATATGCTTTTTCCGAGGACTACAAAAAATATCTTGATGCGTCCAAGACAGAGCGCGAGGCTTCAAGCGAAGCTATCCGTCTTGCAGAGGCTCAGGGATTTACCGAATACAAGCTCGGCGAAGACCTCAGACCCGGCGACAAGAAATACTATAACAACAGAGGCAAGAGCGTTTACGTTTTCAAGATCGGCTCTAAGCCCCTTGATCAGACCGGTATCAAGATCCTCGCCGCTCACATCGACTCTCCCAGAATCGACCTGAAGCAGGTTCCCCTTTACGAGGATTCCGGTATGGCTTTCTTCAAGACACACTACTACGGCGGTATCAAGAAATATCAGTGGACCGCTATTCCTCTCTCTCTCCACGGCGTTGTGGTAAAGAATGACGGAACCGTAGTTACTATCCGCATCGGTGACGAGCCCGGAGATCCCGTTTTCTACATAAACGACCTTCTCCCCCACCTCGGCCACGATCAGGCTACAAAGCCTCTCGGATCCGCTATCGCAGGCGAGACGCTCAACATTCTTGTAGGCGGTATGCCTCTTAAGGAAGGCGACGGAGACGGCTCCGTTAAGCTCAACGTTCTCAACATACTCAACGAAAAGTACGGCATTACCGAAGAGGACTTCATCAGCGCAGAGCTTTCCTGCGTTCCCGCGTTTGACGCGAGAGACATCGGCTTCGACCGCGCTCTCATCGGAGCTTACGGTCACGACGACAGGGTTTGCGCTTATCCCCTTCTCCGCGCTATCTTCGATACCGACGCTGACGAGACGGTTCTCGGCGTTCTGGCTGACAAAGAGGAGACCGGAAGCGACGGAAACACGGGTATGCAGTGTATGCTCCTTCTCGACATAATCACAGAGATCTCCGCATCTCTCGGCAAATCCTCCACAGCAGTCCGCGCGGTATCCAAGTGTCTGTCCGCAGACGTTGACGCGGCTTACGATCCCAACTTCCCCGAGGTTTATGAAAAGCGCAACACAGCTATGATCTCCTGCGGCGCTACCATGTCCAAGTACACCGGCGCAAGAGGTAAGTCCGGCACAAGCGACGCTTCCGCTGAATTCGTAGGCTACGTTCGCCGCATCTTCGCTGAGCACAACGTTCCGTGGCAGACGGGCGAGCTTGGTAAGGTAGATATCGGCGGCGGCGGAACAGTCGCTAAGTACATCGCAAACCTCAATATCGACACCGTTGACCTTGGCGTTCCGGTCATCTCCATGCACGCTCCCTTTGAGGTCGTTTCCAAGGCTGACGTTTATTCCACATACGAAGCATTCAAGGTATTCATCGAAAACTAATTAATTAAGAGGTTACAAAAATGAAGATACTTGCAATAGGTAACAGCTTTTCTCAGGACGCCACCCGCTATCTTCAGCAGATGGCAGTAAGCGCGGGCGTTGAAGACTTTTTCGTACGAAACTGTTACATTGGCGGATGCTCTCTTGAGACCCACGTGAAATGTATATTGGTCGGTGATGAAGCTTACCAGTATCAATCTGACGCGCAAATGCTCAGAATGATCTCTATCACAGAGGCTTTAAAGCGCGAGGAGTGGGATTATATAACGGTTCAGCAATGCAGCGGTTATTCCGGCAAATATGAAACATACGTTCCATACCTGGGCCAGCTTCTCACATATATCAAGCGTTTTGCGCCTCAGGCAAAGATCGTTTTCCACAGGACCTGGGCGTACGAACCCACGTCTACGCACAAGCACTTCCCGTTCTATGACTGTAACACTCAGCTCATGCACGAAAAATTATGCGAAGCAAGCGCAAAAGCTTGTGAAGTACATGAGCTTGATATGATCAAGGTTGGCGACGCGATAAACGAAATCCGCAAGCTCCCGGAATTTGACGTACTGAACGGCGGAATTCCGATCACTCGCGACGGCTTCCACCTTTCCCACGAATACGGAAGATTTGTGGCAGGACTTGTCTGGCTGAAGTTCTTTACGGGCGCAACACCCGATAAGGTCACCTTCATTCCCGACGGCGCAGATCTCGCGCTGATCGAAAAGGTTAAAACAGTGGTTTAAAGCAATTTAATATCAAAAAGCATCCTCAATAACGAGGATGCTTTTTAGTTATTTCTCCGCTATGCTGCGAAAAAAGACCGAAAACTTCGCACATTTTCCTTATGAGAACTACTCTTTTTAGGTATGCTTTTGTCATGAAAAAAGTTATTTTAAATTGGGGTTTATCGGGGCGGCATCACCGCAGGTTTTAATTTACAAATTTTGTTTAAGACGGATATTTTGCTTAAGTTTTATAATTTCTTTTTCTACGTTACTTTCTTTCTCTTTTTCTTTCCGAAGAAAAAGGAAAGAAAGTGACCAAAG
>SVSQ01000113.1 GCA_015064245.1 Oscillospiraceae bacterium | reverse complement strand
GTCCTTATCGGAGAAATTTTATAAGGGGTATGGGCATAGCCCTGTGCATTTGTTAAACAAATGCGAAACTTGCAATAAAAACAGAAGAGAGAGTAACGCGGTTACAAAATTCCGTGAAGCTCTCTCTTTTTCTGCTTTTTTAGTGATATTCTTTGCTTTCGCAAAGAATGATATTATTGCTACCGCAATAGTGATATTGAAGCCTTGCGGCTTCAGTGGTATTCTATTCGCCCTGAAACTCGCGAAGCGAATGCCACTCGGCGCGAGCCGAATATCACTGCGTAGCAATATCACTCGCCACAGGCGAATAGAACTGGCGTGATACTCCGCTAAGAGTATCACGCCAAAGCGCGGGCTGTTTTTGTATTTTATTCCACCGTGACGGAATACTCCTGCACTCCCGTTACGGTCTCGCCGTCGTACTGAAGGATCGACGGGCTGTCAAATTCAACCTTTACGTCCTTTCCTTCAACGATCTTAACTATATCCGTATATTTAACGTGATTGCCCGAAAATACCGAGCTGAATGCTGTGAGACATTTAACTCTGTTCTTACAGCTTATGAGAACGACCGTCACCTTTTTATCGGGATCGCTTCTGTCCTGCGCCGGCGCGACCTTACAGCCTCCGCCGAAATATTTACCCTTCATAGCTGCTACCAGCCAAGCATCCTCGTAAACGTTCGTAACCCCGTCAACGGTCACCGTGGCTTTCATAGGCTTGAATTCAAACAAAAAGCCTCTGAGCGCGATGGATATATAGCTGCATCGCTTGCCCATATCCTTCTTTCTGTTCGCGGTCTCACAGCAATATCCGTCGATACCAAGTCCCACACCGTTTATAAAACGGTAGGTCTTTCCCTTTACCGTCATCTTCGGAAGATCTCTGATATAATCGTTCAAATAAACGAATCCGTTTTCAGCGCGCTCGGCAACGTCCTTCATAAAATCGTTTCCCGAACCGCTGGGATAGTAGATTATCGGAATATCCGGCACAAATCCGTCCAGCTCATTTACAAAAACGCTCAGAGTACCGTCTCCGCCCGCCAAAATAAGCTTATCGTCTTCTTTCAGCTCGGAAATAAACTTTTTCAGATCTACCTCTGTGATATCGTTGAATTCAAACTCCTCGTCCGGCGCGTACTTGATAACCTCTCCGAGCTTGAGGGCGCCCCGTTTATTGTTTGAAAGGGGATTATACAGAACGTGATTCATGTTATTTTCCTCGCTTTTAACATTATCTACATCATTATACATTATTTTTTTCTATATGTCAACATAAATTGATTTTTATTCACAAAATATACACATTAGTGAATAAGCATATATGTAACCTCGCTTGTTTCTTCCGCATAAACTGCTACCAAAGGTGATAGTTTTCCGAGCCGTTCAAAACTGCTCGGTATCATTCTTTATCGGTAAAATTCTAAAATGAAAGGAAGTTTTCAAGTTGTCAAAAACAAAAATGGCGATCATCGGCGGTGACAGGCGTCTTGAATATCTTGCCGCCGCTCTGCAAGACGAGGGATTCGAGATCTCCTGCTTCGCAACCGCAGAGCTGTTCAAGGAAAACGAGCCTGATCTTGATTCGGCGATCGTCGGCGCGAGCGCCGTTATCCTGCCATTTCCTTTATCTCCAGACGGAGTTTACCTAAGCGCGGTGTGCGACGCCTGCCACATAACTCTGACCGATATTTTTGACTGCGCCCAGCGAAACGGAGTGAAATCGCTGTTTGCGGGTGCGATCAAAGACGATATACACCGTCTCTGCGCCGCGCGCGGGATCTATCTGACGGACTACTCTCTTTCGGAAAGCTTTCTGCTCCGAAACGCGCTTTGTACCGCAGAGGGAGCTCTCTCTATAATAATGAAAGAGCTTGACCGTACGGTTTTCGAGGCAAGTTTTACCGTAGTCGGATACGGCAGGATAGGCAGGATGCTTGCCAAGATGCTGTCAGCTCTCGGCGGCAAGGTCTCCTGCGCCGCAAGGAATCCCGACGTCCGCGCCCTCATTCAGCTTGACGGTCTTACTCCGCTGCCGCTTACCGAGCTCTCCTCGGTGCTGGCGTCTTCCGATGCGGTCATAAATACCGTTCCCGCATCGGTCCTGGGCAGAGACAGCCTTTCCCTGATCGCTGACGGCGCAGTCATCCTGGACCTTGCGTCCTCTCCCGGCGGGATCGACTTCGACGCCGCTGAAAAGCTCGGAAAACGGGTGATCTGGGCGCGTTCCCTTCCGGGAAAATACAGCCCGAGAACCGCCTCTGAAATAATAAAGGATTCTATCTTGTCGCTTACACGGACATCCGAGTCTGACCAAAGAAAGGAATAAGCGAAAATGAAACTTGGTTACGCGATGACAGGCTCTTTTTGCACGGTCTCAAGATCCTTATCAACGCTGAAAGAGCTTGCCGAATCACACGAAATAATTCCCATACTGAGCGAAAATGTTCAAAAGACCGATACCCGTTTCGGAAAAGCCGCCGACACCGTAAAAAAGGTCGGGGAAATCTGCGGGCGCGCTCCCATGCTCTCGATAACCGAGACCGAAACCCTCGGTCCTCTCTCCCCTCTTGACGCCCTTATAATCGCCCCCTGCACGGGAAATACCCTTGCAAAGCTTGCAAACGGCATTACCGACACCGCTGTACTGATGGCGGCGAAGGCGCATCTGCGCTGTGACCGTCCGCTCATAATAGCCCTCGCCACAAACGACGCGCTCTCTCAAAATCTGAAGAACATCGCCTCGCTTCTCACCCGAAAATCGGTATATTTCGTTCCCTTCGGGCAGGACGACGCCGTTAATAAGCCTCATTCTCTGATAAGCGACTTTTCGCTGATCGGCGAAACTCTCGCTCACGCTATGCTGGGAAAACAGCTTCAGCCGCTTTTTTTTGAATACTGAACTAACGGTCAAAATCGGGCTGCCTGCAGAATACTCCGCGGCAACCCGATCTCAGCGTATAAACATATAAAACAGTCTTATTTACCTTCCGTCAGACGCTTGAAGAACACTATGCTGTCGTCCACCCATCTCGCCGCCTGAGGATCTATAAACTCTTCTTTTCCCTTGGCGGTCACCTCGTTTGCAAGAGCAAGCCCGTGGGGACCGAAGGGATATATATGAAGCTCGAAGGGTATCTTCGCGCCTGCGTACGCCTCGGCGATATACAGCGCGTTCTCAACAGGCACGGCCTGATCTCCCGCAGTATGAAGAATAAACGCGGGGGCGCTTCTTTCGTCCACATGCTTTTCAAGTGAGTAATACTCAAGCTGCTCGCGGGTAGGCTCGCGGGTACCGAGAAGGTTGTAGAAGGAATTCATGTGGCCTTTGCCAAGCGCGGTTATCACCGGATATTGAAGGACGACCGCGGTCGGTCTGTTCTCACCGTATTCTATCCCCGCCTTTTCTTTTATCTCGTCTCTGTGCCAAAGAGTGGCGAGGGAGCCGCAGAGGTGTCCTCCTGCGGAAAACCCGACCGCGTATACCTTTTCGGGATCTACTCCCAGCTTTTCGGAATTTCGTCTTATATAAGCGATCGCCGAGGAAGCCTCTGCCAAGGGGCAGTTCACCGGCGCGTCCTTTCCTACCGAATAGTGAAGCACGAAGGCATTGAAGCCCCTTGAGAGATACGCCAGCGCTATAGGCTCTCCCTCTCTGTCCGCGCATACGCAGCCGTAACCGCCGCCCGGAATGACCAGCATCGCGGGCGCTTTCTTCAGCTCGTCTCCTATGTAAATATCAAGTATGGCGTTTCCTATGCCGAGTTCTGTTTTTTCAAATATCATTTTTACACATTCCTTTCGGTTTGATATATTTTGTTGAATAATTTGATAGATAAATTGGTGTTTACAGGTGCGTAGCACCGCAGGTTTTAATTTACAAATTTTGTTTAAGACGGATGTTTTTCTAAAATTCAAACTTTTTTAATGTTCGTTTTTCTTCCTTCTTTCGAGAAAGAAAGA
>SVSQ01000112.1 GCA_015064245.1 Oscillospiraceae bacterium | reverse complement strand
GAATGAAAAAGGGTGAAATGTACACCCTGCTCAAGGAGCTGGAATTTACCTCACATATAAAGAAATTCGGACTTTCCGAGGCGGACGCCTCGGTCAGCGCCGACGAGCAAACCGAGCGCTTCGGCGAAAGCAAAACCTCCGCCGAAGGCGGAGGCAGCGCGGCGTCTGACGATGTGAGTGACGGAAAAACTGCGGAAAAGCCGCGCTTGAGCGCACCCGCAATCGAAGATATACCGCTATCAGAGCTTAAAAAGCTGGGCGGGCGCTCTTTTGCTTTCGCCGTAAGCGAGGGCGAGGCGGCGTTCTGTGACGCTGAGACGTGCTACAGAACCGAGTTTGCGGCGCTGTCCGAGCTTGCGTCCGCGGTAGCGGACAGCGGAGTCAGGCTGACCGCTTTTGACAGTAAAAAATACCTTTCGATGTTTTTGAGTGCGGGAGCTTCTTCCGATAAGGTGATTTTTGAAGATGATATAATCCTTTGCGCTTACGTTATCGATCCTGCGCGAAACGGTTATGACCTGAGCGAGATGTGGGAGATATACGGTCAAGGCTCACTTGGCGAAGGCGTGTGCGGAGAAGCGGCGGCGGTTATATACCTCCGTGACGTTTTCCTGCAGAAGCTGAGCGACGTTGGAATGCTGAAGCTGTATAGGGAGATCGAGCTTCCTCTCGCCGCAGTGCTTGCCGATATGGAGCACGCGGGATTTAAGCTTGACACCGCCGCGCTGACGGATTTCCTTGAAATGCTCAAGGAGACGGAAACGGAGCAGGCAAAACGTATATATATGCTGGCGGGAAGAGAGTTTAATATCAATTCTCCGAAGCAGCTTGGCGAGGTTCTTTTCGAAGAGCTTAAGCTCCCCGCAGGTAAAAAGACCAAAACGGGTTACTCAACGGGCGCTGAAATACTTGAAAAGCTCCGCCCCGAGCATCCCATAATTTCGGAAATACTTGAATACCGCGCCGTCGCGAAGCTTCGCTCCACCTATGCGGAAGGACTTTTGAAAGCCGCGGACGGCGAGGGAAGAGTGCATACAGTGTTCAGTCAGACTACGGCTGTGACGGGACGTTTGTCGTCCTCCGAGCCGAACCTGCAGAATATTCCCGTCCGAACGGAGCTTGGCAGAGAGATGCGCCGATTCTTTATCGCCTCTGACCAAAGCCGAGTGCTGATCGACGCGGACTACAGCCAGATCGAGCTTCGTCTGCTTGCGCATATAGCGCGTGATCAGGTGATGACGGACGCCTTCGTTTCGGGGGAGGACGTTCACGCGGTCACGGCGTCGCAGGTGTTCGATGTTCCACTTGATAAAGTAACCCCCGAGATGAGAAAACGCGCAAAAGCTGTGAATTTCGGTATCGTTTACGGTATTGGCGAGTTCTCGCTTGCGCAGGATATAGGTGTTCCCCGAAAGGTTGCGGGCGAATACATTAAAAACTATTTTGCGAAATATACGGGTATAGACGCTTATCTGAGCGCTGCAGTTGAAAGCGCCAAAGCGCTTGGTTACGTTGAAACTATCTTCGGCAGACGCCGCTATATTCCCGAGCTGACCTCTGCGAAAGCTATGCTCCGCGCCTTTGGCGAGCGCGTTGCTATGAACAGCCCCATTCAAGGCTCGTCCGCAGATATTATCAAGCTTGCGATGATAAACGTCAGCCGCGCTCTCAAATCCGAAGGGCTGGACGCTCGTTTGATCTTGCAGATCCACGACGAGCTTATCGTTGAGTCGAGCAAATCCGATGCTCCCCGCGCCTCCGAGATCCTTCGCCGTGAGATGGAAAACGTGGTTTCCCTCACTGTGCCTCTTACTGTCGATCTTCAACTCGGCTCCAGTTGGTTTGAGTGTAAATAATGTTACATTCACTTAGAAAAAGGAGAACGCGCTTTCTTGAAAGAAAGCTGCGCAAAGAACTTCATTTACGCCGACACCCGCAGGCATCGGCGTAAATGAATTACTACGTAATTTTCTTTTAAAAATGTGTTCCCTTTTTCAAAGAGAGCATACATCTTCTATCCCTCCGCCGCTGTCATTCTGAGTGGAGCGAAGCGGAATCGAAATTTTGCGTAAGCAAAATCGCCGCAGGCGGAATCTCGGCGGACAGAAAACAAAAAGTTTCCTACAAATCGGTAGGGGACGGCGCCTCGACGTCCCGTGTTAAAAATCTACACAAAACATTCGTCTTACACAAACTAATTATATCGCATGCGGGGTGTTCCCCGCCAGGCGCTCGCCTGCCGTCCTCGACGTCCCGTGTACCCAATCTACAATAAATAACCTTTTTACACAAACAAAATATTTGCTTATGGGTAAGAAAATGTATGCCCATTTAAAAAAAGGAATCACAGACGATTTCCGAAGGAAACACTTAAATACTCTTTTACACCGATGCCCATGGGTGTCGGTGTAAAAGAAGCTTTTGCGGAGCTTTTCTCGAAAAGCGACCGTATTCTCTTTTTGAAAGGAACAAAAAATGAAAGAAATTTTTTTATGCAAATACGGCGAAATTGCGCTGAAAGGCCTCAACAAAAGTCAATTTGAAGCTATGCTGGTCAAGGAGATCAAGCGTAGAATAAACGAATATGGAAAATTCAGCGTCAGCCGCGCTCAGTCAACAATATACGTAGATCCTCTTGAGGAGATCGCTGACAGCGACGCAGTCTTTGACGAGCTTCGCAAGATCTTTGGTATTTCCACGGTCTGCCGCGCCGCAGAGACGGAAAAGGACATGGATACCATTTTGTCCGTTATAAAGGAATACATTCCTCCGCTTCTTGCAGGCAAGCGCACGTTCCGCGCCAACGCGAAGCGCGCAGACAAGCGTTTTCCGCTGAAATCACCTGAAATATCCGCTTTGGCAGGCGGTGCGGTTCTTGAAGCGATGAACGGCAAGATAAGGGTTTCAATGGACGCTCCCGACGCTACCGTTACCGTAGAGATACGCGAGGAGCACGCATTCGTTCACTGCGATGCGGTAAAAGGCGCGGGCGGTATGCCCGTTGGCTCAGCGGGCAAGGCTATGCTTCTGCTTTCGGGCGGTATCGACAGCCCCGTTTCAGGCTACATGATGGCAAAACGCGGCGCGAGAATTGAGGCTGTGCATTTTGAGAGCTTTCCTTACACCTCCGATGCGGCAAAGGAAAAGGTTCTGGAGCTTGCAAAGCTGATAAGCGCGTACTGCGGACCTATGAGAGTGACCTGCATTTCCGTTACCGAGATACAGGAACGTCTGCGCGACACCGTTGACGAGCAATATTTTACCCTGCTCCTGCGCCGCTGTATGATGCGTCTTGCCGCGAGAGTTGCCAAAGACAGAGGTTGTGACGCACTGGTAACGGGTGAAAGTCTCGGTCAGGTGGCTTCTCAGACCATGCTTGCCATGGGTGTAACCGATCCTGCGGCTGATATGCTTGTATTCCGCCCCTGCATCGGTCTTGACAAAGAGGAGATAATCGAGATAGCGCGCAAGATAAACACGTTTGAGACGTCTATCCTTCCCTATGAGGATTGCTGTACGGTGTTTACTCCCAAGCACCCCAAAACCCGACCTGATATACTGAAAGTCATTGCGGAAGAGGAGAAAGCCGATCTTTCGGCTCTTGAAGACGCGGCGTTCGAGGCTCTTGAGATACATTATACGGATAACTGATAATGAGGATATGTTTGTCTTTTAAAACAATGCATACATAATCTAACCCACAAACGATAAAATCTCCTGCAACACCGTAGGTGCGAACTGTGTTCGCCCGATGGCAGAGCAAATAAAAAACTGCCTCTGTGTGCTTTTCGGCGCACGAAGGCAGATAGATCTTAATAAATGTAATCTGAAATAAATTCGTTTATGTCAGATAGTTCTAATTTGTAAACGTTAGAATTTTCATCGTGTAATTCTGTATCGTTTACCATTTCTATGGCACCCTTTAGAGTGTCATAGTCAAAACTATTTACCCACTCATAATCAAATTCGCAAAAACTGTTTTTGCGAATTTGATTA
>SVSQ01000017.1 GCA_015064245.1 Oscillospiraceae bacterium | reverse complement strand
TCTTTTTCTTTCTTTCGCCTACTTCTTTCTTTTTCTTCAGAAAGAAAAGGAAAGAAATAGGCATTTAAAATTATTTTTAAAGCAAAATATCCGTCTTAAACCTAATTAAAAGCAATTTGAAATTAAAGTTTCCTCGGCGCTACGCACCGTAAAACTCCAATTTATCAGTTATTTAATGTGACATAGCCAAAATAATCTACCGTACAAAATAAAATTATTGACAACTTACCGCTTGGGTGATATAATTACCTTATAAAGACAATAAAAAGGAGAACCGCTATGGGAATACTCACGTTTAAAGGCGATGATTTTTATATGGACGGAAAGCCGTACACCGTGCTTTCGGGGGCGATGCACTATTTCCGTATACCGAAGGAATATTGGTACGACAGACTTTTAAAGCTCAAGGAGTGCGGCTTCAATACGGTTGAGACCTACACCTGCTGGAACCTTCACGAGCCAAGTGAGGGCGTTTTCGATTTTTCGGGAAATCTGGATATCGGAGCGTACATAGATACAGCTGCAGAGCTGGGGCTGAACGTTATTCTCCGTCCGGGTCCGTATATCTGCGCCGAGTGGGAGTTCGGCGGCTTCCCCGCGTGGTTGCTTACTTATAAGGACGTTCCGCTTCGTTGCTATAACGAGACTTTTATCTCGCTTGTAGAAAGATATTATAAAGAGCTTCTGGGAATAGTACGTCCGAGACTTGCATCGAATGGCGGACCTGTTATAATGATACAGGTGGAGAATGAGTACGGAAGCTACGGAGACGATAAGGAATATCTCAGAGCAATAGCGAAGATATACCGCGATAACGGTATGGACTGCCTCTATTTCACCTCGGACGGTCCTACGTATACTATGCTCAGCGGCGGAACTCTGGACGAATATCTCTGCGTTGCGAATTTCGGCTCGGGGGCTAAAAGCAAGATAGGATTTCTCCGTAATTACAGAAAGGATCAGCCCGCTATGTGCGGAGAATACTGGTGCGGTTGGTTCGATCATTGGTTTGAAAAGCATCACGTCCGCGATTATAACGAGATCTACGACGATTTCGAGGATTTCTTGCGTATAAACGCGTCCGTAAACTTCTATATGTTCCACGGCGGAACGAATTTCGGCTTTATGAACGGCGCAAACTACGCCGATAAGTATCAGCCAACTATAACCAGCTACGATTACAGCGCTCTTCTCACCGAATCCGGAGACAGGACGGAGGCATACTACAAGATCAGAGAGATAATAGGTAAATATTTCAGCGGCGTTCCGGAAATTACCGCAAAGGACTCCGAAAAAGCAGCGTACGGAAAGGTAAATCTTACGGAAAAAGCGCCTCTGTTTGAAAATCTCGACCGTTTGTCGAAGCCTATAAGCAGTCCCGCGCCAAGGTTTATGGAGGACGTAGGACAGAGCTACGGATATATACTTTATCGCTCGACGCTCAAAGGTCCGTGGGACGCGTGGAGCATGAGCTTAGAGCCTGTTCACGACCGCGCCCATTTATTTGTAAACGGCGAGCTTAAAGGAGTTTACGACAGAACAGTTCCGCTTACGAATGAAAGCGCCGTAAAGATCCCTCTCGGATTCGGCGAGAAAGCGGAGATCGATATTCTGGTGGAGAACATGGGACGCGTGAATTACGGTCCTAAGCTCCGCGACAGAAAGGGAATAGAGAGCGTCCGTTTCGGCAATACCAACCACTTCGGCTGGGAGATATATCCGCTTCCGATGAATGATCTTTCGGGGCTTTCCTTCGCGCCTGCAAACGGGGAAAAGGACATATACGGTCCCGTATTCCTTCGCGGAGAGCTGGAAATAAGCGGTTCTCCCAAGGATACATTCCTGCGACTTGACGGCTTTACAAAAGGGTTCGTAACGGTGAACGGCGTCAATATCGGAAGATATTATAATCCCGCAGGACCGCAGAAAACTCTGTACGTTCCCGCGCCGTTCTTAAAGCAGGGAAAGAACGAAATTATAGTATTCGAATCCGATTTCGCCGTTGCGGGTGAGATCGAATTCCTTGATAAGCCGGATCTCGGTTAATGAAAGAGGTTAGAATATGAAGATCCTTAACGTTATGAATTTTGTGAGGCAGTGTGAGCCGAGAGATGCGGAGACAGAAAAAAAGCTGTTTTCTACGACCGCAGCACAGCTTGCTATGGTAAAAGAGCAGGATATTGATAATACGTTCCTTCTTCAGTATGACGCTCTTTGCGATCCGAGATATGTAGAATTATTTAGAAACGAGATAAACGAGAAGACAGAACTGGGGCTTTGGTACGAAATCGTGCAGGATCTGACAGAGGCAGTCGGGATACCATACGAAAGCGAGCGCGGGTGGAAATGGGATTGGCACATAAAGCCGGGATTTTCTATGGCGTATTCTCTCAGTGACCGCGAAAAACTGATAGACGAGGCAATGCGGAAATTTAAAGAAGTATTCGGGTATTACCCCAAAACCGTCGGTTCTTGGATAACGGATACTCATACCATCAATTATTTAACCGATAATTATGATATAAGCATGATGTGTAATTGCCGGGATCAAGTGAATACCGATGCATACACGCTTATTGGCGGATACTTTAACCAGGCGTATTTTCCGTCAAGAAAGAATATGCACACGCCGGCTCAGTCAGCTGAGCTTACGGTGAAAACGCCGATGTTCCGTCTTCTCGGTCCGGATCCGATACATAATTACGATTGGTATAAATATCTATCAAAAAACTGTGAAAAAAAGACGCCTTGCTTCACTATGGAAGCGGTCTGGTCGGGAAAGTATCCCGAGGTGAATGATTGGTATTATAAGACCTTTTATGAAAACGAGGATATGGGATTCTCGTATGCTCAGATAGGCCAGGAAAACAGTTTTGCTATGTACGACCTTGTAACTCCTATAAAGATGCAGATAGAAAAAGCCAAGGCGTTAAAGGACGTGCGCATAATGAAGATGTGCGATACGGGCGAGGCGTTCAAAAAAAGGTACGGCTCGGAAACGCCGGTGACTTCTGTATGCGCTATGGATAACTGGGATAGCGAGGACGTTCAATCTGTTTATTATGATTGCAAGTATTATACGGCAAATTTGTTCCGTCACAATAAAAAGGTGTTCATACGAGCTCTGTATATTTTCGACGAGAACGCGGAAGATTATTATAACGGTAAGTGTTGCACCACCTTCGATGCAGTCTATGAAAATCAACCCGTTGTAGATACGGTCATCTGGGACGCCGGTGAGTCTGAATGCGGTATGTATCTTGATCTCGACGGCGAGCAATTCAAAACAGAACGTCTCTCCGAAAAAGAGTTGAAAGTGTCTTGGGGAGATAAATACGTGATCTTTTACGAGAATAAGACTGAGATAAAAAACTGCGAGGTCGCTTTTTACAAAGGAAATGCAAAAGCTGACATTACTCCCTTAGCTAAAAGGATCGAATACTGCTACAGAGGCAGAAAATACGATGTTTTCGCGTCTGCGGGTAAGATCGTTCAAGAAAACGATTGTATAAAGATACTTCCCGAAAACGGAAACATTTGTCTTGAATATTCAGTTCAAAAATAATCATGTAGAGAACGATATGAAAAGATACTGATAGTGTTTGATATGCGTAGCTGTCAGATCAACGTGATATAAAGGAAGGTGTAAAATGAACAGACGAATGAATCGAAACAGACTCAATATCGGAGCGTACTATCTCAGAGATTACGCAAGAACGGAGCAACACTTTAAGGATCTTTCCGATTGCGGTATCGACTTTATCGCGGCGTACGGAGAGGGAAGGGATAAGCTGGATCTGTTTGAAAAATACGGCATCGGAGCGATCCTGTACGACGCCTGCCCCGGCTGGTGGGGCGGAAACGGCGATAACGCGGGTACGATGAAGGATCATAACCCCCTCAGCGCGTACGACGAAGCCGCCGCGAAATTCGAGGATCATCCCGCGATCTGGGGCATAGACATAGGAGACGAGCCCTCAGCCCTTGATTTCGAGCATTACGGCAAGGTCTTTAATAAGGTCAATACCCTGTTTCCAAATCAGTTTCCGTATCTGAATCTTTACCCGAATTACGCATCAGTCTCGGAAAACACCGCGGAGCAGACAGTCTCACAGCTGGGAACAGCGACGTACGAGGAGCATATCGAGCGTTATTGCCAAAGCGTGCCGTCCGACTATATCTGCTTTGATTACTATCCATACGCCAGCAATATATCGGGATTTTACTCAAATCTCAGAGTGATCTCCGATGCCGCACGCAATACGGGACGCAGTATGTGGATAGTTCTGCAGGTCAATTCCAATAAAGCGGATAAATGGATATCAAGAAATATGCTCCGTTTTCAGGCGTTCAACGCTATGGCGTTTGGCGCGGAAAACATAATCTGGGCGTGTTACACGGCGGGCTGGTGGCACAATCAGGTCGTTGATAAAGAAGGCAAAAAGACGGAGCAGTATGAAAAGCTGAAGGAGATAAACGCCGAGATAAAGTGCATAGCTGAAAGGTATATGGCTTACCGCAGAACGGAAACGCACTTCGTCGGATTTGAAAACAGCGAGTTCGCTCCGCCGGCAAAATCTGTGAAATCTCTGAGTAGGGGTGCGATCTACGGCTTGAGAGCCTCAAACGGCGCGCCTCTGACTGTAGGAGAAATGACGTCAAGAAACGGAGACGCCGGCCGAGCAGTCATGATATGTCCTTGCGACGATCCGTACGATACAAATGAAAAAGAATTTGACATAATCTTCTCCGTTGACAGCGGAAAAACGGTATTTGCTTACGGCGGAAAAGGAAAGCTTCCCGTGACAAAGCTGGAAAACGGGGAATATTCCGTACCGTCCGGATCAAGTAAAGGCGTATTTATTGAGATAAGATAAAACATAGAAAAAAGCACTTATGAATTCTCATAAGTGCTTTTTTCTATTAAACTGAAATTACTGGTTGTCGTTTTTCTTTTTGCCGGAAGTGAAACGCATAATTCCGTACGTTGCCGCCATGATGATAGCAATGATCATAAATACTCCGAGCATACCGATGCCCATGTACTTAAGATTTTCAACGAATTTCATCGGATTAAAATACAAAAACATATCAAGCATCCTCCTTGAATTAAAGCATGGGTACGAAAATGTTAAGGATGAGAGCGCCCGCGATAACGGAAGCAATCTGACCGGAAACGTTAACTCCTATGGAGTGCATAAGAAGGAAGTTCTGGTTATCAGCCTCGAGTCCCAGCTTATTGACGATACGTCCTGCCATCGGGAATGCGGAGATACCTGCCGCGCCGATCATAGGATTGATCTTTTCTTTAGCGAAAATGTTGTAAAGCTTGCCGAAGAGAACTCCGCCTGCGGTATCAACGATAAACGCAATGAGTCCGAGTCCCATGATGAGAAGAGTCTCGAAGTTAAGGAACTGGCTTGCGGTCATGTTGAAAGCGATGGTTATACCGAGGAATATTGTGATAAGGTTTGCAAGAACCTTCTGAGCCGTTTCGGAGATAGAATCGAGAACGCCGCACTCACGGATGAGGTTACCGAACATAAGGAAGCCGATAAGAGAACCCGCGCCGGGAGCGAACGCGCAAGCAACGATGGAGATGATGATGGGGAAGAGGATCTTTGTCGTCTTGGAAACGTTAGCGGGCTTGTAGGGCATTCTGATCTTACGCTCCTTCTCAGTTGTGAGGAACTTGATTACCGGAGGCTGAATGATCGGAACGAGCGCCATGTAGGAGTAAGCCGCGACGGTGATAGCTCCGACGTACTTAGATCCGAGAGTGTTAGCAACGACGATAGATGTAGGACCGTCAGCCGCGCCGATAACAGCGATAGATGCGAAGTCTCTGAAATCGGGGAAGAATACGGAAGCCATACACATGGTGAAGAAGATA
The DNA here is from genome assembly GCA_015064245.1 of Oscillospiraceae bacterium. Taxonomy (GTDB): domain Bacteria; phylum Bacillota; class Clostridia; order Oscillospirales; family CAG-272; genus SIG673. The sequence continues at coordinate 24,856 of SVSQ01000017.1, read as the reverse complement.
CCGAACTGAGCGGCAGCTCCGAAGATCATGAGCTTGGGGTTGGAGAGCAGAGGACCGAAGTCGATCATCGCGCCGATACCGATAAAGAGGATAAGGGGGAAAAGCTCGCTTGCAATACCTGCGTGGTAGAGGGTTTCAAGAGGCTCTGCGATACCGCCGAGCTTCTGAGTGAACTCGCCTCCGCACTCTACGCACTTTTCAAGTGTGAGATCCATTGTTTCGAATCCGCACTGGCAAACGTGTTTTACAACTCCCGGGAAGTTCATAAGTATTGCTCCAAATCCGATGGGGAGAAGCAGTGTGGGCTCCATCTCTTTTTTGATAGCGAGATAGATAAGTACGCCGCCGATGATCCACATAAGGAACATCTGCCAGTTGTTACCCTGGAAAAAACCGAGCAGCGTGCCGAAAAGACTCATTATTTCTTTCATTTTGTTTCCTTTCTTTTTCTGTTTTGGAAAATCAACTTTTTTTCAAAAAGCATATTTCCCGATTTTAACAATGATAATTATAACAAATAAAACATAATTTGTCAATAAAAATTTGAAATTTCATTAAAAGAATTATGCTCAAACTTCCCTGAAATGTATGATATTTTTTTATGCAGGCTGACTTGCGATAAAATAAGGGAAGGCGTTTGCCTTCCCGCATAGCAATTAAAGATCGTCAGCGTCCTGGATCGGCTTGTCGTAGGGATCGTCAAAGGGAACGCCCGTCCACGAGCCTAAAGGATCGGTGTGTATGTCGCTGTCGTAGTTTTCGACAAACAGCAAGGAGCTTGCCTGCGGCTGAGTGTCTTTTTTATTTACGGCTTTGAGCTTATTCTTCTGCTGTTTTCCGTCGTTTCTTTTGTTTTCCATGATCGGTCCGCCTTTCTGAAAAGAGTTTGCGTTTTTATTATGCGGAATCTATCGAAATTTATTCGCGACGGATCCTAAATAATATTGCTGAAAATATAAAAAAGATATTGATTTTTTTATAATGTTGTGCTACAATAAAAACAAGCATATTTTATAATATCACGAGGTGGAAAAATGTTTGACATAGCGGTCATAGGCGCCGGTGTAGTCGGCGGAATGGTAGCGCGGGAGCTTTCCAGATATAAGCTCAGTATCTGTATCCTTGAAAAAGAGAGCGACGTAGCTATGGGCGCGACTAAGGCGAACAGCGCCATAGTCCACGCAGGCTTCGACGCAAAAGAGGGATCTCTCAAGGCTCTGCTGAACGTAAAGGGATCGGAGATGATGGAGCAGATCACGAAAGAGCTTGGAGTTAAGTATCAGAAGAACGGCTCTCTGGTTGTAGGCTTTAACGACGAGGACGAAAAAACGCTCGTCGAGCTTAAAAAACGCGGCGAGATAAACGGCGTCAAGGGACTTGAAATACTGAAGGGAGATGCGCTTCTTGCAGAAGAGCCGAACATCGGCGAGACGGTCACAGTCGCGCTTTTCGCGCCTACGGGTGCGATCGTTTGCCCGTATGAGCTTTGTATCGCGGCTGTTGGAAACGCTATCGATAACGGCGCGGAGCTTAAAACCGGCTTCGAGGTCACGGGGCTTGAGCCGATCGAGGGCGGATACCGTGTTTTCAGCGGAGAAAGCTATATAGACGCCCGTTACGTCGTGAACTGCGCGGGAGTATGGTCGGATAATGTAGCTGCCATGGCGGGAGACGAAAGCTTTACGGTCTTCCCGAGACGGGGCGAATATATGCTTCTTGATAAAGAGTGCGGCGGTCTGGTAAAGCATACCATCTTCAGATGTCCTTCAAATATGGGTAAGGGTGTCCTGGTATCACCAACGGTTGACGGCAATCTCCTTCTCGGTCCCACCGCGGAGAATATTGAAGATAAATACGATACCTCAACGACGGCTAAAGGGCTTGGTTTCGTAAGAAGCAGCGCCTCTCAGCAGGTAAAGGGAATCGAATTCGGTAAGGTCATCACATCCTTTACGGGACTTCGTTCCGTGGGTTCAACAGGCGACTTTATAATCAACGTTCCGAAGCCTCATTTTGTAAATTGCGCGGGGATCGAGAGCCCGGGACTGTCATCCTCTCCCGCGATCGCCGAGTACGTGGCGGAGCTTCTGAAAGAAAACGGTCTCGTTCTTGAAGCAAAAACGGATTTCGTTGCGGAGAGAAAGCCGGCTCATTGGTTCAGAGAGCTGGATATCGACGGAAAGAACGAGGTCATAAAAGAGCACCCCGAGTACGCTCACGTCATCTGCCGTTGCGAAACGGTCAGCGAGGGCGAGATACTGGAAGCGATAAGGACCAATCCCCGTCCCACGGACGTTGACGGCGTAAAGCGCAGAACGAGAGCCACGATGGGCAGATGTCAGGGCGGCTTCTGTACGCCTTATATCGTGGAGCTGCTTGCAAAGGAAATGGGAGTGCCATACGATCAGATCACGAAATTCGGCGGAGAGTCGTATATCAACGTCGGAAAAACAAAAGGAAGGGTCTGAGAACGCTCGGAAAGGGAATAGTGCGATATGACGGAGAGAAGAAAAACGGATCTCGTAATAGTCGGCGGCGGTCCGGCGGGAATGGCTGCGGCTGTCAAGGCTTACGAAGACGGAATAAGAGATATACTGATACTTGAAAGAGATACGGCGCTGGGCGGCATACTTCGCCAGTGCATCCATAACGGATTCGGTCTCCACCGCTTCGGCGAGGAGCTGACGGGACCGGAATACGCGTACAGATACGAAAAGCAGGTAAGAGAATACGGTATCCCGTTTATGACGGATACTATGGTGATCGATATCGACGAAAACAGAACGGTAACCGCTATGAATAAGGAGAACGGTATCTTCCTTATCGAAGCGGGCGCGGTCATACTCGCTATGGGTTGCCGCGAAAGACCAAAGGGAGCGTTGAATATCGCGGGAAGAAGACCTGCGGGAATATATACGGCGGGAACCGCGCAGAAGTTCGTAAATATGAAGGGCTATATGCCCGGAAAAGAGGTAGTGATCCTCGGCTCCGGAGATATAGGACTGATAATGGCGAGACGAATGACGCTCGAAGGCGCGAAGGTCAAAGCGGTATGCGAGCTGATGCCGTATTCCGGAGGACTTGCGAGAAATATCGAGCAGTGTCTGAACGATTTTGATATACCGCTTATGCTCAGCCATACGGTAGTTGAGATACACGGCGGCAACAGAGTTACGGGCGTTACCATCGCGAAGGTGGACGAAAACCGCAGACCGATAGAGGAGACAAGACAGTACATCCCCTGTGATACGCTTCTTCTTTCTTGCGGACTTATCCCCGAAAACGAGCTTACCAAGTCCGCTGGTATAACTCTTGACCGTATAACTAACGGCGCGGTTGTCGACGGCTCGCGCGAGACGGAGATACCGGGAATATTTGCTTGCGGAAACGTTCTGCACGTTCACGATCTGGTCGACTACGTTTCCGAGGAAGCGGTCATCGCAGGCGAGGCGGCGGTCAGATTTATCCGCGGCGAGAGCGTTAAAAACGCAGATATCAGGCTGAAAACGGACGGCAAGATCAGATACACCGTTCCTCAGAGAATAACGGAAATGAAGGATACGACGGTGTACTTCAGAGTCAGCGACGTATTCAGAGACAAGAAGGTAACGGTCAAGGCGGGAGACAGCGTTCTCATCTCCAAGAAGAAGCAAAAGCTGGCTCCGGGTGAGATGGAGACGGTAAAACTCACTAAGGAAATGCTGGAAAACGCAGGCGCGGGAGAGCTTTTCTTCTCCCTTGAAGACTGAACGGAGGAGGTGCAGGATAATGAAAGAAAGAAATCTGACTTGTATCGTTTGCCCGAAGGGCTGTCCTCTGAAGGTCACCTTCGGCGAAAACGGTGAGATAACAGAGGTCACCGGCTACACCTGTAAGCGCGGACTTGTATATGCTGAAACAGAGTGCACGCATCCTAAGAGAACAGTTACCTCGACGGTAGTAACGGAGGGCGGAAATATCGTTTCCGTCAAGACGTCCGATGCGGTACCGAAGGAAGATATGTTCAAGGTAATGGAGGAGATAAACCGCGCGGTGGCGCCCAATGGCGTCAAGATCGGCGACGTTATCATTAAAGACGTCTGCGGAAGCGGCGCCGACGTGGTAGCAACGAGCAACGAATAACGATGTAAATCTATCGTATTCCGAGTTTGGGGTTAGATCAAAATGAAAAAAACTGTATGAAGCACTAAGGCTTCATACAGTTTTTGTTTTTACACATAATAGAGTGTGGAAATATATAACTTCCCATCGGAGCATTCGATCTCATAGTCGTATGATAATGCGCCGGTTCCGCAGAAATACCCGGGGTTAAGCATTATCCCGGATAACTCTGATCGTGTTCCGGTGTACTGAATTTTGGCGTCTGAGCAATTTGCAAATGTGCTTTCGTAGATAGATACAAGCCCTTGAGGTAGAGTAATGGATTTTAGATTACGGCAATTTCTGAAGGCTTCGTGTTCTATTTCGGTAACGGACTCGGGAATAACGATGGTTTTTAGAGAAACACAGTTATTAAAAGCGCCCAAATCGATCTTTGTGATGGATTCAGGCAGGATAACTTTTCTGACGGTAGAGCCTTCAAAAGCGCCGATTCCGATTTCGGTAACCCGCATATCGTTGTAATATTCGGGAATAGTGACCGTTCCGCCGTAGCCCTTGTATTTCACGACGCTGTACGTTATCTGATCTTCGTTTAATTGAAATACAAGTTTATCGGTTTGCTCAGAATCGCAGGAAATCAGTATCAGAGGGCTGAAAAAGCAGGTGAGCGTCAGTAATAATGCGGATAAAACAGTGAAAAAACTTCTTTTTGCCATAGGCTTCTCCTTTCAATGTAAATTGTCTTTGTATATTCATTATATCAGAAATTCGCTTCGCTGTCAATAAAAAAATCATAAAAGCATTATGTTAAAGAATAGTCTTATTTGCAGATCATGTATTTGATAATGTTTTCGCTTTTATTTGAAATATCATTGACAAAAGCGTCATAAGCGGAAGCGGAGCGGATGTAGTTGCGACGAGTAATGAATAAAACAAAAACTCTGAGTTTAAAAAGCTCAGAGTTTTTTATTGCGCTATACTTTACGTTTATTCAAAATAAATCACAAATCTGAGAGCGTAGAACGGAATTGCATCAGCCGTTGATACGCTTGAAAACATAACCTGAGATGCATAATGGTAATCAAACTCCGTGCTGTCTGTCAAAACGTAGTAGCTGTGAGTTTTTCCGTTTCGATTACTTTCAAGACGGCGCAAAAGACTGTAAGATTCGCCCTCGGATATTCCAAGCTCGTAGCTGTTTGTAAAGACGGTGAACTTTCCGTCATGATAATACAGATCCGTGTAGTAGTACTGTTCACTGATAAAGTGCGCGACTCTTAAGAATGCATTCTCGCCTTGCTCTGCTTTCTCGCAAAAGGCGGTAAATTTTTCATAACCAACTTTTGTCGGGGTTTCCGTAAGCTTTAAACCGCGCTCGTCTACTCCCGCGTCAATCGTTTCAATCACGATACAGCCGTCATTTATTGCATCATTTACTGTGTAATTATCAGGGATATCAGAAAAGCCGATGTATTTTCCGTTTTCGTCGTATTCCGGCGTGCGCAGTTCTGTTTCAGTCGGTTGGTTTGAGGGCGGTATAATGTTGTCCGTTTCTGCTTCTTGGCAGGAGCACAAAAGCAGAGCAAGAAGGATCAAAAACGATATGGCTAAAATTTTTGGTGCGCGTTTCATAGCTGACTCCTTTCGATATAAATACAATTTTGTAATAATCCTTTTATCTTACTTAAAATACGGTGTGACAATATATATTTTTCCATCGGAGCATTCGATTTCATAGTCATAGGTTATTGCGCCCATAGCGTCAAAATAACGGGGATTAAGCATTATGCTTGTTAATTCAGCTTTTGTTCCTTCATATCGGATAGTTGCATCCAAACAATAACAGAAGGAGCTTTCGTAGATTGATAAAAGACCCAGAGGCAGAGTTACGGATTTTAAATTACGGCAATTCGTAAAGGCGATGTGTCCTATTTCGATAACTGATTCCGGAATATTGATGGTCTTCAAGGAGACACAGTTGCTGAAAGCTCCTTGACCAATTTTTGTGATAGTTTCAGGAAGAATGACTTTTTTTACGGTAGAACCGGAAAAAGCTCCATTTTTGATCTCCGTAACCCGCATATCGTTGTAATATTCGGGAATAGTGACCGTTCCGCCGTAGCCCTTGTATTTCACGACGCTGTACGTTATCTGATCTTCGTTTAATTGGAATACAAGTTTATCGGTTTGCTCCGAATCGCAGGAAATCAGTGTCAGAGGGCTGAAAATGCAGGTGAGCGTTAATAATAATGCGGATAGAACAGTGAAAAATCTTCTTTTTGCCATAGGCTTCTCCTTTCAATGTAAATTGTCTTTGTATATTCATTATATCAGAAATTCGCTTCGCTGTCAATAAAAAAATCATAAAAGCATTATGTTAACATTATGTTAAATAATATCCTTATTTGCAGATCATGTATTTGATAATGTTTTCGCTTTTATTTGAAATATCATTGACAAAAGCGTCACAAAATGATATAATTTGTATAAAATAATAATAACAAATTTAAGAAAGGATCTTAAGATATGACCTATATACCCAAACCGATAGATACAAGCGATATTGAGCTTAACAAAGAGATCATAGAGCTTTGCGAGCTTCTTTCAAAGAACACCCACGAGGTCTGGTCTGAAACCAGAATCAAGGACGGCTGGGTTTACGGCGAAGAACGTAACGACGCCAAAAAGCACCACCCCTGCCTTATTCCCTACGAGGATCTCCCCGAATCAGAAAAAGAGTACGACAGAAATACTTCCCTGCAAACCTTGAAGCTTATAGTAAAGTTAGGATATAAGATCACGAAGTAATAAATTACGGAGGATGTTAAAAATGAATGTATGGAATGTATGTCTTTTTCTGGCAGTAGTTTTTTTAGGCGTAGGTTTTACATATATTGGAATCAGCAAGTGCTTTGAAATAGGCATTAGCAAAAAAAATACTCAAAAAAGGCTTGATCCGCTTCTCCCGATAAGCGTTAAGATCGCCATCGTCGTTGTGCTTGCTTCTATATTATGGTTTTTCCCTGCGTATTACACGGTAGGAAGCTTGGAGTGTACGCACATTTGCGATTCGGCTTGTGCTCAACCGTGCGCTCATGAATGTGGGTCAACATGTCTTGAGTATAATAATGCCTATTGGGGCGGGAAAGGTGTTGTAGCAGCTTTTGAATCTATGCAGCACACGATGAGATTGTTTTCGGGTGATGACAATTATTCCGATATAATTTCAATACTAGATGAAGCCAAAATGTCCAAAACAGGCGCATTTAGTGAAAATTGGTGTGAAGTGCTTTATAAGAGCTTGGGCATCGGGTTCTTTTTTGTCGCGCCATTGTTCACTTTCTTGTTTATATTTTCTTTATTTAAGAATTTCGGAAATTATTTTAGATACAAACGTGTTTTTTGGAGAGACGTTCACGTTTTTTCTGAATTAAACGATCGATCTCTTGCGCTTGCAGCAAGCATTGAAAATCAATATAAAGAGAATAGAAAAGCTACCGAAAACAAAAAGCAACAAAGCCGAACGCCTACGATCGTTTTCGCCGATATTATCGATAAAAACGAAGAAGCGCATCTGGATCTTGTTGAAGGTGCAAAGAAAATAGGCGCGATTCTTTTCAGAAAAGATATGGTGTTTATTGAGTTTAAAAATTGGTTGTTGCTGAGGTGGAAAAAGAGAGCTCTGAATTTCTATCTGATTTCGGAGGATGAAACCGAAAAGCTCCGTCACGCAGAGGGGCTCGTAGAAAAATACAAATACATAAAAAATACAAAGCTGTATCTTTTCTCAAACAATATAGAAAGCATCAAGTTCCTTGATTCTCTCAACGCTCAAAGAGCAGAGAGTAAAGAGATCGCTTGGAAGATCAAGGTGCTCCGCATAAACGATATCAGATCGCTCGTATATCAGAATCTTTCAGAGCACGGAATCGAGTTGTTTGAAAACGCGACTCGAGTTGATGACGTAACCCGCGAGATATCCGCAGCGATTATCGGACTCGGAAAGTACGGTATTGAGGTGATGAAGGCTCTGCTTTGGTATTGCCAGATTCCCGGGTATAGGGTAAGGATCCATGCTTTTGATGATAAAGAAGACATAGTTGACAGGATCAAGGCGATATGTCCGGAAATAAATATCGAAGGCGCTGATAATGATACGCCCGGAGATATGCGATATACGGTAACCGTTGAAAACGCAAGCTTTGGGACAGAGAAGCTATATGAAAAAATTAAAGATCACAAACTGACGTATTTATTTGTATGTTTGGGCAATGACAGGCAGAACATTACTGCCGCAACAGAGCTACGTAACCGCTTGCTGAAAAGTGCGGATAAGCCCGATGTTTCAAAGTCTCCGAGAATTGAAACGGTCGTGTACGATTCGCTGCTGAAAAAACGTATTGAGAAAGACCTGAGAAGCCAGAATATAGAAATAATAGGCGATCTCGATAGCTTTTATTCAGTTGAAACCGTGATCAATTCAACCCTAATAACGAAAGGGCTTGACGTGCATAAGCGCTGGTCGTCCGAGCCTGAAAAAGAAATAGATTATTATATGAACGATTATAACTTTTATTCTTCACTTGCAAGCGCTATGCACAGAAGCTTGCGTGAGAGCATAATTGCGTATGATCCAGACGTTAAGGAGGAGAAAGAAAAAGAGGCGAAAAAGAAAGAAGTATTCCCCTTCTATTACAGTGACGGACTTGATAAGAGTAAGTTTAATGTAGGCTGCGAAATGAAGCTGTTGAGAGAATTGTTAAATCAGATCAACGATAACAAGGCAATAATAGAGTTATCCAACGAGCTCAATGAGGTAGCGGATCTGCTGTATATTAAGATGGCGCGTCTGAAATATGAATCTCTTAATGAAGCGGATCGTAAAGCAGTCATAGCAGACGTGAGTAAGTTTATGGAGAAAAAGAAAATCAAGGCTTACATCCCAATGCTGAGCGATCCTAATGATTTGGGTGGATATGACGACTGCCTAAAGCGCGTTGCTTTTGATAAAGATATTCACAAAGTTTCAAGGCGTATCTTTGATTCTATCATCGCAGTTAAAACGAAGGATATGGTAAAGGAGAGTAAGCTGGAATATGTTAATACTCTTGAGTACGAAAATTTAGATGATACTGCTAAAGATGACGTGCTGGAATACATAAAAGCTCAAATGGAAAAGAACGATTTTGCTTACATAAAGATCGCGTATTTGAAGTATAAGGAGCTTTTACCCGAAAAACGTAAATCCGTTATGAAAAAGCTCGAAGAATATCTGGAAGAGAAAAAATATACCGTTAATGTTTCGATGATAAACGATGCTCCAAATTATATTAGCGGTTATGACGCTTGTCTAAAAAAGGCGTATGATGACAAAGTTATCAAAGACGTTTTGCGTAGGATGCTTGATTTCATCATTGAAGCAGAAACTGAAACAGAAGAAAAGTTCAAGGTTGAAGAGCGGTTTACGCACGAAAATCTGTCGGATGAAGAGAGAAAAGCGGTCGAAGATTATGCAGGCTCTCGGACTGTGCCGTTTGGTGGCATAGAAGCTTATTTTGAAAAAGCGAGAGCCGTCGCGTACATCGAGCATATCAGATGGAACGCCTATATGAGAAGCGAAGGCTTCAGCTTTTCACTTATTACAGAAAAGAAAAACAAATTACATTTCAACCTCGTTACCGTGGACGAGCTTACCTTTGCCGATCGGGTGAAGGATATATAAGCCGATCCGCAAGCGAAACGAACGAATCGAAAGCTCTCCGCGTTTGCGGGGAGCTTTCGTCATTTAAAAAGCGGCTTAGCATTAAATATAATAAATTAAAATATAGTTAATATAAATAAAAAACATGTCTGAATCTATTGACAAAAGGGGGAAAATGTAGTATAATATGCAATAAGGTTTTTGTAAAATAAAAAGATGATTTATGTAAAATGATTGAAACAAAAATGAAAGGTCATTCCGCTGTATGCTAAAAAAGAGTTGCCTTCTGGAATATTTGTTTACATACGCCGAAGAGCTGAAAAATAAAGACGGGAAAAAAGCGCTTTCCGCAAACTATTTCCTCGTTTCTCTTCTCATGACGCTTGAGGCGATAGATAAAGCGAGTATTCCCGATGAAATAAATAACGAAGAAGCCCAAAATGAATTGCAGGCTGTCCGTGATCTGCTGAAAAAGTATAATATCAACGTAAGCGAGATAGCGCGCGCGATCATTGAAGATATAAACGCTCCGAGTTATAAGTCTTCGATGGACGAATTTATGTTCAGCAGGCTGCGTTATAACGCAGAGACAAAAGCCAAAAACAAGGGGAAAGACAGTATCGATACGCCGCTGTATCTTGAACTGGTCATATCCGAGCCGACGTCGGCGATAAAGAAGCACGTTATCCGGAAAACCGAAGACGGCGCAAAGAGCAAGACACCCGATATAAAGTTTTTGTTCAGCGAAGTAAAGAAGGACGGCGGAGCAAATGAAGCTCCCGAAGAAGCCGAGGAAAAGCCCCAAAAATCCGTTTCGGAAATGCCGGCGCTTTCAGACGTAGTGGAAACGACTCGCAAGATCCAGCAAAAGCTGCTTGAGAACGTCTACGGACAGGATCAGGCGATAAACACCTTTGTTTCGGGATATTTTCAGGCGCAGATCATGGCGTACACCCGCAAAGAGGAGAAAAAATCGCAGGCAACGTTTTTGTTTGCAGGCCCTCCCGGAGTCGGAAAGACGTTTTTGGCTGAAAAATCAGCAGAGGCGTTAGGACTGCCGTACAAGCGCTTTGACATGAGCGAGTATTGCGGCAGAGACGCATACTTTGAGTTCTGCGGCTCCGATAAGATGTATAACGGAAAGCCGGGTAACGTAACGGGATTCGTTGCGGGAAACCCGAAATGCGTAGTGCTTTTTGATGAGATCGAAAAAGCGAATCTTAATATAATCTATTTGTTCCTGCAGATACTTGACGCGGGAAGGATCAGAGATAACTACACGGATAAGGAAGTTTCCTTTTCCGACGCGGTAATAATTTTCACGACTAACGTGGGAAAGAATCTGTACGCAGATCCCTCGATAGTCAATCTCTCGGCAGTACCGAGAAAAAAGATATTAAAGGCGTTGGCTACCGACGTTGATCCGATGACGGGAGCGCCAGCGTTCCCCGCCGCTATCTGCTCGAGATTTGCATCGGGAAACGTGGTTATGTTTAACCACCTGGAAGCGAGCAATCTTTATACTATAGCCAAAAAAGAGCTTGCAAGCACTGCAAGCGGCTTTGAGAGCTCGACGGGCATAAAGGTCAGTATCGACGATAAGGTTCCGAGCGCCATCATGTTTTCCGAGGGCGGAAAGGCTGACGCAAGGACTGTAAAGGGAAGAGCGAACGCGTTCTTCCACGAGGAGCTGTACGAGCTGCTCCGTTTACTGTCTTCAAATGACGGCGCAGATCCGGTGGAAAAGCTGGATCGAATAAATATCACCGTTCCGCTGGATGACCTGAAAGAGGAGATCTCCCGTATGTTTGAGGATCCCTCGGAGCCGGAGGTCCTGATCTTTGCCGACGGTGAGATAAGGGCGGAGTGCGAAAGCCGACTTGAAGGAAAGCTCAGGTATCACTTTGCGGACAGCCTTGACGCTGCAAAGGATATCTTATTCAACCGTGATATAAGCGTTGTTTTGTGCGACGTGAATTGCGGAGTAAAGGACGAAAGCGTAGAGGTCTTGAATGCGGAGGACGTGAATTCCGCAGGACACGATCTTCTTACATACGTTTTAGGAAAGTATTCAATTCCCGTATATCTTCTCCAGGCTAAGGATAACGAGATAAGCCAGGAAGAATTCCTTTCCTTCGCTAAGCTCGGCGTCAGAGAGGTAATCACGGTCAAGACCGAGGATTTCGCGCAGAAGATAGAAGCGAAATGCGACATCGCATATCAGCAGCTGAATATGATGAAGCTGGCGCGCGAGAATAAAGCCTTGACCTACAAGACGGTGCAAACCGTTTCAAAGGACGGAAATACAGCGAGCATCAATCTGTTTGATTTCAAATTCAGCTTGATAACGGATACGGAGGATTCAAAAAATATCCTTGATAACGTTTCAAGACCGAATATCGGCTTTGATGACGTTATCGGCGCAGAAGGCGCAAAGGAAGAGCTTAAATACTTTGTAGACTATCTGAGAGATCCGATAAAGTTCATGCGTAAAGGCGTACGCAGTCCCAAGGGCGTTCTTCTTTACGGACCGCCCGGTACGGGTAAAACTCTTCTTGCAAAAGCTATGGCAGGGGAGTCAGGGGTTACGTTCCTTAGAGCGGAGGGAAATGAATTTCTGAAGCGGTTTGTGGGAGAGGGACCGGAAACGGTTCACGCCCTGTTCAATTCAGCTCGGAAATACGCTCCTTCCATCGTGTTTATCGACGAGATAGACGCCATAGGTAAGAACAGAGACAAGCTTACGTCCGATCATACAAGCGACGTGCTGACCGCGTTCCTTACCGAAATGGACGGCTTCAATACCGATACGACGAAGCCGGTGTTCGTTCTTGCGGCGACAAACTACGGAGTCGACGCGGAAAGAGGCAAGAGCCTTGACGCGGCGCTGTTAAGGCGATTCGACCGCAGGATATACGTGGATCTTCCCAATAAAGACGAGCGCAAGAAATATCTGCGCATGAAGCTGAGCAAAAACGCGTCCGTCAAGCTGAGCGAGGAGCAGATAGATAATATCGCCATGCGTTCGACGGGAATGAGCCTTGCAGAGCTGGAATCCATTTTTGAAATGGCGCTCAGAAGCGCGATACGTTCGGAGAACGGAACTGTGGGCGACGCTGAATTCGAGGAGGCGTTCGAGACCTTCAGCAGCGGCGAAAAAAAGGAATGGGCTCAGAGCTCTTTGGAAAGGACCGCGCGCCACGAGGCGGGACACGCGCTCATCTGCTGGCTCAGCGGAGAAAAGCCGTCCTACTTAACTATCGTAGCCCGCGGAGATCACGGCGGATATATGCAGCATGCAAACAGCGAGGGCAAGGGAACTTATACGAAGTCCGAGCTTCTCAGCAAGATCCGCACGTCCCTTGGCGGACGAGCTTCCGAAATAGTTTATTACGGCGACGAAGAGGGAATTTCTACCGGCGCAAGCGGAGATCTGAACTCTGCAACGAGGATCGCGGAGCAGATGATCTGCAATTACGGAATGGACCGCGGAGTCGGAATGTCGTATCTCGAGAAGTCTGACGTTAGCCAGACGGTGCGCGACAAGGTGAACGGTATCCTTGAGGACGAGCTTGCAGTTGCGATAAAAATAATCGAAGCCAACAAAAAGGCGATCGACGCTATGGTGGACGCGCTGATGGAAAAGAACCATCTGAAAGAGAACGAAATAGATGAGATCTTTAAAAAATCAGCAGTCGCCGTGTCATTATAAAGAATAATTTAATTTTTAAATACGGAGGATTAAGAAAATGGCAGAAGAAATGAATATGCAAAAAGCAAAAGAGGTATACGACGTTCTCATAAGTATGCTTGAAAACCGTAACTGGAAGTACGAAGCTCACGAGGAGCATCTTCTCATCAAGAGCGGTATTCAGGGCGATGACCTTCCGGTGAGCTTTATCGTTGTGGTCAATCCGAGAAACCAGGTCGTACAGTTTATTTCGGCAATGCCCTTCAAGATGCCTGAGGATAAGCGCGTTGACGCTGCGATCGCGGTTTGCGCCGCAAACTACGGTCTCGTAGACGGCTCCTTCGATTACGACCTCAGAGACGGCGAGATCCGCTTCAGACTTACATCCAGCTACCGTGAAAGCACGCTCAGCGAGGATCTGTTCGAATACATGATCCTGGTATCCGCTTCTACCGTTGATAAGTATAACGATAAATTCTTTATGCTTTCAAAGGGTATGATCGGCGTTGAGAAATTCCTGGAAGAAGACTGATATCTGAATTGTATTTTTGCGTGAGAAAGGAGCGGCAGTAAATATGAGCGGACAGGGCGGAGGAGATTATAACGTTGACGTCGTTATGTGTATCGATGCCACGGGAAGTATGGCACCGATCATCAACGAGGTCAAAGCTAACGCGTTGTCACTGTATGAGAAGTTTCTCGACGCGATGGAGCTTCAGGGAAAAATGGTCTCGGAGCTCAGAGTAAAGATCATCGCTTTTCGCGATTATATTTGTGACGCCGAGCCAATGGTCGAGTCGAAGTTCTTCGATCTTCCGACGGAAAGCGAGGGACTGGAGGAGTTCGTCAGAAAAATCGAGACGAGAGGCGGAGGCGACGCCGCTGAATGCGCTTACGAAGCCATCGCGCACGCGATGAATTCCGAGTGGACGACGGGAGGAAAGAAAAGGCGCCACATCATAGTGGTATTTTCAGATGCTCCGGCGCTTCCTCTTGGCGAAAGAAAGGCGTGCCCGGGATATCCGAGCGGACTTCCGACGGATATGAGAGAACTCAGCGCATGGTGGGAGGGCGCTACGCAGGCGTATATGAGCCCGTATCAGAGAAAGGCGGGCAGATTGATCGTTTTCGTTCCGCAAGACGAAAGCTGGACTCAGCTTGAGGCATGGAACCGTTTCACACCCGTTTATACGAGTGGAAAAGGTTGTAATGACGTAGATATGATGACCGTGATAGACACTATCATCGGATCATTCGATCAATAAAATAAGATCAATAAATCAATATTAAAAAATAAATTTATAATTATTTCAAAGGAGAAAAAATTATGGCAGGACAGGGAAATTATGATGTAGATATCGTAATGTGTATCGACGGTACGGGAAGTATGGGTCCCATCATTGAGGAAGTAAAATCTAACGCAATGTCGATGCATGAGAAATTTGAAGAAGCAATGTGTCTGGCAGGTAAGGATCCTGCAGGCGCAAGAATCAAGGTTATCGTATTTGGAGACTACAAGAGTGATCCCGAACCGATGCAGGAGTCTCCCTTCTTTGCGCTGCCCGATCAGAATGACGAGTTCCGCGCATTCGTACAGGGAATCAGAGCTACAGGCGGCGGAGACATTCCCGAAAACGCATTCGAGGCTATCGCAACGGCTATGAAGTCCGATTGGACACCCGCAAAGCCCGGTATCAAGAGACGTCAGGCTATCGTCGTATTCTCTGACGCTCCCGCGCTTCCTCTTGGCGAGCGCGCAGATTGCGGTAACTATCCCACGGATATTCCGAAGACTATGCCCGAGCTCAGCGCATGGTGGGAGGGTACTACACAGTCCTTCGGCGGATCTTACGATCCTAAGGCAGGAAGACTTGTCGCGTTCGTCCCCAACGATGAAACATGGACACAGCTTGAGTCCTGGAACCGCTTTACTCCCGCTTACACAGCAGGTAAGGGATGCTCTGAACTTGATATGCAGACTATCCTGGATACGATCGTCGGATCTTTTGATATGTAATTTAAGCAAGCTTTTGTTTGCGATACGATAACCACAAGTCGGAGACTTGTCGAGAACGAACCGAAATTGTGATGATCTCAATTTCGGTTCGTTTTTTATTAAAACTATACTATTACCGTCTCGGATGAAAAGCGTGAAGGTATGCTGAAAATAAAGGAATACTGAGCTTCGCGCCCGAAAACGTGCGGCTGTCCTGAGGACGGCAGAATGGAGATCTATATGAAATTTCTCGTTTACAGACAAAGCGCCACAAATACGAAAAATGATATAACCGTATATTCGGGAGAGGATGCGCGTCCCTTTGCCGATGACAATCTGATCTTGATAGCGGACGGACTCGGTGGAACGGGCGCTATACGGCATTTGTCCATCGTTAAAGAAATGCTCGACAGGGAAACTGTCGTTCCGGCGCTTTTCAAAGACGTCTACAGCGATCTTGAAAATGAGACCTTCGCAAATTACGTTAAAGATTCCTTTGCAGAGCTTTATCTGCTGAAGGACGTTTACGATAAGGAACATCCATATGTTTTGAAGAAGAGCAGTTATTTCGGCTCAAGGATCGTTTGTTCTGCGTTGTTATACCGTTTTTCTCACGATGAAGAGCTGGCGCCTGAAAAAATATTTGAAGGTTACTCAGCCTGCGAGGAAACGCAGAAGCAGGAGTATTTAACGGCGCTGGGAGCCAAATTGGTTTCGGTAATCAAAGAGGATATAGCAAAAGCCGCGAATAACGCGAATATTATTCGTGAAAGCTCTCTTCCTAAACTAAAGCTGCTGGCTACCACTCTGTGCGCAACTCTTGTAAAGGAGCATGAGGAATACGTTGAAGCGATCTATTTCGTGGTCGGCGACTCTCTCCCATATTACTGGAGCGAATCCGAGGGACTTTGTCAGGTCATTGAGGACCAGGAGGGCGCGGACGGCGGAATGAACGGCTGCATACATTTAGGCGGAGATTTTCCTATCAGCTGTAAGTATTTCAGATTTGAAAAGCCATGCGTTCTGTTCAATGCCAGCGACGGATGCTTTGAATCTGCGAAATTCCAGTCTCCGCTGGCGTTTGAAAAGCTGATACTCGACGCCATCATCGGAAATGATTCTGTCGAGGCGGTAGAGAATAAGCTGATAAGCGACTACGATACCTACGGAACTCACGACGACAGCAGTACCCTTGCAATGCGTTGCTTTGGTTACGAGTCCTTCGAGAGCTTCAAGGCGGCATGCCAAAAACGAATGGACGCCTTGAACGAAGAGTATTTTTTCAAGATGCAGGATCTGCTTGATACCGATTACGTTATGACCTATGACGGAAGCAAGTCGATCTTAGAGACAAAGGTGGCGGCTTTAAAGGACAGGATCGCTTCGGATAACAAGGTCAAAGAGTATTGCGAAAAATGCGTGGCGGAGGGCAGTTATCCGGAAAACTACGCAGCGTCTGCAATGATCGCAAGGATCTATTCGGAAAAGCTAAGAGCAATAGAAAACGAGATAGCAAGACATAACGGAGTTATAGAATCTGCCGCGGAGTCGTTAAAAGAGCTTATTTCCAAAGATTTCGTCAAGTTTATACCGTTTATGAAGCTCTCGCTAAAACTTGGTGAAAAGTTTGCCGCAAATGATATCAATGCGGCGATGGAAGCGTACGAGAAATCGAAGAAAGAGTATTTAGATCAGATAAATGCGTATCAGGATCAATTTGAATTTACGTGCTCACGGATAAAAATGATGTTAGATATCGTAGAAAATGTCGGTACTGATTTCGAGCCCGATTCCTTCGATGCTGAAGCTTTTTATAAAATAAGAGAAGATAAACAATATTTAAACAGTCTGCTTGATTTTATAAGCGAGGTGAAGGCAAAAAAGCTTCGCATTATCACAAAAATGAACAACTCCATAAGCGCATATACGGAGAAGAATAAAAAGCTTGCGGAGAATTTCAGCGAGCAGATCAAACAGTACATAAAAAGTATCGCCCTTTCTCAGGCGGAAGAGCAGGAGGTTCCCGAGATCGAGGGACTTGAATGCGTAACTGCGCAGATCAAGGAAGGTATCGCAGCCATCAGAGAAGAAATAGAGCGGATCAAGGCTTTAGAAGCGGAGGATAAGAAAAAAGCGCTTAGTGATACAGCCCTTCTGATGCTTGAAAATAACTTCATAGATCTGTTTACCGTATTGGTCGCAGAAAAGAGCATTGAAGACGAGGCGCTTATGGAAGAAGCGCTTTCAGCCATCGAAGAATATGATAAGCAGACGGCTTCCATCAAAGAAAAAGCCGAGCTTCAAAAAGCATTATTTGAGGCGTACGATCAGAAATACAGAAAATATATGTGAGGTATGATTTGTGGAAACGGTAGAAATTATAAACGGTTACACGGTAACCGGTAAATGGAAGAACGGTCAGCGAGGTATGACGGCGCTGGCTACTCGCGGCGGAAAGAAATACTTCTTGAAAAAGTACACGAAATTCGTTTTGCCATCAGACGGCAGTATGTTTGACGCAAAGACTATGGAGATGAAAAAACGCGATTTCAACGACTTTGTCAGAATAAGAAAAAGAGTTATCTCCATGATATCTCCGGTCGCGGGAAGCGGCGGAAATATCATTATCCCGTGCGATAATTTCGTGAACGGACTGCATTATTACGAAGCAACCGAATTTATTGACGGAGTTACTCCGGACGAAGAGCTTGCAGATTTTTTCGCAGGTCTTGACGATGAAAAATGTATGCTTATGATGAAGACAGCCGCAGGCGCGTTATCAGCGGTTCACACAGCGGGCGTCATTCACAGTGACTTGAAGATAAAGAATATCATAGTAGTCAAGAACAGCAGATCGAATTTCGTAGCTAAGCTTATCGACTTTGACAGCAGTTATCCTGCGGATGAGAAAAAGTACATAGGCGGAGACGACGTTTTCTGTTCACCCGAGCTTGCGAAATACGCGGGCTCCGAGGACGAAGAGGAGCAGGCGGAGCTGATCAAAAGCATCACTAACAAAACCGACATTTTCTCTCTCGGAGTTTGCTTCCACTATTATCTTGTGCAGGAGTATCCTACTGCAGTTGAGCTTACCCCCAGACTTAAAAGGCAGAAGGAGCTCAAAGAGAGAGCGGGCAAGCCTGTGAACTTCTTTGCCAGCCAGCTGCTTCTTGAGGGATGCGAGCTGAAGCTGAGCGATAAGATCAAATCTGTCAACATAAGAGCGCTGATATACGATATGCTGAGCATGGATCCGGAAAAGCGTCCTACTGCTATGCAGGTCCTGCAAAGATTAAAGCAGAACGAGCCGACGATCGAAACACCGTGGCCGGAGCATCATATAACGCTTGAGAAAAGCAAGCTGTCCGGGGCGGGAATAGTAGGCTTCAAGAAGCTAAAGGACGGCGGCGCAGCGAAATACGAAGTAACGCTTTCTAGCGGTAAAAAGCAGATCTATACTGTGGAAGAGGTAGTAGAGCTTGGATACGCCAAGGCGGCGTTCGTTCCCAAGGGATTTGATGACATCTGGCCTGAACACGCGATCGCATTTGATGAAGCGACGCTGAACGCCCGCGGATTCGTGTCTGCGACAAAAGAGACCTTGGGCGGCAAGAAGGGGTACAAGCTGTACCGCAAGGACGGAAGCGGAATGTTCTACACGGTAGAAAAGTTGCTTGGCGTTAGATATGCAAGAAGAACGTCCGGCGCCGTTCCGCCTGCTCCCGAACCGCCGACGCCTCCTACGCCGCCCGTACCGCCGGCGCCTCCGATACCTCCGATGCCTTCGGAAGCAGAGGCAGGCGGTGTCTCCGACGTTGAAAAATGGCCGGAGCATTCCATTGAGTTCGATTCCGAAATGATCGCCAAAAAGGGATACGTCAAGGTTGAGATGGGCGAGAAAAACGGAATAAAGGGTTACTATTTCACCCGCGCGGACGGTATCCGTCAGTTTATCAGAGTTGAAATGGTAATAATGCAAAAAATGGCTCGTAAAGTGTAATAAGCGCTTGAAATTCTTTCAGAACGCGCTTTTGTCAGAAGAAAGGAAAGTTCACGAATATGGCTTGGGTTTGCCCTGTATGTTCTACCAATAACGATGATTCGGAAAAAAAGTGTATCGTTTGCGATCAGGAACGAGTGGTGAATAAGATATGCACGTTGACCGCCGAGAAGGTGCGGACGCTGGGACTGAGCGGTGACGTTGTGGTTCCGTTTGAATTCAACGTCATCGGCGAAGGCGCGTTCAAGGGAAGAACGGATATTTATTCCGTGACTCTGCACGAAGGCGTCCGCAAGATATCAAAAGAAGCGTTCTGCGGTTGCAGAAATCTGAAAAGAATAATATGCGATACAGTGCTCGAGACCGTCAGTATCAGAGCCTTTGCCGATTGCGAGGCTCTGCCGGTATCTGAGCGAGTCAGATCAGATTACGTTTCGGACACGGCGTATTACGTAACTCCGAAGCCTGCGCCGTCTTCTGTGTGCAGCGGTGGAGATTCCGCAAGTACTGCTTCAAGAACGAGAAGCTCGTCATCATCGTCAGGCTCGTCAGCGACGCGTGACTCGATGTCTGCCGAGGAAGAGAACGCATTGATAAAGAAGCTGGCGCAGTTCGTATTTCTGGGACTCAGCGCGTTGTTTTCGATACCTGTTGCGATCATATTTGTTTCAAGGTTTCAGAGATCGGAGTACGTGGTATACGGCGTGTTCGTTGGAGCGGCGCTGACGGCGCTGCTGGTTTCCGCAATATTTTCGAGACACAGCGATGAGGACGGAAAGATCTTTAACCAAAGATACAAAATAATTCCCATAATTCTTGTGCTTATCGTTTCTTACGTCATCGAGGTCATTTTCGGGATCAGATTTGCAATAGTGAACGTGTGCGTCAACGTTGCGACGCTTGCTTTGTCGGTGCGCTCACTGATCAGTATTCTCAGAACGAGCAAAAAGCGGGGACTTAAGTTCATTCTGTGCTTGCTGATAGTAAACGCCGTGCTGATTTGGAGGATTCTGGTCGCTTAGGAGAAGAAGTTTGAAAATAAATTTTCAAACAAGGCGTAAGAAAGGAATAGTCATAAAAATGGGTTGGGTATGTGATAGGTGTTCAACGTACAATGTAGATGAAGTAAGCAAATGCTTCGTCTGCGATTTTGACAGGACAGAGGAATCCATTCGGGAAGCAAAACGCGCCAAGAGAGCGGAGCGTATAAAGCTGGGCGGAAAGATCGCGGCGATATCGGGAAAAGTACTGTTTTTTGTTTCAATAATCCTATTCTCGGTATTTGCGGGGATAACCGTTTACTTTAAAGCAAAAGAGGGCGCCCTTGGCGACGTAGGCGGCGCTCTTATCGGAGTCGGAGGGAATATCGCGGATAATTTCAAAACGCAGTTTTATGATAATATCAATGCTCTCGTTCATCAGCTGATGAATTCTCCGATGATGGATACGGTCGGAAATCTGAAAGAAATGTATTTTCACGCTTTAAACGTTTTAAAAACCGACGGTAAAGTAGCAGCGCTCGATATGCTTTCAAATTTCGGGCTCAGAGCTGAAGGAATTTATCAAAATCTTGTTGACGTTAAAGATGGAATTTCGGAAGCTGCTCAAGGGCACAAAAGTCTCGGCGCTATTATCAAAGATAACGCTTTGGAGGCAATTCAGGTCATTCGGCGAATAGCGTCCGTTGCTTTTGAAAAGGTGAGCGAATTTATAAGTACCGTAGCGTTTAACGCAGACGAGATCCTATGGAAGCTGCGGGAACGTTTTTGAATATTAAAGAATATATGGAGAATTAAAAAATGACAGCTATTTTATTTGTTTCCACTTTGACACTGAATTTTGCAGGACTGATATTTGCGGGAGTATTTCTTTGGACGAACTATTTCAGCGGTTTTTCCGATCTGGGCAAAAGAAACCAAAGCTCTTTGAAGATCATAAAAATATCAATGATCATCTCTATGATATTTGCTTTTTTGAACTGCCTGCTTTCTGAATCCTCTGTAATAAGCGAGGCTATTTCCAAAACGGCACTGCTTTATCTTATTATCGCTATTACGTGGCTCGTTGTCATACTTGGATGCGGAGTGCTGATGTTTATCAGAACTATATCCAAAGCTCCTTTCAAGGCAGAGCTGTCCGATGCGATCAAAAGGCTGTTCAAGTACGCATTGATCGGCGCGATGATCGCGATCGTTCTGGCGTGGCTGTTTTCTTGATCGAAGAATGGCGGAGGAGTAAATGAGTAAGGAAATTGAGCTGCTGAACGCAATGCAGCGTTTTGAAACGAGGATCGCGCTTGATCCTATCGGAGTCGGTCCGAATATTCTGAAAAACGTCATCGCGCGAGACGCCAAGCTGTTCTATTATTTGTCGCGGATATCTTCCTCAATGACCTACATAGGCGGTCCGAAGGTGGTATTTAACGTGGAATACCAAAACACCGAGGTCTCGCGTAACGATATATTCCTCGTTTCAAGCGGTGACGAGGTGCAGAGCGTGCTTTGTCAGCATATCGGTAACTATAAGACGCGTCTGGTACTGCTTGCAAAGACGGGCGTTGACGTAAGCGCAGAATACGAAAAATTCAGCGTAGTGAGCGCGCCCTTTTACCCGAATTACGTCGGAACGAAAATAATATCCGGAAAATTTTCGATATCGCCCCTGCCGTATTATGATTTTTCCTTTGATTACAGGATCGGAAAGGTCAAGCTGGCGATGATGGAGAGAGAGACGGACGCGGCGGTGGAGCGTATCGCAGAGCAAATGTTTTTGCCGGGCATGAGTGACGAGACAAAGGCTTTCCTGGCGCATAATTATCTGGCGTACACGATCGAGTACACCTTGAAGGAGAATATTTCCAATCTTGAAAAGAGCTATATGCAGAGCGCGTACGGAGCGCTGATAAAGAGAAAGTGCGTCTGTCAGGGATACGCGGAGGCGTTCAAGCGTCTTATGGATCACGCGGGAATCCCTTGCGATATAGTCTGCGGACGGATCAAGGGGGCATCAGATTATCACGCGTGGAACATAATAAAACTAAACGGCGAGCGTGATAATTACCATATAGACGCGACGTGGGATTCCGCAGGAAGCCGCGTGTCGCACACGTATTTCGGACTTAAAGACTCTGATCTTGAAGGTGATCGTACCTGGAACAGAGAGTTTAATGCAATATGCAACTCAAGCAAGAGTCTGCTTTTGGAGGGGCGGCGCGGGATCATGCGCTTCAAGCCTCAGCTGATTGCGAAGGGCGTAGATACAAAGATTTTCGGATACTGACGGATGCCAGATCTTAAATAGAAAAGAACGGAATTTAAAATGACTATCATTGAATTTTACGATAAATCTTCCATAGAAAACATTGCGGCGGCGCTGCTTTGCAGACCCGAACGGGTCATTTTGGTGGGAGATAACAAAAAGGTGTTGGCGCGAGCTGTAGATCGCTATCAAGAGATATTAGAGAAGAACGGTATTGCAACTCAGATTTCACATATATCGGTAGATAAAAACGATCTTAAGGAGATCGTAGCGGTGTTTGGTGAGATAGTAGAAAAGTACGATGACTGCGCCTTCGATTTAACGGGTGGCGAGGATATGTATCTCGTAGCGGTCGGATATATAAAAAGCCGCTATGAGGATAAGGTTCAGTGTCAGCGCTTCAATCTCAGAAACGGTACGTTGAACGATTGCGATAAAGACGGAAAAGTATGCAAGCCCGAAGTCTTTAAAATATCCATTGAAGATAATATCAGGATCTACGGCGGCGAGATCGTTACCGATCCGCAAAGAGACGCATATACGTACCCGTGGGACTTTAACGAAGACTTTGAAAAGGATATAGACCTGATGTGGGATATCTGCCGCAAAAACACTCGTCTTTGGAATAGCCATATCGGTACGCTTAGCTCAGCTTGCGAGATGTTTAAATGGGAAGATCCGTTATCGGTCTGCTTTGAAAAGAAAGCGGTGACGGAGGCTCTCGAGGCTGATGGATACAGATTCGTTTGCGTTACGTGGATAATGAACGAGCTCCAAAAGCGCGGACTTATCCACTCCCTGATAATGAGCGATTGGATATCCTTCAGCTTTAAGAACGAGCAGGTAAAGCAAAGTCTTACCGTCGCAGGACAAGTCCTCGAGCTGGCGGTCGCCAAGACTCTACGTTCGCTTAAAGATAAGAACGGCGATCTGCTGTATGACGATGTGAAGGTCGGCGTAGTCATAGACTGGGACGGCGGCGACGAGACGGATGAATACCGTACGATAAACGAGATCGACGTCGTGGCTATTAAGGGCGTTGTACCAATATACATATCCTGCAAAAACGGAGATTTCGACGCAAACGAGTTATATAAGTTAAGCACTGTTGCGGACCGTTTCGGAGGTAAATACGCAAAAAAGGCGCTCGTGTCGACGGAGCTTGGCACTCTTGGGGCGAAATCCGATTACATACGCGCCAGAATGAAGGATATGAATATCCGCAGTATAGATAATATTGATGAGATGACGGATCCCGATCTTGAAAAAGAACTGAGAAAAATTTGGAACAATTAGTGATTTGAACATAAAAAACTTCGCTGAAAGGGCTGGTTCTCATAAGGAAGTTATAATTCATTTTGTAGGGACCGGCGTCCTCGACGGTCCGAGACATATTTTGCTATGCAGAAAACCAAAATTAACCCCGACAGATTTTTACAGTCTGTCGGGGTATTTCGTCTGTAAATCATAATTAATTTGTTTTTTCACTCATAAAAGCATCTATAGAATGCCGGACTTCTTCCGTGTCTCGTATGTTATATATATTTCCGTTTTCATCCAGTGTAAAAATATTTTTAAAACAGTTTGGCATATCATCATATTGTATTTCCAATTGCTCATTGAATATACGAAAGCACAAATAGTTATAACGCTTAAGAAGATAAGGCATAAGGAAAACAGAACGCATTGGTTCATATTCTGTATAATTGTAAGGAGTCTTATCAGGTCTTTTCTTCAACAGTTGCAATAGTTTATTCATCAATACACATACTTCATTTTCTGTTGCGTAAGCCGCATATCCCCTAACCGCAGATAATTTCATATCCAAATATCGCTCTTTTTTGAATGCTTGAAGAAAAAAATCTTTTGCATCAAACGGCATATCACAAAGCAAATGCTTTAAAATTCGATTTCTTTCAAAGGTATCTTTTGTTTGGAAATATAATTCCATTAATTCTTTGCTCTGTTGTTCCATCACAAACTCTTATTATTTATCGCCAGTTTCGCCTTTGTATTACAAGGCAAAGCCCATACCCCTATGGTTGCACGTGTCCAAAGGCTCTCCCTCTGGGAGAGCTCCCGCGATAGCGGGTGAGAGGGCGTTTCATT
>SVSQ01000111.1 GCA_015064245.1 Oscillospiraceae bacterium | reverse complement strand
AGCCCTCGGGCGCAAAGCCGGGCTTCGTTATCTACGAGGGGTACAACACGGCGATAGTTTCGCCAAAGGATTGACGGTGACAGATATGAAGCTAACACGTAAAGCCTACGGGAAGGTCAATCTTTTCCTCTCCGTCGGCGCAAAAAGAGATGACGGAAAGCACGAGGTCGAAACGGTGCTCTGCAAGGTTGGAGTTTACGATACCGTCTCGGTCGAGCTCACCCCAAACGGCGGAATCGCCCTGATCTGCGACGATCCCGGCGTCCCGACGGACGGGAGCAATCTCGCCGTAAAAGCGGCGCTTGCGTACGCGGAAGCGGCAAGGATAGAGCTGAACTGCAGTATCCGAATAGAAAAGCGGATACCCGTGACCGCGGGAATGGGCGGAGGCTCATCCGACGCGGCGGCGGTACTGATTATGCTCAGTGAGCTCCTTGGCAAGCTGAACCAAGAGCAGCTTTTGAATATCGCCTCGTCCCTCGGCTCGGACGTACCGTTTTTCATGTACGAAGACAAGGCTATGGTGGGCAGAGGAAGCGGAGATATAATGACGCCATGCGTTAGTAATTTAGATAAGCTGTACGGCGTTTTCGTCATGTACGGCGTGAAGGAATCCACGGGAAAGGCGTACGCTCTTCTGGACGAAGCGAGGGGAGAGACCGCGCTGAGATCCTCGGACGGGGTTGCGTCGGCGCTGAAAAACAACGATATTCATCAGCTTGCGCGGGAGATATCGAACGATTTTGAGATGTGCTCAAAGCATCTTGCAGAGGTTCGTTCCGCGCTTGATGAAAGAGGTTGCTTCAGATCCTTTTTGTGCGGAAGCGGTCCGACGGTCTGCGGACTTTTTATCGACGAAAGTACCGCGTCCGAGGCGGCGGAGAAGCTTGTCTATCCCACGTTTTTGTGTGAGATATGAGTCTACAACAGCTCGGAAACGAATTCGGGAAGATCCTCGAATGATGGCTGAGCCAGCTCCACTTGGTCGAGAATAGAGCAGGCTACCGCGCGGATGCGGGAGACGTCATATAGGATATTTGCTTGGACGGTATCGTCAAAAATATCCAGTCTGAGCAGAGAATAAACGTTTCTGTGCGCGGGATCCTCGCTTTTTACTATTTCGGGAGTGCATACCAGCTGATATTTCGTTTCATGCTGATGAAACAGCGGGTCGAAAAATAACATTGCGCCGTTCCTTTCTGTAAAAAAATGTTGAGTTTTTGCCGTATATGGGATTTTAGCACAATGCGAAAGTAAATTCAAGGCTAAAAGTGGTTTGTTTTTTGGTTAAACTAAAGCAAACCGCTTTTTTTAGCGCATTTATATTCATTATTGTTAACGCTATGTTTCCGAAATCCCTGATCTGCGGATAAAAAACGGGTGTGTGCCGCGAAAAATGCATAAAGGCTGCATATTTGTTTTATGGATGATTGAAAAAATCGGGAAAATACCGAGCGGAAAAACGCGCCCGGCGTATAAAATGAATACGGTGCGGCAGAATAAATAGTTATAGAGCCGCGCCGCTCTCAGTTTTTTTGCGCCAACAAGTACAAATAATTTTCGTTTATTTTATTCTTGATACTGCAGGTTGACTATAATGATACTGAAATATAACCATAATAGTATATAATCGTGGCAAACTGAAATAGAACGGAGGTACTAATATGGTTGATTTCGGAGCAAGATTAAAAAAACTGAGACAGCAGAAGGGAATGACGCAGGAAATGCTGGCGGCGGAGCTGCGCGTTTCAAAATCCGTTGTCTCGTATTATGAAATGCAGGCGCGGTATCCGTCTCCGCACATTATAAAGAAGCTTTCGGCGATATTCCACGTTTCGGCGGACTACCTTCTCGGTATAGAACGCGGAGAGATGCTGGATCTTACGGGGCTGGACGAGGAGGATATCGTTACCGTCAAGCGTATGGTGGAAGCGCTCAGAAAGAAGAATGAAAAATAATACGGCAAAAAACCGAAACGGTTACACTTTCCCTTTATCGTATGCAAGGGAAGCGTTACGTTTCGGTTTTTATATTTCACCCCAGCGCCGTATCGAGAAGCATCATGAAGCTGAAGCCAAGCGCAAAACAGACGCTTCCGACGTATGACGGGGTTTTGGTAAAGCTTTCGGGGATGAGCTCAGTCAGGACAACGTATATCATCGCTCCCGCCGCGAAGCTGAGCAAAAACGGAAGGATCGGCAGGACGAAGCTGATGCAGATGAGTGTGAAAAACGCGCCTGCGGGTTCGATGGCTCCCGATAGCGCGCCGAGAAGCAGGGCTTTTCCCCGCTTCATTCCGCACGAGCGTAGGGTGAGGGAGGTTATGGCGCCTTCGGGAAAGTTCTGAAGCGCGATGCCGACTGAAACGGCTAAAGCGGAGGCGTAGCTCAGGGCAGAGGGGGCGGCTAAGAAGGCGGCGAACACCACGCCGACCGCCATACCCTCGGGAAGGTTGTGTATAGTTATCGCCAGATACGACATAGAGCCGCCTGCGTTGTCATTTCCGTAACGCGTGAGAAGCACGTCGGTGAGCAGGAGCAGTCCCATTCCCGCGATAAACCCGAAATGCACCGACACAAATGACAGCGCCGAGCCCGAGTCTTTTGCCTGCTCTATTGAGGGAATGAGCAGACTGAAGACCGAAGCCGCTACCATAACTCCCGCGGCGAAGGTGTTGACTGCGGCGCGTTTCGAAGCGCCTAACTCTTTATTTACGAAGAGCACGCAGGCAGAACCGACGAGCGTACCCAAAAACGGCAAAAGTATTCCTGAAATCACTTCAGGTGACATAAAAACTCCATTCCGCCGCGCAAGACGGCTGTTATTTAAGGACGGTTCTCGAAATGTCCTTAATAGCAGTATATTCGGTCTTGACGATTATGTTAAAAAAGTCTTCCCGGCACAAATGCAAGAGAAGACTTTTGGGTTTTTATTTCTTTAGTTCCTTTACGGTGAATTTATCGGGTGTGATACCGTTTTTCGATTTCAGGGATATATATTTCAGATTGTAATCCATCAGCGCAAAGCCGGAGGCGTAATACTTTCCGCCGTCGGTAAACAGCTCGCAGGAGCATTTGTCGATGACCGCGCAAAGCTTAACGCAGCTCTTATCCGCGGAAAGCGGGAGGCAGGCGTTTTCGCATCTCGCGGTGTTTGCTCTTGTATCGAGAATTATACGTTTTCCGAAGACGGTTATCTCTGTCACTTCGTTCTCGTCGAAGGGCATCTCAAGCTCGATTATGCAGGCGTTTTCCGTCAGATCGGCGGTTGCGGGCGCGATAGAACGCAGATCTCTTTCCGTACAAACGTAAGCGTACAGCTCGCTTGCGGGGTTTGATGTGAGATAGTAGACGCCATTTTCCTTTACAAGACGTATCTCGCAGGGAACGCTCATCTGCTGTGAAAAACGCGCCTCGGGAATGGACATTCTGTGCCAGTCTATCTTGAGCCTTCTGCCCGTATCGTGATCCTCGAAGTCCTGACCTGCGTAGGCGGAAGTGGAGATATACGGCTTTACGCCGTCCTGAATTATCTTGAAATAGCCGTCTTCAAATACGCCAACGAAGTAAACACCGTTTGCTCCGTAGAGCGCCCAGCGGTACTCGTCCTCGGTGTTGTCCACCTTGAAGCGGGCGATGTTCGGACACTCCCGTTCGCTTGGAAGCGTTACGGTCTGATGCTCGGACCAATGGAGAAGATCGTCCGAAACGAAGAACATAACGTCGTTTTTATCCAAAAACAGCACCATTATGTACTTTCCGAGCTCCGGGCAATACTCAACTCTCGGATCGCGGTTTTCGCGAGCATACTGCGGGATGAAAACGCTGTCATCGTACGGAACGAAGCTCTCGCCGCCGTCCGTAGAGTAATATATGAGCTGCTTCCATTCTTCGCCCTTCGCGAGCAGATTGTTTGGCGCGGCGGTGTAATAGAGGAGGATAGGATCGTTTTCGTTCTTTTTCAGACCGCTGGAGTTGGCGCGGTCGATGAACGCCGAGCCGGAAAAAGCCGTTCCGTGCTTATCGGGAAAGAGGAAAAAGTCCTTTTCTTCAAACAGCACAGATACGGCGACCACCG
>SVSQ01000016.1 GCA_015064245.1 Oscillospiraceae bacterium | reverse complement strand
CTTCTTTCTTTTGCGAAAGAAGGAAGAAAAATGAAAGAAGAAAAAATAGTTTAAATTATATTCAAAATAACCGTCTTAATCAAATATAAAATCAAAAACAAACGCACCTATAAATAAAAATTTGAAGAAAAAAACAAATTTACAATAGCGGCATACGCTTTTTAAAATAGTGTATGCCGCATTTTGCGAAAATATTCTGTTACTTATTATTCAGCCGTAGAAAGCACAGCGCGAAGTATCTCAAGACCTTCGTCAATCTCCCCGTAGCTGATGTTCAGCGGCGGGAGCATACGGATAACGTCCTTACCCGCGGTAAGAAGCATAAGTCCCTTTTCAAGAGCTTTTTTAACGGTTTCCTTGTGAGATACCGTTACCTGGATACCGATCATAAGACCTTTTCCGCGTACTTCCTTTACGCAGTCAAGCCCGAAGGAAAGCACCTTGCTCTTGATGTACTCGCCTTTTTCGTTTACGCTGTCAAGGAATCCGTCGGAGAGTACGGTATCAAGAACGACGTTTGCGCCCGCGCATACCGCAGGGTTACCGCCGAAGGTCGTACCGTGATCGCCGGGATGCAGAACGTCGGCGCACTTTTCGCCTATCAGACAGCAACCGATCGGAAGTCCCGCGCCTAGACCTTTTGCAAGGGTAACAATGTCGGGCTTGCAATCGAAATGTGTGTGAGCGAACAGCTTACCGGTTCTTCCGATACCCGTCTGTACCTCGTCGAAAATGAGAAGTATATCTTTTTCCCCGCATATCTTTGCAAGAGCGGATACGTATTCGGAATCAAGGATATTGACTCCGCCTTCGCCCTGGACCGCCTCGCACATTACCGCGCAAACGCTTCCGTCAAGCGCGGATTTCAGCGCGTCGATGTCGTTTGCGGAAACGTACTTGAACCCCTCTGTGAAGGGGAAAAAGTAGTTATGGAAGACGTCCTGTCCGGTAGCGGCGAGAGTAGTTATCGTTCTGCCGTGGAAGGAGTTTACAAGAGTGATTATGGTGTGTCTGCCCTCGCCGTACTTGTCAAAGCTGTACTTTCTGGCAACCTTGATAGCGGCTTCGTTTGCTTCCGCGCCGCAGTTCTGGAAGATCGCGTACTTCATCCCGCTTTCCGTAACCAACGTTTTCGCCAGCTTTGCCGTTGGCTCGGAATAGTAGTAATTTGATATATGCTGTATCTTCGATAACTGCTCCGTCACCGCGGTTATCCAGCTTTGGGGCGCGATGCCGAGAGAGTTTACACCGATGCCGGAGGTGAAATCGATATATTTTTTCCCGTCCTTGTCAAAGAGCGTGCTGCCTTTTCCCTTTTCGGGAACGAGGTTGAGACGTCCGTAGGTGTGGGCTATGTATTCGCTGTCAAGAGCTATTATTTCATCTTTATTCATTTCTGTTTTTCCTTATCTTTCAGAGTTTGAACATGGTTCCCGCGCCCTCGTCGGAGAGCATTTCCAGCAGAATGGAGTGGGGAACTCGTCCGTCGATGATACAAGCGGAAGAAACGCCCTCCTTGAGCGCGTCAGCGCAGCATCGGATCTTCGGGATCATACCGCCTTTGATGATGCCTTCGTCGATGAGGGGCTCTATCTCCTCCAGCTTTATCTCGGGGATAAGCGTTGAAGGATCCTTCGGATCTCTCATAACTCCCGCGATATCCGTAAGCAGAATGAGGTTGGATGCTCCGAGAGCGACGGCTATCTTTGCGGCAGCCGTGTCCGCGTTAATGTTGTAAACGGGATTTCCGTCCGTTCCCTCAGCTACGGTGCTGACTACGGGAATAAATCCGTTTTTGATGTTAGCGTTGAGGATTTCGGGATTGACAGCGACGATCTCGCCGACGTTACCGTAATCGTATCCGTCTCCCGATAATTTGACTGCCTGGAGCAGATCTCCGTCAATGCCGCTGAGTCCGACGGATTTTCCGCCGATCTGCTGTATGCGGTTCACAAGCCCTTTGTTCAGCTTTCCGGAGAGAACCATCTGTACGATCTCCATGGTCTCGGCGTCCGTATATCTAAGACCGTTTACGAATTTGGACTCTTTACCTATCTTTTCCAGCATTTCGTTGATCTCCGGACCGCCGCCGTGGACCAGAACGATGTTGATCCCGACGCAGGTGAGCAGAACGATATCGGAGATTACTGTCTCTTTAAGCTCTTCGTTTATCATGGCGTTTCCGCCGTATTTGATAACGACGGTCTGACCGCGGTATTTCTGTATGTAGGGGAGCGCTCTTGCAAGGACGTAAGCCTTTTCAAGATTAGAGAGATTTTTAACTGTTTCGGGGGTGTGGGGTATGAAATTATCAGACATTGTGTTATGTACCTTTCGTTAGTTGTGCTTATTGTTCTGCCGTATCAGAATTCCTGTGGAGCCATCATAAGTCCGGTTCCCTCGTCATAACCGAAGTAGATGTTCATATTCTGAATAGCCTGACCTGCCGCGCCCTTGACCATGTTGTCGATGACGGAGCAAACGATGAGGCGGTTGTTTCTCATATCGAAATGGAGAGAGATGTCGCAGTAGTTGGACATACGGACGTTTTTGATGTTTGCGTAGCTTCCGAGAGGCTCCATACGGACGAAAAGCTCGTCTGCGTAGGCTTTTTCATAAGCCTCGACTACCTGCTCCTTGGTAACTCCGTCGCAAAGATTAAGGTAGACTGTCGATTCGATTCCGCGGTTTACGGGGAGCAAATGAGGAACGAAGGTTATCTTTACCTCGCTTCCCGCGATATCGGAAAGGGTCTGCTCGATCTCGGGGGTGTGACGGTGCTCGCCCGCTTTGTAAGCGGAGAACGCCTCGTTGGTATCGGGATAGTGAGTTCCTTGGGTGGGATTTCTTCCCGCGCCTGTAACTCCGGATTTGGAGTCGATGATTATGCCTTCGGTCTTAACGAGCCCGTTTTTGAGAGCGGGGGCGCAGGCGAGGGCGACAGAGGTGGGATAGCAGCCGGGATTTCCGATGATCTTCGCCTTTTTTACGTCGTCTCTGTAGAGCTCGGGAAGACAGTATTTTGCGTATTTGTGGAGTTCGGGGTGAGAATAAGGACGCTTGTACCACGCGGAATAAGCCTCTTCGTCGTACATACGGAAGTCCGCGCCCAGGTCGATGAGCAGCTTGCCCTTTGCAAGGCACTGCTCTGCAAGCGGCTCGGAAAGACCGTGAGGAAGAGAGGCGAAGATGACGTCGCATTTTTCGATTACCGCGTCGGCGTTTTCAAGCTCGTGATCTGCGATCTTTTTGAGATTCGGATATACCTCGGAGAGCTTTTTGCCATCGTAAGAAACTGATGATACCGCCGCGATCTCGGCGTAGGGGTGAGATGTAAGGAGACGGACGAGCTCAACTCCCGCGTAACCCGTCGCTCCGATGATACCTGCTTTAACTTTATTCATTGTTATGTTACCGTTCCTTTTATTATCAAAATATTTCATAAATTACTGTCTTGCCGAAAGGAATTTTTTGCAATCCTCAAGCTGGAGCCTTACCGCCTCGGGCGCGGGACCGCCGATGACTTTTCTGCCGTTTACGCAGTTCATCAGATCTACCGCCCCGTAGACCTCGTTATCAAAGGTCTCGCAGAAGCTCTTATATTCCTCGATAGAAAGATTTTCAAGAGTCTTGTCGTTATCTATGCAGTAAGCGATAAGTCTGCCTGTGATCTTGTAGGCGTCGCGGAAGGGAAGCCCCTTCTTTACCAGATAGTCAGCGCAGTCCGTGGCGTTGATGAAGCCCTTAGCCGCCGCTCTTCGCAGATTTTGCGTTTTGACAGTCATGGTATCGAACATAGAGGTGAAAAGCTCGATGCAGAGAGAGGTGTTGTCAAGGGCGTCGAAGATCGCTTCCTTGTCTTCTTGCATATCCTTGTTGTACGCAAGGGGAAGACCTTTCATCATGGTGAGAAGGGTGGTAAGAGAGCCGTAAACTCGTCCGGTCTTACCTCGCACCAGCTCCGCAATATCGGGGTTCTTCTTCTGTGGCATTATGGACGATCCCGTAGAGAAGGCGTCGTCCAGCTCGATAAATCCGAATTCGGAAGAGCACCAGAGAATTATCTCCTCTGAGAAGCGGCTGAGATGCATCATAGTGATAGACAGATCTGCCGCGCCCTCCAGAAGGAAGTCTCTGTCGGAAACGCCGTCCATGGAGTTCAGCATGACTCCGTCAAATCCGAGAGCGTCCGCTACGGACTGACGGTCGATGGGATAAGTCGTGGTTGCAAGCGCGCCCGAACCGAGGGGAAGATAGTTCATCCTTTTAAGAGTGTCTTCCAGTCTTGTGACGTCTCGCATCAGCATCTGTGCGTAAGCCATTATATAATGCGCAAACGTAACGGGCTGAGCTCTCTGAAGATGAGTATATCCAGGCATTACCGATTCAAGATGCATCTCCGCTTTCTTTTCGATGACCGCGATGAGCTTCAGAAGAGAAGCCTTGATCTCGCAGTAGTAGTTACGGACGTACATTCTCGTGTCGAGAGCGACCTGGTCGTTTCGGCTTCTTGCCGTGTGCAGACGCTTGCCCGCGTCTCCGATACGCTCCGTAAGAACCGCCTCGATGAACATATGGATGTCCTCGGCGTTCGGATCAAAATCAAGAGCGCCTGTTTCGATATCGTTTAAGATCTCGCCCAAAGTCTTGATTATCAGATCGCTGTCCTCTTTCGGGATTATGCCCTGCCTGCCAAGCATAGCGGCGTGCGCCATACTGCCCGTTATATCCTCTTTATACATTCTCTTGTCGAAAGAGATGGATGAATTGAAGTCGTTTACCTTTGAGTCAAGCGCTTTTTTGAAGCGTCCTTCCCACATTTTTTGATTCTGCATAACCGTGAAAATTCCTTTGCTTTTTGTCTTTATTATATTATAATACCATTTTAACAAAAATACAAGTGTTATTTTATACAAAATATTATATAATAATATGGGTTTGATGCATAATAATACATAAAATTATGAATATAACGCATATATTCATAAATCAGCGGTGTTACGAATATTTCAAATATTTCCAAAAGGTATTGACATTTCGGTGAGTTTCTGTAAAATAAAAGGTGACGGCTACTATATTATAAAAAAGGTTAGAAGAAAGGTGGAACTTATGAAAAAAATTATAGCAGTTGTGATATTACTTTTATGCAGCGTTGTTTTCTTCACCGCAGGCGCGGAGAATACAGATATTACATATACCGATTTCACCGTAACGGAAAATAACAGAGATATAATAGGCTTTAAGGGTACGGAAAACGAAGAGCTGATCATCCCCGAGACCTTCAAGGGCGAGGACGGCGTTTGGTACAGAGTAACGGAAATTGATCTGTTTGCTTTCGCATCCTGTAGCGAGCTTAGAAGCATTACTCTTCCCGGCAGTATCACGCGGGTGGGCGAATATGCATTTTTGAATTGCCCGAATCTCAGGCGTGTAAATATCGAGAGCGTCTCGGCTTGGTGTAATATCGACTTTGATAATCAGTACGCAAATCCCTTGTCGAACCGTTTCAGCTCCCTTTACTTAAGTAACGAGAAGCTGACCGTTATCGATATTCCCGAGGGAATCAAGGAAATCAAGCCGTACGCCTTTTTTGGCTGCAGAAGCATCGAGAGCGTAAGCGTTCCGAGCAGCGTTGCCAAGATAAGAGAAAGCGCGTTCTTTGATTGCCGTTCTCTTAAGACTATCACGTTGTCCAAAGGACTTAAAAGCATAGGTAGAGGCTCATTTGCGTACTGTGCGCTTGAGAGCTTGGTTCTTCCCGACGGATTTACCGATACGGAGTGGCTGGCGTTCTATAATTGTCGGGCGCTTTCAAGTCTTGAGATCCCGGATAGCATGGAGTTTTTTGGCGATCTGACATTCCATTGGTGCGTGTATCTTGCGGATATTCAATATAAGGGAACCAGAGCTCAGTGGGACGAGGTATACCGCGGCTGGGGCTGGCATAGATCATTGTGCACCATCACCTGCCCCGAAGGAGAGCTTCCGAAGTATAAAGACGATTAAAATTTCCATACAAGCATATTAAACAAAGAAAGGAATCTTTACTTATGTTTATCACCGACGAAAAATTCTTTTGTGAAAAGCTGGACAGAACCATTCCCGAGCTTTCGGGAATAGACGTAACTTACCGTGAAAAAGGACTCGAAGCCGCTGAAAAGCAGCTTGCGGATTTCATCAGAGGCTATCTTCAGCCGGAAAAATACTTCCGTATTCCTTATTACGGAAGAGAGAATGCCTGGGCGCGTAAGGACGAGGACGATTTTCAGGCGTCCGAGAGAATAATGAAGGGCGAGCTTTGCGCGGTGGGATATTTTACAAAGTTCCCGGATACTAAAAGCGTGGATTGGAACAGTAATCCCACGGCAAACCAGTATTGCGAGTGGACCTGGCAGCTCTCGCGACATCACGAATTCAGATGTCTCGGCAGATGCTACCGTGAGACGGGCGACGAAAGATACACAAAGGCGTTCATCGATCTGATAATGAGCTGGTGCGAGCAGGCAATCTGCCCCGAGACCACGGAACAGATGTATAGAGAGAATAAAACTAAATGCTGGCGCACCATCGAGGCTGGTATCAGAATGACCAAGAACTGGCATTACGCTATCCACGCCTTCTATAAGTCGGAATATATGACCGATCACGTTATCACGACCATATTCAAATCCCTGTGGGAGCACGGCTACCGTCTCCGCAACTTCTGCACATCGGCGAACTGGCTGATAATGGAGCTGTCGGGACTGGCGCACATAGTAATGCTTTACCCCATATTCGTTGAAAGCGCGGATTGGAAGGAATACGCCTTCAGAAGACTTTCCGAAGAGATAGACGTGCAAGTCTATCCCGACGGATTTCAGTACGAGCTTTCGACGGGATATCACGGAACGGTTTCGGGAAACTACAACTGGATCATAAATACCGCAAAAGCTATGGAATACGAGATCCCCGAGGCGGTGAGCAAGAATCTTGAGCGTACCTTTGAAATGTATATGAAGCTTTGCCGACCTTGCGGTACCACACCGGATTTGAATGACGGCGGAGAAGCGGGTGTAAGAGGCTCCTGCTCTCTTGGACTTTCATATTTCCCTTACAGAGAGGATTTCCGCTGGTTCGCTACCGATGGAAAAGAGGGGACCGCGCCCGACTATACGAGCGTGGCTATGCCATATTCGGGAATGGCGTCTATGAGAACGTCCTGGGATAAAAAGGCGGTGTGGTTCTTTATGGAGAGCGCGCCGTTCGGTAAAGGCCATCAGCACGAGGATAAGCTGAACGTGCTGATGTACGCCTACGGCAAGGACGTTCTGCGGGATACGGGTAACTATGCCTATGATACCTCGGATATGAGAAGATTCGTGCTCGATACCCGCTCCCATAACTGCGCTATGGTGGACGATATGAGCCAGAACAGACGCAAGACGTACAAGTGGGAGCCCCAGATGATAGGTCAGCGCTCCGATCTTAAATGGAGCTTTTCCGCAGACGCGGACGTCACCGAAGGTATTTATAACGAGGGCTACGGCTCCGCTCTTACGCCCGTTACCCACAGAAGAAAGGCTGTGTTCTTCAAGAAGGGAATAAACGGCTCTCTTCCGTTCTCCCTTGTAATAGACAGACTTGTATCCGGTGACGGAAACGAGCACAAATATTCAGTTTCTTATCAGATGAACGTTCAGCCGTTTACCGTTGAAGGCAAGACCTACACCGCAGACTTTGGAGACGGAGTGACTATGAGCGTTATCGGTTCTGTTGAGCCCGACGTGGTAGTCGCTCAGAAGGAGCCGCTCTATATGGGCTGGCGCCCCGACCATTCGGGACTTGGAATGGATCCCGTCGAGGTGAGAAACGAGCAGGAGCATAGTCCTGCGCCATGCCTCAGATACCACGCTTTCGGTCTTGAAAAGCGTATAGTAACGGCGCTTTATCCGTCGAATAACGGCGAGGTTGCGATAAAGGATATAATCATTTCCGATGATTTCACGGATACGAAGATAAAGCTCGTATTTGCGGACGGAAGCGAAGCGCTTATCGACGAAAACGATTACGTCGGATGCGAGAATTCACCCGAAAAGTTTCATAATTAAAGACTTAGAAGATCAAAGAGGAAGATGCTATGTTTATAACCGACGAAAAATTCTTTTGCGAGGTGCTTGATCCTTCTGTACCCGGACTTGAGGGACTTGAGAGTATATACAGAAACGAAGGACTTGAAGCCGCCGAAAAGAGCTTTGGAGAATTTGTAAGAGCAAATATGCCCGCGGAGGATTATTTCAAAACGCCCTATTACGAAAGGGAGAATGCTTGGCACAGAGGCGAGGATGATTACGCCGTATGCGAAAGAATAATGCGTGGAGATCTGATATCCTGCGGATTTGAATATCACTTTCCGAATGCTGATATAGACTGGGAGATAAACCCCACCGATAACGGTCTGAAGGAATGGACTTGGCAGCTCTCCCGCCACCACGAATGGCGATGTCTCGCTCACTGCTATAAGGAAACGAAGGACGAAAAGTACGCAAAGGCTTACGTCAAGTTCTTTATGAGCTGGTGCGATCAGGCGATATGCCCCGAAAAAGCGCGTGGCGGAGACACGAAATGCTGGCGAACCCTTGAAGCAGGTCTTAGAATGATAAAGATCTGGCACTATTGCTTCTTCTCGTTTTATAAATCGGAAAACGTCAGCGATCACGTTATAACTACTTATTTCAAATCCATCTGGGAGCACGCCTACCGCCTGAGAGCCACAACGTCCGTTGCCAATTGGCTCACCACGGAGCTTACGGGACTGGCGCATATAGGTATGCTCTATCCCTTCTTTAAGGATGCGGCAGAATGGAAGGAGTACGCCTTCAAGCGTCTTGATAAAGAGGTGGAGCTGCAGTTTTACCCCGACGGATTTCATTATGAGCTTACCACGGGCTACCACGGCGTAGTCAGCGCAAATTACAGATACCTGCTTGATACCGCAGGAGCTTTAGGCGAAAAGCTCCCCGAGGCGCTGAACAAAAAGCTGGAGCTGATGTACGAGATGTTCCCGAAAATGTGCGCCCCCGACGGCAGAACCCCCGCCCTCAACGACGGCGGAAGAGCAGGAGCTGCCTTTGAGTGCAAATACGGCGCGAAATATTTCCCGCACAGAAGCGATTATAAGTATTTTGCAACGAAGGGGCTGGAAGGCTCGCTCCCCGACTACACCAGTGTTGCGCTTCCGTATTCGGGAATGGCGACGATGAGGACTTCTTGGGATAAGGACGCGGTATGGTTCTTTATGGAAAGCGCGCCCTTCGGCAGAGGCCATCAGCACGAGGATAAGCTGAACGTGCTGATGTTCGCGTACGGAAAAGACGTCCTTGCCGATAGCGGAACTTATTCATACGATACATCTGAAATGAGAAAATTCATCCTCGACACCCGCGCCCATAACTGCGCCACCGTTGACGACAAAGGTCAGCGCAGACGAAAGACCTACGCTTGGAAGGACGAGGATATAAAAAAGCCGTCCAATCTCAAATGGCGCTTTACGGGTGAGGCGGATTCAGTTGAGGGATACTACGACGAGGGCTACGGAGAAGAGCTTACTGACGTCCTGCACAAGAGAAAAGCCATATTCTTCAAAAATGGAATAAACGGTTCGCTTCCGTTCGCAGCGGTTATCGACAGACTTATCTCCCGAGACGGCGAGGACCACGAATA
The DNA here is from genome assembly GCA_015064245.1 of Oscillospiraceae bacterium. Classification (GTDB taxonomy): domain Bacteria; phylum Bacillota; class Clostridia; order Oscillospirales; family CAG-272; genus SIG673. Next base: position 22,035 of record SVSQ01000016.1, on the reverse strand, counting down.
TCAGGTATCCTATCAGATGAACGTTCAGCCGTACACCGTGGACAAAAACGTATATGAAGCGGATTTTGGCGACGGGGTGACGATGTCCGTCATAGGAAGCGTTGATATTCAAGCTATAGTGGGACAAAAGGAGCCTATATTCATGGGCTGGCGTCCGAAGCACGCCGCAGGAGGAACGAACCCGGAGCATTATCCCGCGCCGTGTCTGAGATTTATCGGTAAGGGCAAGGAAACCAGAATTGTTACCCTGCTTTGTCCGTCAAATAACGGCGGCACTCCCATAAGCTCCGTGAAAGCTGAAAATGATATACATGATACCAAGTTTACATTGGTATTCAAAGACGGAAGCGAGATAGTAATTGACGAAAAAGACTACGTCTGCTCCGCAAACTCTCCGGAAAAGTTTTAAAATTAAAGCTTAACTAGTTATTAAACTTTAAATGTTTCTATTTTTCTTTCTGAAGAAAAAGGAAAGAGAAGCGTATGCATTCTTCGAATGCTCAAAGAATGCAAAAAGAAATAGGTGCGAACATACCGAAAAAATCGCCAAAATAGTCCGTTAGTGGTTTTAGGAACTGAAGGATGCTATGCAATCAATTTCTAAAAAATGCTCGTAAAACACTCGCATTTTCGGGATGTTAATTTCGGTTTTATTTAACTTGATGCTTTAGCGTGTTGCGGGAGCAACTCGGCAGTATTTTATGTACCCAAAATTCGCTCGTGCTTTTTGAGCGAATTTTCGGCGTGCCGTTCCGGCTTACCACGGTTTTTCTTTCTTCTTTCTGGAGCGTCTTTCTTCTTTCTTTCTCAAAAGAAGGAAGAAAGATGCGGGGAAAATATATTAAAAACTATACGCAAAATATCCGGTTTGATCAAATATGACAAAATAACAATTCTATAAATTAAATTTTAATTTTCATACAAGTAAAAAAACAAAGAAAGGAATCCTTGCTTATGTTTATAACCGATGAAAAATTCTTTTGCGAAAAACTGGACAGATCTATCCCGCAGCTTGCGGATATCGACGTAACTTATAGAGAAAAAGGACTTGAAGCCGCCGAAAAGCAGCTCGCGGATTTTGTTCGCGGATATCTTCAGCCGGAAAAGTATTTCCGCCGCCCGGAGCTTGGTAAGTACGGCGGATGTGTTCGCGCGGGCGAAACGGATAAGGATATAGCGGAAAGAGCGGTTCGGGGTGAGCTGATCTCCACGAGCTTTATGCACGTTTTCCCAGACAGAAAGATGGACTGGGAGATAAATCCGACTTATAATCAGTACAAGGAATGGACGTGGCAGCTATCCCGCCACCACGAGTGGCGTTCACTCGGTAAATGCTACCGCGAAACGGGTGACGAAAGATACGCGCAGGCTTGGGTGGACTACCTTATGAGCTGGTGCGAGCAGGCTATCTGTCCCGAGGATGCGCCGAGAGGGGCGACGAAGTGTTGGCGTACCATCGAAGCGGGCATCAGAATGGCGCAGAGCTGGGATTACGGCTTCTATTGCTTCTATAATTCGCCCAGCGTGAACGATCACGTTATCACGACATTTATGAAATCGGTCTGGGAGCACGGTTACCGTCTCCGCGGATTTGCATCGGTCGCTAACTGGCTGATAATGGAGATGGCAGGACTGATACATATCGTTATGCTGTTCCCCTTCTTCGTTGAAACGAAGGATTGGGAAGCCTACGCCCTTATGCGTCTTGAAAACGAGATAGACGCTCAGATATACCCCGACGGATTTCAGTTTGAGCTATCAACGGGCTACCACGGCTGTGTGCTCGGCAATTACAATTACGTTATAAGTACGGCAAGCGCTATGGACTATAAGCTTCCAGAGGTCATAGTTAAAAACCTTGAAAGAGGCTATGAGATGTATATCAAGCTCCGCCGTCCCAACGGTGAGACTCCGAACCTCAACGACGGAAGCAACGCCGCCGCGAAGACATGGTCAAAGAAAGCGGCGCAGTACTTCCCCGAAAGAGAGGATTTTAAGTACTTCGCTACCGACGGCGAGGAAGGCAAGCTTCCCGATTATACCAGCGTTGCTATGCCATACGCGGGAATGGCGTCCATGAAGACGGGCTGGGGTAAAGACGATATGTGGTGCTTTATGGAGTCCGCGCCCTTCGGCAGAGGTCATCAGCACGAGGATAAGCTGAACGTTCTGATGCACGCCTACGGAAAAGAGGTGCTGAAGGATTCGGGCAACTACGCGTATGACGGCTCTGATATGAGAAAATTCGTTCTCGATACCCGTTCTCATAACTGCGCTATGGTGGATGATCTCTCCCAAAACAGACGCGGAAAGTACAAATGGGCGGACGAGCAGATAAATGCCCGCTCCGACCTTAAATGGCAGTTCACGGAGACCTGGGACACAGCAGAGGGAATCTACAACGAGGGCTACGGTCCGCAGTTTCTTGACGTTACCCATAAGAGAAAGCTGATATTCTTTAAGAAGGGAATTGAAGGCAGTAAGCCCTTTGCGCTGGTCATCGACAGATTTATCAGCGGAGACGGACTTGAGCATACCTTCCAGCCGTCTTATCAGATGGACGCTTATCCGTACGAGGCGGAAGGTTGCACTTTTACATCTGATATGGGTGACGGCGTTACAATGAGTATTATCGGGTCTGAGAAAGCGGAGATGATCATAGGTCAGTACGAGCCTCTTTATATGGGCTGGCGCTCGAGAAAGGGCGCGGACAGCGTGGACTTTGAGCATAAAAAAGCGCCCTGCGTAAGATATTCCGTTTCAGGGGTGAACGCAAGATGCGCTCAGGTGCTTTATCCCTCAAATGACGGAACGGTTGATATAAAGGAAGTTAAGCTCTTAAAGGACGTTGAGGATACGAAGCTTACGCTTGTATTTGCCGACGGAAAAGAAATTATCATCGATGAAAAAGATTACGCCTGCGCCGAAAACGCAGATGAAATGCTTAAAATATAAGGAGAAAAGACTATGTTTACAACAGACGAGCAGCTTTTTTGTGAAAAAATAAACACGTCGCTTCCTGGACTTGAGGGGATAGACGTTACTTTCAAGGAAAAAGGACTTGAAGCGGCTGAAAAACAGCTTGCAGATTACGTAAGAGAGAATTTAAGACCTCAGGATTATTTCAAGATCCCGTATTACGAGAGAGAAAACGCTTGGGCGCTCGGTTCGGACGACGATTTCGCGGCGGCTGAGAAGATCATCAGAGGCGAGCTCCGTTCCTGCGGAACCTCGATGAAGTTCCCCGATACAGAGCATATAGATTGGGAAGCAAATCCCACCTATAATGAGTACAAGGAGTGGACCTGGCAGCTCTCACGCCACCACGAATGGAGATGCCTCGGATGGTGTTACCGTCAGACGGGGGATGAAAAGTACGCCAAGGCGTTCGTTGACTTCCTTACGAGCTGGTGCGAGCAGGAGCCCTGTCCCGAAAATGAAAGATCCGGCGCGACCAAGTGCTGGAGAACCATAGAAGCGGGAATCAGAATGACTAAAAACTGGCATTACGCCTTCCACGCGTTCTATAAATCTCCCTATATGACCGATCACGTTATCACGACCTACATGAAATCTATGTGCGACCACGGTTACCGCCTCAGAAACTATCACGCCACAGGTAACTGGCTGATAATGGAGATGGCAGGTCTTTCCCATATCGCTATGCTCTATCCATTCTTGAACGAAGCGGCGGGTTGGGGCGAATACGCCTTTTCGAAGCTTGCGGGTGAGATCGACGTGCAGGTCTACCCCGACGGCTTCCAGTTCGAGCTCTCCACGAACTATCACGACGTCGTAATTCAGAACTACCACTGGGTGCTCTGTACCGCAAAAGCTATCAGCTATGAAGTTCCGAAGGCGCTTTCCGATAACCTTGAAAGAATGTTCGAGCTCAATATTAAGATCGTCTGCCCCGACGGAAAATACCCCGATCTTAACGATGGCGGCAGAGGAACGCTTCAGTTCTGGTCAGATATGGGACTCAACTACTTCCCGAATAACGATCAGATCCGCTATTTCGCAACCGACGGAAAGGAAGGAAAGCTTCCGGAATATACCAGCGTTGCCCTGCCTTACGCGGGAATGGCGGTTATGCGTACCGGTTGGGATAAGGATGACGCTTGGTGCTTCCTCGACGCAGGCCCCTTCGGAAAAGCCCATCAGCACGAGGATAAGCTGAACGTTCTGATGTACGCTTACGGCAAATACGTTCTCAGCGACTCCGGAAACTATGCATACGATAATTCCAAAATGAGAAGATTCGTCCTCGATACCCGCTCACATAACTGCGCTATGGTGGACGATCTCAGTCAGAACAGACGCGCAAAATACAGATGGCAGGACGAGATGATCGCTGAAAAGAGCGATATGAAATGGAGCTTTTCCAAGGGCGTTGACGCAGTTGAGGGCGTTTATAACGAGGGTTACGGACCGGAGTTTGTTGACGTAACTCACAAGAGAAAAGTGATTTTCTTCAAGCAGGGGTTAGATGGAAGCGCGCCCTTCGCTCTCGTCATCGATCGCTTTGAGAGCGGCGACGGATCGGTTCACACCTTCCAGCCCTCATATCAGATGGGAACTCAGGCTTATACGGATAACGGAAATAAATTCACCGCCGATCACGGCGACGGAGTTACTATGAACATAGTCGGATCCGACGTTCACGGTATCATTATCGGTCAGTACGAGCCGCTTTATATGGGTTGGAGAAAGCGCGGCGGCGCAAACAGCGAGGAGTTCGAGCACTTCAAAGCGCCTTGCGTAAGATTTACCCTTACCGGTAAGTCTGCGCGCCTTGCAACAGCCCTCTGCCCGTACAAAAACGAAGGCAAGACCGTAGCAAAGGTGGAAGCATCGAAGGACGTTTCCGACACGAAGATCAAGGTAGTTTTCACGGACGGCAGCGAGACGGTTATCGACGAATCATCTTACCCCTGCTCCGAAAATTCAGCAGAAAAGCTGATATAAGTGGTTTGTAAATTGGAGTTTATGCGTGAGTTTCATCTTATAAATGTAGGGACCGGCGTCCTCGACGGTCCGTAAGATTTACGCTTTGTTTATGCGGACCGTCGAGGACGCCGGTCCCTACAAACATTAATGGGATTTGTATAAAAAAAGTTTGCAAACACACCTACAAATCAAAATATGAATACATCAGAAAGGATATATATAAAAATGGAAAAATACGCATGGACGGGCAGGATCGCTCCTGGAATGAAGGCAGAATACGTAAAGCGCCACGATGAGATCTGGCCCGAAATGGTTGAGGTTCTGAAGAGCGCAGGAATAAAGAATTACACGATCTGGAACGTGGGCGACACGCTTTTCGGTTATTATGAGTGCGAAAAGGGGATCGACTACGCCGCAAAGGTACAGAATGAGAGCGAGATCGTAAAGCGCTGGGACGTCTATATGAAGGATATTCTCATAATGGATAAGGACCCCGTGACGGGCGCTCAGCCGCTTCTTACTAAGGTCTTTGAGCTTGATTGATCTAACCCCGAGGTGAAAAAACTATGATAGTTGACAGCATAAATAACTGCGGGCTTTACGAAAAGGTAAACGAAAGCTTTGCAAAGATATTCGAGGTCCTGAAGACTCTCGATGAAAACAGCGAACCCGGAAAGATAGTTATCGATGAAGGAAACGTATGGGTGAACGTTCAGAAGATCGAAGAAAGACCGCCCGTTTCCTCTATGAAATTCGAGGAGCACAGAAAATTCATCGACGTCCACTATATCGTACACGGAAAAGAGAGCTTCGGTTACTCAAATACCGACCGTCTGACCGTGACTATTCCGTATAGCGAGGAAAAGGACATCGAGTTTTCCGAGGGTGAGATAAGCAAGGTCTATCTCAGCGCGGGCGACTTCTGTGTGACCTATCCCCATGACGCGCATATTCCGTCTATGGAAAACCTGAGCGACGGCGTGATGACAAGAGCCGTGGCGAAAATAAGGGTGTAAGATTTTATTGTTAGTGTAGCAAAACTCGCTCTCGCTTACATTAAGGCGAGGGCGAGTTTTTTTATATTAAACTCAACGTTCCGTTGATATGCGATTGACGATACATCGCTTCATATTCAGCGAATAATATGCTATAATACACATGAAAAATTATCGGAGGTGGGTATTATGAAAGAAACTATCGGTCAGGTTATACGGCGTTTAAGGAAAGAACGTGGTATCACACAGGAAGAAATGGCAGATATGCTTGGTGTTACAGCGCAAGCCGTTTCAAAATGGGAAAATGACGTTGGGATTCCTGATGTTTCACAATTTGTACCTATTGCTAATTTGTTTGACATCAGTATGGATACTTTATTTTCAAGAGAAAATAAAGATACGGAAGAACAAGTGCAGGAATTCTTGCGAGCTTTAGATGAAAAGGATCAAGATTATTACAGCGAGTTTCAAGAATTATCAAAAGCGCTTCGAAAATATCCAAATCACCCTAAGCTACTAAAAAGGATTGTAAATATAGCGACTGTTATGAAGCCGAAAGATAGTGAACAAACAAAAAAGGTGTTTGAGATAGCGTTAGAGTCTGCAGATAGATTTATTCGTAATTGCAGCGATCAGGGGCAGATCATAGAGATGAAGGCTAAGAAGATCGATCTGCTTTCTCATGCAGGATATTACGCAGAGGCTGAAGCTTTGGCGCATGAATTCAATATACCTATTGTCAATGAACATAGCTATATGGCTCGTATTTGCCGTCAGCAAAAAGCTTTTTCCGAAGAGATACGTCACCGTCAAGAAAGTATCGCAAGATTGCTGACGTCCTTAGCTGATGAAATCGCAGAATTAGGTACAGCTTACCGGGAAAACGGACAGCCGGAGGAGGCGCTCCAAGTTCATTTGCTCAATTTAAAACTTCCATATGCCGTTCACGGAGAAGAGAAATATCACGCTCCGCTTTATAATTTTCATTCAATATCGGGGTTCGAAGCAGCATATTGTTTGGTGTTGCTAAAAAGGTATGATGAAGCCATTGATCTCATTGAACGGATTTTTGAATATGCCGCTGTTCAATGTGCCTGTTGCAATGATCATACACCGCTATCTTCGCCGTTGCTTTGTAATATTAGTATGGAGTTATTCCACGGCGAACTTCGAATGGATGACTATTTATGGAAAATTGAATTACCTGAATTTGCTCCCTTGCATGACTATCCGAGATTTCAAACACTTATAAAAAAGTTCAAGGAATTTGCAGATGAAAAATAATAATATCAAAGCAAAAAAGCGTTCCCTTTCGGAACGCTTTTCTGCTGCATATTAACTCAAATCTTCTCCCAAACCAGCCCTTTTTCATCCGCCGTAACGGAAACGCTGTCGCCTTTGGCGAACTTACCTTCCAGCATACCCGTAGCAAAGGAGTCTTCCACCAGATGAGTGATTGTTCGGCGGAGCGGTCTTGCTCCGTAAACGGGATCAGTACCCTCGCGGGCGAGATAGTCAAGGGCGCTTTCCTCGAACTTGACGTTTACGCCAAGCTCGGCTATGCGCTTTGAAACGGTGCCGATCATCTTGTCGGCGATTTTGCGGATGTCACCGTCCGTCAGCTTATCGAAAACGATAACCTCGTCGATTCGGTTGATAAATTCGGGGCGGAACGCCTCTTTGAGATGAGCCATAACGCGCTCCTTCATCTGCGCTCTGTCAGCTGAAGCGGAAGCCGCTTCGGAAGCAAATCCGAGACTGCGGGTGCGTTCTGTCAGCTCTCTCGCGCCTAAATTAGAGGTCATAATGATGACGGCGTTCTTGAAATCGACGCGTCTGCCCTGGGAGTCCGTAAGGATTCCGTCGTCAAGTATCTGAAGCATAAGATTGAAAACGTCCGGGTGAGCTTTCTCGATCTCGTCGAAGAGAACGATGGAGTAGGGCTTTCTGCGTATCTTTTCGGTCAGCTGACCGCCTTCGTCGTAACCGATGTAACCGGGAGGAGAGCCGATCATCTTGGATACGCTGGCTTTTTCCATATATTCCGACATATCGACGCGGATCATGGCATTCTCGTCGCCGAAGAGTATCTCGGCAAGAGCCTTGGAAAGCTCCGTCTTACCCACACCCGTCGGACCGAGGAAGATGAACGATCCTGCAGGACGGTTCGGGTCTTTAAGACCGATACGGGAGCGGCGGATCGCTTTAGCCACCGCTTCCACCGCCTCGTCCTGACCGATAACTCGCTCGTGGAGAAGCTCGCTGAGACGGAGCAGACGAGTGCCTTCCTCGTCAGCCAACTTTTTGACGGGAATACCCGTCCACTGAGTTACGATATCCGCTATGTCAGAGGCTGTCACCTCGTCGCTGTCGGGAGCTTTGGTCTTCTTCCATTCCTCACTTTGGGCTTCAAGCTCCTTGGAGACCTCGGAGATCTTATCGCGGAGAGACGCCGCTTTTTCAAAGTTGTCGGAGCTGACCGCGTCCGATTTCTCCTTTTCAAGAGCGGAAAGCTGAGCTTCAAGCTCTTTGATCGCACCCGGAACCGTCTTTACGCTGATGCGCTTCCTCGAAGCCGCCTCATCGATAAGGTCGATGGCTTTGTCGGGAAGGTATCTGTCGCCGATGTAACGGCGTGAAAGACTTACCGCGGCTTCGACGGCGCCGTCGCTTATTTTAAGCCCGTGATGCTCCTCGTATTTAGGTCTGAGACCGAAAAGGATCTTTACCGCATCCTCCGGGGAGGGCTCGCCGACGTTGACGGACTGGAAACGTCTTTCGAGAGCGGCGTCCTTTTCGATATATTTTCTGTATTCGGAGATAGTCGTGGCGCCAATCACCTGCATCTCGCCTCTTGAAAGAGCGGGCTTGATGATGTTCGCGGCGTCCATACTGCTCTCGCCGGTAGCGCCCGCGCCGACTATCGTGTGTATCTCGTCGATGAAGAGAATGATGTTTTTATTCTTCATCACCTCGTCCATAATACCCTTCATGCGCTCTTCAAACTCTCCGCGGTACTTGGTTCCCGCCAGCATAGCCGATACGTCGAGAGAGCAGAGGATCTTATCCTTCAGAGTTTCGGGAACGTTTCCTTCAGCGATTTTGGAGGCAAGACCTTCAACTACCGCGGTCTTTCCAACGCCCGGCTCGCCTATAAGACAGGGATTGTTTTTGGTACGTCTTGAGAGTATCTGGATAAGACGCTCCGTTTCCGTATCTCTTCCGATGACGGGATCGATCTTACCTTCCTTTGCCAGAGCTGTGAGATCGCGGCTGAATTTACCGAGGTTTTCAAGGTGCGAAACACCGCTGTTTGATGCGTTTTGCGCGTTTTGGGGCGCAATGGAAGCCTCACTTCTGAACTTTTCGATGATCTTTTTGCCGATTGCGGTAATGTCAGCGCCGAGGCTTACGAGAGAACGGATCGCCTCGCATTCGCTTGAGAGCAGAATAGCAAAAAGGAGATGAGACGTGCCTACCAGATTGTTTCCGCGCTTTACGCATTCATGTCCCGCGGTGCTGATTATATAGTCAAATCTCGGGGTGCGCGCGTCCTGCGTAAGCGAGGTGGGAGCCCCGCTTCCGAGACGGCTTTTAACGTCGGCGTAAAAGCTATCGTGGGTGATATTGAATTCCTTGAGGATCTTTGACGCGCTGCAGCTTTCCTGCTTCAGTATACCCAAAAGAAGATGCTCGCTTCCGACGCAGGTATGACCGAGATTTCCGGCTTCGCTGACCGATTCGCGGATAGAAAGCGCCGCGTTTTTTGTAAAGGTTACGTTCATTTATTTTACCGTTCCTTTCTTAGTATGGTTTTAATGACACACCGTCGCGTTTTTCAGAGTGTCGCGCAGCAGAGCGGCTCTTGCGACGTCTCTTGCTGCTTCATCGGAAAGCCCTTCGCGGCAAAGGGAAAGAGTAGCGGGCTGGATTGCGATGAATATCTCGCTGAGCTTTTCGTCCGTGATGCCTTCCACCACTCCGAGGGATACTCCGAGCTTGAGGTTTGCAAAATACTCGCTGAATTCGTCAGATGAAAGAACGTGAGCATTTTTGAGTATACCCACAGCGCGGGCGATCTTGTCAGTCAAAGAGAGCTTATTTACGTCGAAAATGGCTTTTCTCGCCTTTCTTTCTGCTTCAACTATGTTCTTGATCACGTCGCTTAGCAGCTTGATTATCTCCGTTTCCGCGATACCGAGAGATGCGCGGTTGGAGATCTGATAGAGACAGCCTGCCGCGCGGGTGCCTTCGCCGTAGACGCCGCGAATGGTGATACCCATTTTACTGAGCGCCTGGGCGTATCCGTCTATAGAACGGCGCATGGTAAGGGCTGGGAGACACAGCATAGCGGAGGCTCGCATAGCCGCGCCGAGATTTGTGGGACAGTGGGTGAGATAGCCGTATTTTTCGCTGAAGGCGATGTCCAGCTTATTGCAAAGGAGGTCGTCCGCCTTGCTTGCGTAAGCGAAGGCTCCTTCGGGATCAAATCCCGGAACAATGCTCTGGATTCGCAGATGGTCTTCCTCGCATACCATTATCTGAATACGCTCGTTTTCGCCCGTTATCAGGGCGCGTGGGTGCGACGAAGAGACGAATTCGGGGCTGACGCAGTGCATCTCCATAAGAGAGCGGAGCTGCGGATCGCCGTTCTTTCCGAAACGCTTTACGCTGTACTCGGGAAGGACGGATACCACCTGATCGATTATTTCGGAGGCGGAGGCGTCGCTCAGACGTGAGGCGAAGGGATACTGCGTCAGATTTCTCGCGAAACGGACGCGGGTGGATAGAACGACGTCCTGCATATTTCCTTTTTCGGTGTACCAAGCCATGATCAGTCGTCCCCCTTTTCTTCCTTTTCGAGCAGCTTGATCTTGTCGCGGATAGCGGCGGCTTTTTCGTAATCCTCGTCGCTGATCGCGCGTCGCTGCTCCTGCTTCAGAGCCTCGATCTCTTTTCTTTTTGCCTGCTCCTGCGCGTGCTTACCGGGGGCTGAGCCTGTATGAACGGCGTTTCCGTGTATCCCGTAAACGATCTTTGCCAGCTCCTGTGAAAACACCTCGTAGCATTTTGCGCAGCCCGCGCGTCCGTTTTCGGCAAGATCTCTTCTTGTAGAACCGCAAAGCGGGCATTTCTTTTGTTCCTTTATATATTCGCTTCCGAAAATGCTGTCGCTGAAGAATCCCGAAAACAGGTTATCCTGCGGGAAGAGAGAGCCGATCTTTTCCTTTTCGGCGCATTCGGAGCAGAGACGCATTTCCTGCGTAACGCCGTTTATGACCTGCTTAAAATGGACCGTGGCGTTGTTTTTCTGACATTTTTGACATAACATAGGTGAAATTACTTCCTTTCTCTGTAATCTATATCTCAAATATGGTCATATTGCGGCGAGCACAGTTTTTTTAAGCGCCTCGGCGCGCAGGCGATCGTCGTCGATAAGACCGAGTATGGTATTTACGAGCTTTCCTTCTCTTGCGGTAAGCAGACGGCGCTCTACCATATCGAGAATGTATAGCCCAGCAGTCTTTCCGTCGATCTCCTCGCCGACAGAGCAGAAGAGGTGCATCAGATATTCGTCTTTGTGGAATACCTTTTTCGTTATTCTGACGTAGCCGCCGCCGCCTCTGCGGCTCTCGATGACGTACCCCTTTTCCGGGGTGAAGCGGGAGGTGATCACGTAATTTATCTGGCTGGGAACGCATCCCAGACGCTGAGCGAGATCGTTTCGTTTGAGTTCAAGGCTTCCGCCCTCCTCTCGCAGCATTTCAAGCAGCATTTGTTCAATAACGTCGCTTATCATATTTATGACCGTTCCTTTCGTTTGAAAGTTTTTTGACTTTCTTTGACTTTCGTGATCTCATTATACCACTAAGGTCAAAGAAAGTCAAAGTCAATAAAAGTCAAATACAGCTCTTTTTGGGCTGATTTGGAAACCAAATCTATTATTATCTCGTTTTTTCTCTTTAAATCAATTTTTTTAAACTTTTCTTGACTTTTGAGCGCGAGGTGTTTTTGTTTTAAAACGCCCTGTTACATTGTTTGGTTTGAAAATTCAAATTTTTTATTTATAGGTAAGATGTTCCGTCACAAGAAGCCTTCTCCCGCTTGAGAAGGCTCTCTTTAATTCGTGCGAACATATCTATAAACACCAATTTAACAATAAAATAAAATTATTGCATTAAATATACCTTGACAACATTTATTATTTATATTATAATAATATTATTAACTACTTAAGGATTATAAAAATGACAGATATTATTACGGAAATACCAAATAAATACGTGGTCTTCGACTTAGAGACCACGGGATTTTCTCCTGCGTACGCCGAGATAATCGAAATAGGCGCGGTGACGGTGGAGAATGGGATAATAGTTTCCCGATTTCAGACCTACGTTAAGCCCTTAAATCGGATACCGTATAACATAACGGCGCTTACGGGTATAACGGAGGAGATGGTCAAGAACGCGCCGGGAATAGAGGACGCGATAGTTAAGTTTCTCGATTACATAGGGCAGAATATACTGGTTGCCCATAATTCCTCGTTCGATATGCGATTTGTATGCGCAGTCTGCGCTTTTCTCGGGCTTGAGATACGAAACAGCGTCATAGACAGCGTAAGGCTGGCTAAGAAATACATAAAGGGCGCGCAGAATTACAAGCTGGAGACGCTGAAGAATTATCTTGGAATAAAGCTTGATTCCCACAACGCTTCCGACGACTGCACCGTTACCTATAACGTAGTGGAGCATTGCCGAAAGCTGATGAAAGAAATGCAGTAAAAATAAGAAAGGTTTTAACGTATGGATAAAAAAGCAAAATGGATGTGGTATTACGGAGATTATGAGATATTCCACAGTCTTCTGCTTCACGAAAGAAGAGAAGAACTGGGGCTGGAATATCCTTGCTTTTGGAATCAAAGCCACGTTTACCCGTCGGTGTACTTTAACAAGCGCTGTGAGCTGGTCAAGGAAACGATGATCACGGTGTATGTAAACGGCGTCGGATATGCCAGTGTCAACGGTCAGAAATACCCCGCAGGCGTACCGATAAAATGCGCGGCGGGAGCGAATGAAATAGAGATCCGCGTTTCAAACGCAAGAGGACTTCCCGCGGCTTTCGTGGAAGGCGAGACGGTAGTTTCCGATTCGAGCTGGAGCGCGAGAGTAGGGGAGGAAAGGGGCGCTGTCGGATGCGATCCCGAATACACCTCAAAGGACGATAACGTGGAGGTGTTCCCGTTTTCGTACAGAAAATTCGAATACGTTTCCGTGGAAGAGATGGGGATCGGTTATCTATACGATTTCGGACGGGAATCCTTCGGACACGTAGTCATAAAGGATCTCAAAACGGCGGCGTGCGTCAGCTACGGTGAGAGCCGCGAGGAAGCGATGGATACCCAGAACGCCATTCTCCGAGAGGCAGTGAAGCCCTGCGAGGAGATCAAGCTGAGGCAGAGAGCCTTCAGATACATATTTGTAAAGACGTCCAAAAAGCCCGGCGATATTTATATGGAATACGAATATCTGCCGCTGGTCAACGTTGGTGCCTTTGCCTGCAATGATCCTGAGGTGGAGAAGATATACGATCTGTGCGCGTATACCTTCCATCTTAATTCAAGAGAATTCTATCTGGACGGAATAAAGCGAGACCGCTGGGTGTGGTCGGGAGACGCGTATCAGTCCTTTATGGTGAACCGCTATCTGTACGCGGATAGGAGCATAACGAAGCGCACGATAAACGCCCTTCTCGGTAAGCCTCCGTACGTTCAGCATATCAACACCATAAACGATTATTCATTCTATCTGATGATAGCGGCGTACGACTATTGGTATGATACCCTTGACAGTAAATTCATAAAGCTCATCTATGACAGACTGTACGGACTTTACGAGTTCTGCGTTTCCCGCCTTGATGAGAACGGCTTCGTTTGCAAGGTCGGCGGGGACTGGGTGTTCGTTGACTGGGCGGACCTTGACAAGCAGGGACCGATGTGCGCGGAGCAGATACTTCTGTGGCACGCGACTAAATGTATGAAGAAGCTGGCAGAGATAGCGGAAAAGAAATGTTCCTGCGCTATCGATACCGACGAGCTGAAGGAAAAGATTTTCAGGTATTACTATAAAGAAGAGCTTGGCGGATTTATCGACGGATATCAGTCGGGAAAGAATATGATAAACCGTCATCAGAACGTCCTTGCTCTGCTTTACGATCTGACTGATAAGTCTCAGTCTGAGCTTATCATGAACAAGATACTGAAAAATCCAGATGTGCCGCCGATAACAACGCCGTATTTTGAGTTCTTTGAGCTTATGGCTATGTGTAAGCACGGAAACGTAGAGTACGCGCAGGATATGATAACGAGCTATTGGGGCGGAATGAAGGCTTTGGGCGCTACGTCTATATGGGAGCAGTTCGATCCCACCCAGATCGGAACGGAGCACTACACGATGTACGGCAAGCCCTATGACAGATCCCTCTGTCACGCTTGGGGAAGCGGGCCTATTCTGATACTCGGAAAGTACGTAGCGGGAGTGCAGGCTACCTCGGCGGGCGGAAAGACCTACGAGGTGAGACCGAATCCCGGAATATACAGAGAGTTCACCGCTACCGTGCCTCTTGAGGGCGGAAGGGTAACCGTTAAATACGGAGAGCACGGAGTAACTGTATTTTCAACGAGAGACGGCGGAAGGCTGATATTTGCAGGTAACGAATACGTTATCGAAAAGAATAAAACTCTCTCGGTGAAATGATTTAAAGGGAAGATAAATATACAAAAGACTTTTGAGCAGGCATCAGAGGAAGGCTTAAAAAGTTTTACAGCAAAAGGAATCAAATAAAAAATGAATACCAGACCAAAAACCTTTGGCGGATATGTGAAGCCCAAGCTACTTCTCATGTTCGGAATAATGATAATAAAATTTACGGGAACCTTCGCGGAACTGCTGCTGCCCTCCCTGCTTACGCACATGGTGGACGATATCGCGCCGAGAAAAGCGGTGGGAGAGATGTTCATCTTCGGCGGAATAATGATAGTTTGCGCCGTGATAGCGCTGGTGTGCAACGTGGCGGCGAACAGAAGCGCGTCGAAGGTGGCGAGCGGTATAACCAGACAGATCAGACACGATGTCTACGAAAAGACCATCTCTCTCTCCTGCGAGGAGACTGACCGTTTTACGGTACCGACGCTGATCTCGAGACTTACGAGCGATACATATAACGTACATAATATGCTTCTGATGGCGCAGAGGATAGGCGTTCGTGCTCCGATCCTTGCGGTAGGCGGAGTTATAATGACATCGCTTCTCGATCCGGTGCTGACGCTCGTGCTGGTAGGGCTTATGCCGGTCGTATTCATCTCGGTATTCATAATCTCGCGCGTAGGCATACGTCTTTATACGGGCGTTCAGAAGAACGCGGACGGCATGGTAAGTATGCTCAGAGAGCATATGGAAGGCATCCGAGTGATCAAAGCCCTTTCAAAGACCGAATACGAAAAGAACCGTTTCGGAGAGATAAACTCGAATATCTATAGGACCGAAAGAAAAGCAGGAATCGTCACCGGCTTTTCAGGACCGGTACTCAATCTGTTTCTTAATCTCGGACTCGTTGCTGTAATCGTCATCGGCGCTCAAAGAGTAGCAAACGGTCTGATGGAGCCCGGCGTTATCATCGCGTTCCTCAGTTATTTTACCATCATTCTCAACGCGATGATGATGATCAACAGAATCTTCATCAATCTCACCAAAGGTCTCGCGTCCGCAAACCGTATCAACGAGGTGCTTACCGCTCCCGAGGAAAGAGAGTGCGAGGATGAGGACGTAAAGGAAGGCGAAGATCATATCACATTTGAAAACGTTACCTTCTCATATCTCAAGGCGAAAAATAACCTCGAGGATCTCAGCTTTGGCTTAAAGAAGGGGCAGACTTTGGGAATAATCGGCGCGACGGGATCGGGTAAATCCACTATCATCAGCCTGCTGCTCAGATTTTATAAAGCGGACAAGGGCGCGGTTCGGATAAACGGAAGGAATATTAATTCCATTCCCCGCAATGAGTTGTACGCAAAATTCGGCTCGGCTCTGCAGACGGATTTCCTTATGTCCGATACTATTTATGAAAATATAAGATTTGAACGTGATGTCAGCGAGGAGCTGATACACGACGCGGCGGTATGCGCTATGGCAGACGGCTTTATCCGCGAAAAAACAGACGGATATAACCATCTCCTGAACGTTAAAGCCGCCAACCTCAGCGGCGGACAAAAGCAGAGACTTCTGATAACCAGAGCTCTCGCCGCCGAGCCCGAGATACTCATTATGGACGACTCCTGCGGCGGACTTGACTATAAGACCGACGCTCTTCTCAGACAGAATCTGAGAAAGCGTTACGCAGAATGTACCAAGGTGATCGTAGCCCAGAGAATCAGTACGGTAAGACAGTCCGACCTGATAATCGTTATGGAAGAGGGTCAGGTAGTCGGAATGGGCAAGCACGACGACCTCATGGCAAGCTGTGAGATCTATCGAGAGACGGCAAACGCTCAGATGGAGATCGAGGAAAAGGCTATGTCGGAAGGAGGTAACGCTCAATGAACGGACCAAATGCAATGATGAAGGGGCCCCGCGGAATGGGCGGGGCGGATAAGCTCAGCGCTCCGAGAAGAAAAGCCGTGCTTTTCAGACTTGGCAAATATCTTGCTCAGGTAAAGATACCGCTGATATTCGTTGGAATTTTAGTGGTTATCGGAAACCTTCTGTCTCTTGTGGGACCTGCGCTCACCGAGCCGGCGATCAACGCTATTCAGCCCGGAAACGTGGATTTCGACACGGTCTTCCATTACGCAAAGCTTATGGTGCTTTGTTACGCGCTCTCGTCGGCGTTCTCGCTTCTGCAGTCATTTTTGATGATAACGCTCAGTAAAAAGATAACCTTCAGCATAAGACGAGACCTCTTTGAAAGACTTTCAAAGCTTCCCGTTAAATTCTTTGATACCCACCAGTCGGGAGAGATAATCAGTACCATGTCATATGACGTTGATACCGTAAACGCATCTCTTTCCGCGGATCTTATCCAGATATGTACTGCGGCTATCACGGTTACCGGATCGTTCATTATGATGCTGACAATATCGAAGGTGCTTGTTCTGGTGTTCGTCATAACCATACCGATCTCCATCGCCTTTTCAAGGTGGAGAGCGAAGAAGGGAAGACCGCTGTTCAGGGAAAGATCGGGTAAGCTGGGCGAGATGAACGGCTTTGCCGAGGAGTCCATAGGCGGCGCAAGGACCATAAAGGCTTACAACAGAGAGGAGGAGTTCGTTTCTCGCTTTGAGGTCAAAAACGAGGCTGCGACAAGCGCGTATTACCGCTCGGACAGACACGCCTGCCTTGGCGGACCTTCCGTAAACTTCATAAATAACGTATCTCTTGCGCTCATATCCCTTTTCGGTGCGCTTTTGTACCTTTATTCTCCCGAAATAATGTCTCTCGGAGCAATTTCGTCCTTCGTTCTGTATTCAAGAAAGTTCTCGGGACCTATAAACGAGATAACGAATATTTACAGCGAGATCCAGTCTGCGATCGCGGCGGGCGAGAGGGTGTTCCGTCTTATGGATGAGCCGACGGAGACCGAGGATGCGCCGAACGCTGTAGCTGAGCCCATAACCCGTGGACTTGTCGAGTTCGAAAACGTCCGTTTCGGTTATACGGAGGACAAGACGATAATACATGATCTCAGCCTGAAGGTGGAGCCCGGAAGCCTTATAGCAATAGTCGGACCGACCGGAGCGGGTAAAACTACCATAGTTAATCTTCTCATGCGCTTCTACGACGTAAACGAGGGAAGCATCAAGATAGACGGAGTGGATATCCGCGACAGAAAGAGGGACGTTCTGCGTAAGGCGTTCACGATGGTACTGCAGGACACGTGGCTCTTTAACGGCTCGGTGTACGAAAACATCGCCTACGGAAGCGAGGGCGTCACCGAGGAGCAGGTAGTTGAGGCGGCGAAGGCGGCGAAGATGGACGGATTTATCCGCCGTCTGCCTGAGGGCTACGGCACGATGATAACGGACAACGGAACGAATATTTCCAAAGGTCAGAAGCAGCTTCTCACCATCGCCAGAGCCATGCTTCCCGAAAGCGTGATACTGATTCTGGACGAGGCGACCTCGAATGTCGACACCCAGACGGAGGCGAAGATCAGCGAGGCGATGCGCAAGCTGATGGAGGATAAGACCTGCTTCGTTATCGCCCACAGACTTTCAACCATCAAAAACGCCGACCTTATACTCGTAGTAAAGGACGGCGACATAGTAGAGCGCGGAACGCATACCGAGCTGCTTGCGGCAAAGGGCGCGTACGCAGAGCTGTATTATTCACAGTACAGCTGATGAAATATTATTTATAACGCAAAAAAAGAGAGAACAAGCTTGATTCATTATGAACGCTGTTCTCTCTTTTTGTTTGTAAATGTCTCATTTCATAAGCTCGTCTGTAAGGCGGATGATCTCAGGTGCCAGCTTCTTTCGCTTGGTTTTAACGATAACGTTATATATAGGATATGCAAGGCTTGCAAGTATTCCGCCCGCGATCCCGACGATGAGACCAATCACCATTGAAAGCTCCGAGTTGAGCCTAAGCATTACGTCAAGCTCCGTCATGATAAGACTCATTCCGAATCCAAGGATCAGCGCGCCGAGTACGCCGAAAACGAGAGCCGCCGCCTGCGCGGTATTTGTTACGCTGGCATCGAGGCGTCTCAGACGAGCCATATTGTCCTCTGACTCTGTCGGAGCGGTATATTTGTCGCGGATCCGTTTTAGCTCCGCTTGCTCCTTTGCGGAGTAAGTATAGGTAAATCCTTTTTTTTCTTGATTGTTATTATCCATTTTTAACCTCGGTTTTTAATTGTTTCAGTTTTTTCGTTCCAATCACTATCATATATATTGCCGTGGCAACGATCAGTAAGGAGATCGCGCCGCCCGTTGCTCCGAGCATCCATTTTTGCGCTGTCTGAGACAGTGTTTCGCCGCTGAAGGTGGTGAGCATAGTGGATTCAAGGGTCAGCAGTGAGACAAGCGCCGCCGCAAGGCTGATGATCTTCGATGCAGAATAGACGGGGCTGTTATACCGTCTGTATTTTATAACGCTGATAATAGCGGCGGTCAGCGCCGTGAAGGTGTACGTAGCCATAGCGATCGCCGTGATCATATTGTGACTGAAGGTCCTGCCCCAGTAGACCATGAAGAAGATTATCAGAGCAAGCGCCAGGTTCATTATCAAAAATACCCAGCCGCATGCGCGGTACCTTTCGAGCTCGTTCTGCATCCTCTCACCGGGCGCGTATTTTCTCGTGTATCCGACCAAGTAAAAGCGCATCAGCCCAAGGCATATATAGTACGCGCCCAGCGAACCGAACCAGAAGGTACGGTGGCAAAATCCAAGCCATAGCTGAAAGATGCCGTAGAGAGCGTTCCAGGCAAGTGAGCCGTAGAGAGATATATTTACGCGCAGGCGCGTGTCGCTTTTCAGTTTAAGCGCGTATTTGTTTTCGTCTTTGAAAGCTCTCCATAGCTTTATCAGATACGGTATCCTGAAGCACCATACAGTCAGCGTATAGGCGGAGATAACGTAAGAGATTACGGCGATAGGAGACTCCGTACCGATAAACACCATTGAACCGACGAGAAGCAGGGCGGAGATCGGAATGAGGAGCAAAATTACTGCGATATGCGGGCGCAGTAAAGCTTTACCGATTTTCTTCCAATTCATCCGTATTCCTCCTGATCCTGACGGTAAAGGCGGTTCCTGCGCCGACGGCGCTCTCAACACCGATCTCTCCCTGCATGATATCTACCACGCGTTTGACGAGCGCAAGCCCGAGACCGTTACCCTGGGTAGCGCGAGAGGAGTCGCCCTGATAAAATTTCTCAAAAATGTGAGCGCCGACCTCAGCGCTCATACCGCATCCCGTGTCGGATACCCGTACGGTAGCGTATGCTTCATCTGCAGAGAGGGTGAGGCTTACCTTGCCGCCGTCCTCGGTAAATTTGAAGGCGTTGGAGAAAAGGTTATTCCAAACGAGAGAGAGAAGCTCGGCATCGGCGAAGACAGTAACGCCCTCGGCGATGTCCGTTTCGATCTCGATATTCTTTCTTTCCCATGTACTTTCGTATTGCAAAAGGCTTTCGCACAGCTGTTCGCCAAGGTCGAAAACGGCAGATTTCGGATATATCTGCTGATTTTCAAGACGGTTCAGCTTTAATATGTTCGTCATCATATCCGCAAGACGGCGCGAGGCGTCTGTGATCGCCTTGGCGTACTCGATCCTTTTTTCTTCGGGCAGTTCGGGGGCTTGCAATAAAGTTCCGTAGTTCTGTATTACCGCGAGAGGCGTTTTCATCTCGTGGGAAACGTTGGCGATAAAATCGGCGCGGAGAGTTTCAACACCCGAAAGCTCCTTTGCCATTTTGTTGATAACGTCAATTATCTCGTTGAAGCTGTCGTCCGTTCCCCATTTTGATGTTGGCGCGATACGGACGTTAAAATCACCTTCAACCATTTTCGAGGCTGCGTCGGTGATCCTTTTTACGGGACGTTCTACCGTGTACTTACGGCGAAGATAGTCGATAGTAGCCATTACGATGCTGATCAGCACAACGTTTATCATCGTTATCTTAGCCGCAATGGTGATCTCCTCTTGAGTAAACTTTCTGCCTACCGAATCCTGCAAGGCAGATATAAACAGCATGATACAGCAAGTCGTTACAAAAGCGGCGAGCAGAAAGAAAATGAAAAAATTACTGAACGTGCTTAAAACTTTTTCGTTTGCTTTGGCTTTCTTCATTTGATCACCGCCTTGTAGCCAAGACCGTGAACTGTCTGGATCTCAAAGGAATCGCACTCGGACAGCTTTGCGCGGAGCTTCGTCATGTAAACGTCAACGGTTCTCGTGCCGGACTGTGTATCAACGTCCCAGAATTCGTCCATGAGCTGCGTGCGGGTGAAGGTCTTTTTCGGATAGGAAAGAAGCTTATAAAGCAGATCGAATTCTCTTGCCGTGAGGGAGATCTCCTCTCCGTCCAGAGCAGCGCTTCTTTCGTCGGCGTCCATTACGAAGCTGCCCACCTCAAGACGTCGGCTTGAGGCGATCTTGGAGCGCCGCAAGAGAGCGCCGATACGCAGAAAAAGCTCGTCAAGATCGACAGGCTTGGTCATATAGTCGTCTATACCGATGCGAAAACCTCTCTGCTTGGATGCAAAATCGTCGCGGGCAGTCATAAACAGGATCGGAATATCATTATTGAGAGAGCGGACGGTCCTTGCAAATTCAAAGCCGTCCGTGTTCGGCATCATGATGTCCGATATGATACAGTCGAAGGTGGTCTTATACATCTCGTCGTACGCGCTTTCCGCGTCAAGACAGCCGACAGCCTCATATCCGCTGTTATTCAAAAAAGAGCAGACGGAGCGGTTAAGATCTTTGTCATCCTCTACCACCAGAATTTTGAACATATTTACGATCATTCCTTTCTTACTTCAAGGGCTGTGTTTTAATTAACGTGACCTATTATAACACGGAAATGTTAAAGTATTGTTTGCGTTTTGAGCTTTTTGGAAAATATTTAATTTATTTACTTTTCAAAAAAGGAAAACAAAAGCGTAGGGGAGAGCCGATCGCTTGACGGTTCTCCCCTATAGCTTCATTTCTTATTCAATACTCCGACCGTAGGAGCGTAATCAAGCTCCGCTATCGAGACGTGACCGATGAACACGTCGCCATACTGGAAGGTGTGACGGGTAGGACGCCCGCTGTCATTTTCCTCGATCTGGAAAATGTTTTTGTAAACACCCGTAATTACAGCCGGCGTTTCCTCCACGATAATCTTAGGACGAGTCAGCTTTATACTGAGATGAATGTTCGGATTTGTTTTATATAGCCTTTCGATTCCGTTTTTTATGCGTTCTAAATTGTCCACTTGCCGGTATTCCTCCTCTCTCGATACCGTCATCCGGGCAGGACCGACAGGATCGTAATGCAGAGAGGAGTGAGCGAAACATGGCGTTTGAACATACCTGACTGCCGC
>SVSQ01000015.1 GCA_015064245.1 Oscillospiraceae bacterium | reverse complement strand
TTAGCCGTCTTGAGGCGGTTCTGAAGGAAGCAAAATTGCTTTGCCGCCCCGTGATCCTCCACGTTTGTACGCAGAAGGGAAAAGGGTATTTGCCTGCGGAAGAGCATCCCGATATTTACCATTCCGTTTCTCCCTTTGATATCGAAAAGGGAATTGAGACGGGCGAGTCTTCCAAGGTATCCTGCTTTTCGGACGTTTTCGGAAACGCGGTAACGGAGCTTGCAAGAGAAGACGGGAACATCGTCGCGATAACAGCAGCTATGTGCGAGGGAACGGGACTTTGCCGATTCAGAGACGAGTTTCCCGACAGGTTCTACGACGTCGGAATAGCGGAGGAGCACGCGGTGACATTTGCCGCAGGACTTTCAGCCGCAGGTAAAAAGCCGATATTCGCGGCGTATTCCAGCTTTTTACAGAGAAGCTACGATCAGCTGATCCACGATATCGCGATACAGAAATTAGACGTCGTTTTAGGTATTAACAGAGCAGGCTTTGTATCGGGCGACGGAAAAACCCACCAAGGAGTATTCGACTGCTCGATGCTTCTGTCTGTTCCCGGAGCGGTTATCCACACGCCCGAAACCTACGCAGAGCTTGAAGAAGCGCTTAAAGAATCCTTTGAAAAGGGCGGACTCAGGGCGATAAGGTATCCGCGCGGAGCTGAGAGCGACTACGACCGAAGCGATTTTAATACGGAAGAAGATCTAAAATATATGACTGTAGGAAGAGGTAAAAGGGTTACTTTGATCACTTACGGCAGAATTACCGAAAACGCAGTTAAAGCCGCGCATGCTTTGGAGAACGAGTATGAGATAAAGGTAGTTTCTCTTAAAAAGATCGCTCCGACAGACACCCGGAAGATCTACAGTCTGTGCGAGGGAAGCGAACTGATCCTGTTTGTGGAAGAGAACATACGCTCGGGCGGAGCTTCGGAGAAGCTGATCTCCGAATTCGTTTGCAGCGGATATAAGCTTCCAAAGGTCAAGATCCTCGCGGTAGAAAACGATTTTCCGCCTCACGCAAGCCTTACGCAGCTGTATAAGAAGTATTCGCTTGACAGCGAGTCTATCGCCTGCTGTATCAGAAATAACGTATAAAGAAAACGTACCTGGTTCATATTGTCAGGTACGTTTTTTTTGTTATTTCTTTCTCCAGGTCGCAGGGTTGAACAGAAGCAGCATAGGGAAGAGCTCAAGTCTGCCTGCAAGCATATCAAATATCAGAACTATTTTAGAAAAATCAGAGAAAAAAATGAAGTTCTGCGTAGGACCTACGAGATTAAGCCCGGGACCTACGTTGTTTATTGTGGCAGCGACTGCTGTAAATGCTGTGGTAATATCGTGGTTTTCAATACAAATGAGCAGGAAAGATAAGGCGAATACGATGATAAAGGTACCGAAATACACATATATCGAACGTATCACCTCGTTTGCTACCGGACGTTTATCGACGATCGTTTTTTTGATCTGCTTGGGATGAAGCATGATCCTGAATTCTTTTATAATATCCTTTATCAGAATCATATATCTTGATACCTTTATACCGCCGCCGGTGCTTCCCGCGCAGGCTCCGATAAACATAAGCATAACTATCAGCGCTCTGCTCAGATTAGGCCAAAGATCGAAATCAACCGTCATGAATCCGGTGGTAGATATTATGGATGCGACCGTAAACGCTGCGTGCCGTACGGCTTCCCATACAGAATCGAAAAGATGGGAGATGTTAAGAGTTATTATCGCGATAGCGCCGAACGCGATGTATAAGAACCAGCGTACCTCGGTATTGAATGCATCTTTGAATTTCTTGTTTAAGATAAGGTAGTAAGAACTGAAGTTTATAGAAAACAAAAGCATAAATACAGTAACAACTACCTGAATATAAGGCGAGTAACTTCCAATGCTGTCGTTTTTGACACCGAATCCGCCCGTTCCGGCGGTGGCAAAGGCGGTATTAAGCGCTTCAAAAACGTTCATTCCGCCAAAGAGCAGAAGCACGAATTGAAGGATAGTGAAAGCAAAGTAAAGAGTGTAGAGGATAAGTGCGGTGGTTCGAACTCTCGGAACGAGCTTAGAGACTGAGGGCCCCGGGCTTTCCGCCTTCATAATAAGCATATTGTAGCTGCCGCTGAGAGGAAGAAACGCCATTATAAATACGAGAACTCCCATACCGCCTACCCAGTGGGTAAATGACCTCCACATAAGCAGAGACCGCGGCAGTATCTCGACGTCGCTCAGAATAGTAGCTCCGGTCGTAGTAAATCCCGAAACCGTTTCAAAAAGCGCGTCAACGTAAGAGGAAACGGAGCCCGATAAATACAATGGCAGAGCGCCGAATATACTGAGCGTTATCCAGCTGAGGGAAACGATAACGAAGCCCTCTCGGCTGAAAAGTAAGGTGTTTTTGGGCTTGAACAGTACTAAAAGACCGCCGAGGATCGCGCATATACCGCAGGTGATCAGAATGTGAAGCAGTTCTTTTTCTCGGTATATAACAGCGGTCAGTGCTGGCAGAAGCAAAAATATCGCTTCAAATATCAATATCCATCCAAGCACGTATCTTATCATACGATAGTTCATAATTCGGTAATACCTTCCGTAAAAAACTATTTTAGAATATCAGCGATATCGTGAAGTGGCATGATCTCGGAAACAACGATAACGGAGTCGCCCGGAAGTATAACGTCATGACCTCTGGGGATTATTACTTTATCTCCGCGAAGTATGGAGGCGATCAGTATCGTGTTTTTAAATGAGAGCTTGGAAAGAGGAATGTCGGTTATCGGAGAGTTTTCCACAACCTTGAATTCGGACGCCTGGATTTTTCCGGGGATAAAATTATAAAGAGTCTCAACGTTGCTTCCGAGTGAATTTTTTGTGGCGCGAACGTACCTTATTATCATGTCGGAGGTAACGGTCTTTGGATTTATTATAGTGTCAAGATCGAGGTGAGAAACAAGCTCAGCGGATTCATGCTTGGTCACCATAGTGATCAGCTTGCATTTAGCGGTATTCTTTGCGGAAAGAGAATTAAGGATGTTCTCTTCATCCCTTTGAGAAAGCGCTATATACGCGTCGGTGGTCGCAAGACCCTCTTCGAGCATCATTTCATTATCTGATGCGTCTCCGTTTATAACGTTTACGTCGGGATTGAGAGCGGAAAACTCCTCGCACGCATCAGGATGCTTTTCTATGACCTTAAGAGAGATCCCCGACTTTTTCATTATGTCACACAGGTACTGAGAAACAGCGCCTGCTCCGATGATTATCGCGTCCTTGACCGAATCAGCCTTGTAATTGATCTTTCTGAAAAACTCGTTTGCATTTTTGGGAGACGCGATTATAGAGAGGATATCTTTTTCTTTAAATACGAAATTACCGTTTGCAATATAAGCCTCGGTACCTCTTTCGACCGTACATACCAGAATGTCACAGTGAAGCTTGGTTATAACTTCCTTTACCGCCATATCGATAAGGGCGCTGCCTTCGGGAATACGGAATTTCATCAGCTCGACCCGTCCGTTTGCGAAGGTCTCGATCTTCAGCGCGGAAGGGAAGCGAAGAACTCTCGCGATCTCCTTGGCTGCTACGTATTCGGGATTGATGACCATAGCAAGACCAAGCTCGTCCTTCAAGAAAGGAACGTCCTTACTGTATTCCGGATCTCGGAGACGAGCGATCGTAGGACAGCGCGTCGATTTTCTTGCCACGAGACAGCATAGAAGATTAAGCTCGTCCGAGCCTGTGACCGCTATAAACAGATCTGCCTGCGAGATACCCGCCTCTTCCTGAATCTGGTGGGTAGCACCGTTTCCGACTATCCCCATGACATCGTACCGAGTGGCGATCTTATTCACCGTTTCGGGGATAGTATCGATAATCGTTATGTTGTTGTCTTCTTCATTCAACTGTGCGACAAGGTTTTCTCCGACCATACCGCCGCCGACGATTATGATGTTCATACATTAGCTCCTTATTTTATCGTTTGGAAAAATATTATATCACATATGCGGGAAAAAGTAAAGCATACTAATGGTAAAATTTTAGTAAAGAATATTTAATGCCCTAAATTGTTACTATTCTGCAAATTATTTTAAAATCCTATTGAAATTTTGTTAATGTTTGATAAAATAAAAATAAGTATTTATTTTATAATAAAGGAGATAATACTATGCTTTTTTCAACTCAGACACATAACGCAGTATCAACGTACGGACTTGAGGAGGGCGTAAAGCTTCTTATAAAATCCGGCTTTACCGCGCTTGACCTCACCATGTTTGCAGATAACGAATACCTATTTGAGCCGGACTATAAAGAGACCGCCAAAAGGCTTAAAAAGATAGCAGACGACGCAGGCGTTCCGTTTACACAGGCGCACGCTCCCTTTGGAGGCGGATATGAGAACTATACGACCAAGCTGATCCCTCAGATGCCCAGAGTACTTGAGTTTGCGGGACTTCTCGAAATCAAGCAGGTCGTTGTCCACCCGATCCAGCAGGGAAGATACTACGGCAGAGAGCAAGAGCTGATGGATATGAACATGGAGTTCTATAACGGTATCAAGAAGTACGCCAAGGACAGCGGAACAAAGATAGCTATAGAAAATATGTGGCAGAGACACCCGATAAATCAGTACATAGTTGACGACGTCTGCGCCGATCCTTACGAGCTTGTGAAGTATTACGATACCTTGAACGATCCCGAGGCATTCACAATCTGCCTCGACCTCGGACACGTCGCTCTTTGCTGCAGAGAGCCTCAGGACGCTATCCGTATCATAGGCGGCGAAAAGCTCGGAGCCCTTCACGTTCACGACGTTGATTACCGCGGCGACCTTCATACGCTTCCGGGAATGGGCAAGATAAATTATAATGCGGTATGCAAAGCGCTCGCCGACATTGACTATAAGGGAGATTTCACCCTTGAAGCCGATAACTTCCTTGTAAAGTACGACGCTGAATTCAAGCCGGTAGCCCTCAAGTTTATGGCTGACTGCACAAGACACTACGTTGAAAAGATAGAGGCGTACAAGGCAGAGAAATAAGGATCATTTTTTACGGAGAGCAGAGGGCGGATAACCGTATTCACGCTTGAACTTATCAGAAAAATAATTTGAATCGTTGAATCCACAGAAATACGCTATCTCGGAAACCGAAAGCCCATGCTCCGTTTTCAGCAAAGCTTCGGCTTTTTGAAGACGGAGCATATTCAGATATTCGTTAAATCCAAATCCGGTCTCTTTTTTGAATTCCCTTGAAAGATGCTCGGGACTTACTGAAATCAGTTTTGCTATTTCGGAAAGAGTTATTGCCGAAGTAAAGTTTTCTTGAATAAAGCGCACCGCTTTTTCTATGTAAGAGATACCGGTCTTTACTTCAAGACGCGTTTCGGCATTCCTCGCAAGAAGAATAAAAAGCGAAGCTATAAGATTTTTTATGGTATCTTCAGAGAATTGATCAGGCGAGAGGTATTCGGGAGCTATACGGTCAAATATTTTTGAAATCTGCTCGCTGATATTAGGGTTTCTGTAAATATATATAAGGGACTGCAGATGTGGGATGACAGATCTCGGTATATAATTTCGAGAGCAGCTTATAAGCTTTCTTGTATGGCTTTCAGAAATATATACTACGTTATGTGTTATTCCGTCAGGAATGATCACAAGATCGTTTTTTGTGACCTCGTAGCATTTATTATCTATGAAATATTTGCATTCTCCGTTCACCATGAAATACATTTCAAAAACACTGTGATAGTGTTGCGCAGATCTCAGAACTTTGGAAGAGACGTCTTCATCGTAAAAAAAGATCTTTTTTTCCTGGGGGTTGTTCAGCTCCATCGATAGTATCTCCGTGTATTATTATTTCTTTTAGAAATTATATCACAAAAAATCAAAATAATCAAGAGAAATTATTGCTTTGGTCAAATACTTTAAGGAATTTTAAGAAAATTTGATGTATAATCAAGCCGTAAGTCTTAATCTATCTTTATAAAGGATGTGATAGTCAATGATATTTGAAAAAGTACAAAGAACAGAAAAGGTGATCCAGTTCGGCGAAGGCGGCTTTTTGCGAGGATTCGTTGATTGGATGCTTCAAAAGATCAATGCGATTTCCGATTTTAACGGCAGCGCTGTCGTGGTACAACCGATAGAAAAGGGAATGTGCGACGTTCTGACAGAACAGAACTGCTGTTATACCCATCTTATCAGAGGAACTCAGGGCGTCGAAAAAATGGTGATAGACGTGATATCCCGATGCGTAAAGCCTTACGACGATTTTGAGGAATATTTGAAGCTTGCGGAAAATCCCGATTTCAGATTTATAGTATCAAACACAACCGAATCAGGTATCGCGTTCTGCGCCGACGATAAGGTAACGGACGCTCCGCCATCCTCGTTTCCGGGAAAGCTGACGTTGCTTTTAAAGAGAAGATACGAGCTGGGACTCAGAGGATTCATCTTCCTGCCCTGCGAGCTTATAGACAGAAACGGCGAGGCTCTTAAAGCCGCAGTACTGCAATATATCGAGCATTGGAATCTGGGCGCAGACTTTGCCCGCTGGGTAGAAGAGGAGAACGTTTTCTGCTGTACGCTGGTCGACAGAATAAATACTGGATATCCCAAAGACGAGAATATAGGCCTTGGATATGAAGACAAGATGCTTAACACCTCGGAGTATTTCCACCTTTGGGTAATCGAGACCGATCACGATATTGAAAGCGAGCTGCCGTTTTCAAAAGCAGGTCTCAACGTTATCATAACAAAAGATAAGCTGGAGATGTATAGAACCAGAAAGGTGCGTATCTTAAACGGCGCTCATACCTCATTGGTTCCTTACGCGCTTCTCAGCGGATACGACACGGTAAAGAGCTGTATAGACAGCGAAAAGATGTACGGACATATAAGAAGATGCGTCTTCGACGAGATCATTCCCACCCTCGATCTGCCGAAAGATGAGCTGATCGATTACGCAGAAAACGTACTTGAAAGATTTGCAAATCCGTATATCAAGCATTATCTTTCTTCTATCGCCCTCAACTCTGTAAGCAAGTTCAAGGTCAGAGTTCTTCCGTCGATCCTTGAATACGAAAAGCGATTCGGAAGGCTGCCGGAGAATCTTATACTGGCGTTTGCCAAGCTTATCGAGTTTTATAAAACCGATATGACCAACGACGATCCTAAGGTCACCGAGTTTATGAGAAAATCGTCTGTAGAGGAGATACTTGCAAATGAAGAGCTCTGGGGCGAGGATCTGAGCCGATATGCTTGTGGAGTAAACAAATATGTTAATACATAAATCAGATAACGTGACCGTCGATCTTTCAAACGGTCACAAATACGCAAGACGCGATATAGCGTCGGGCGAAAAGATAATCAAATACGGAAATCCCATAGGCTATGCTACGCGCGATATAAAAGAAGGAGAGCACGTCCATTCCCATAATCTGAAGACTCTTCTGAGCGATAATCTCGAATATGCTTACCTGCCTGAGTTTTACGATATTCCAAAGGACAGCGGAGAATATTATTTTGAAGGCTACGTAAGAGACAACGGAGACGTCGCGATAAGAAACGAGATATGGATAATCAACACCGTCGGATGCGTCAATAAAGTTGCCGAAAAGCTTTCGCATATTACGGGGGCGTTCTGCTTCCCACATCCCTTTGGATGTTCACAGCTCGGAGACGACAGAGAGCTTAGCTGTAAGGTGCTCAGCGGTCTGGTAAGACATCCGAATGCCGCGGGAGTTCTGGTTCTCGGGCTTGGCTGCGAGAACAACAATATTGAGTATTTTAAGCAGTTTATCGGGGAATACGATCCTGCGCGAGTAAAGTTCCTCAACACGCAGGACGTTGAGGACGAGATCGGAGAGGGCGTAAGACTGATAAACGAGCTGAAGGAATACGCAAATCGATTCAAAAGAGAAAAGATCCCGGTTTCAAAGCTAAAAATAGGACTTAAATGCGGCGGAAGCGACGGATACAGCGGTATAACCGCCAATCCACTTGTCGGACGGGTATCAGATAAGCTGATAAGCTGCGGCGGAAGCTGTGTGCTTACGGAGGTTCCGGAAATGTTCGGCGCGGAGCATCTGTTGATGAAGAGATGCGAAAACAGGGAAGTCTTCGACAAAACCGTATCGCTTATCAATGATTTCAAGGATTATTATAAGCGCCACGGGCAGGTAATATACGAAAATCCCTCTCCCGGAAATAAAGCGGGAGGAATAACCACTCTTGAAGAAAAATCACTCGGCTGTATTCAGAAGGGAGGGTTTTCCAAGGTGGTCGATGTTCTCGATTACGGCGACGTGCTGACTAAGAACGGATTGTCTCTGCTCAACGGTCCGGGCAACGATATTGTCGCAATAACGAATCTCGTTGCGGCAGGAGTACACATAGTACTGTTCACCACGGGCAGGGGAACCCCTCTCGGCGCGCCTGTTCCCACTGTCAAGATATCGACGAATTCCGCTCTTGCCGAAAAGAAAAAGAACTGGATCGATTTTGATGCAGGTCCCATTCTGAGCGGCGAGACGCTTACAGAAGAGCTTTTTGAGTACGTTCTGTCCGTAGCAAGCGGAGAAGAGACCAAAAACGAACGCAGCGGCTTCAGAGAAATATCAATATTTAAAGACGGCGTAACGTTATAAACATAATGAAAGGATTTTAATGAAATGAAAAAAATAGATACTTTTTATCCCGGATTTGTAAGAAAAGCGATCTCTTTTACCATAGATGACGGAAACGTTCCTATGGATAAAAAGTTCCTTGAAATAGTAAAGCCTCACGGCATTCTC
Organism: Oscillospiraceae bacterium; assembly: GCA_015064245.1. GTDB lineage: Bacteria > Bacillota > Clostridia > Oscillospirales > CAG-272 > SIG673. The sequence goes on along the minus strand of SVSQ01000015.1, from coordinate 23,051 downwards.
GGCACCTTCAATCTTTGCTCAAACAATATGAAGGCGTTTGATCCTGAGGGGTACGTGGAGTTTTATAAAGGCTATGAGATAGCAAACCACTGTAAATACCATCCCTTTGCTATGAGAGACGATACGGAGTACGAGTTTTCCGACGAGCCCTTCAGCGAAGCAACAGCGGACGTAACCAAGCTCTATAAGTCTGATACGGATGGTCTGTACCATTTCAAAGCGGCAAACGGCTGGCGAAGAATGGCGACTACCGAAGCGTATTGCAGATTCGCAGACGAAGGCAGAGATGAGCTGGAAAAGGTATTCGGCAAAGGAAGCGTAAAGGCTTTCGTTTGGCCATATTCAATGCAGCTCAACGCCATTGTATTTGCGCATCTAAGAAGCTCAGGCTATCAGAGCATCAGAAAAACGGGAGAGACAGGAGACTCCACCGGATTTGCGCTTCCCGCTGACAGAACACTATGGAGCTATAACGCAAACCACCGTTCGCTGCTGAAGTGGGCTAAGAAGTACGCAGAATGCGAGGACGACGGCGAGCTTAAATTCTTCTGCTTCGGAGTTCATGCGGTCGACTTTGAAAGAGATAATAACTGGAACGAGCTGGAAGAGTTTGCAGTAACTTACGGAGACAGACCGAACGAGTACTGGTACGCGACAGTCTCTGATATCTTTGATTATGAGGACGCGGTCAAAGCTCTGGAAATAAATGATGACTACATAGTTAATGATTCGGATGTGAAGCTGTACGTCAAGATCGACGGAAAAGAAACCGTTATATCTCCCGGCAGTAAAATAAGCATATAAAATCTATTTTGAAAGGAATTTAATAAAATGAAAAAACTTAACGTTGCCATAATCGGACAGGGAAGAAGCGGACGTAATATCCACGGTGCATTCTTCAGATCTGAAAATAATACGCTTTTTAACGTTGTCGCAGTAGTTGAACGCGATCCTGCGAGACGAGAGCTTGCGCTGAAGGAGTATCCCGGATGCACCTCGCACGCGCATCATAGCGAGCTTTACGGAAGAAAGGATATTGATTTCGTTATCAACGCCTCTTATTCCGACGAGCATTATCCCGTAACCATGGAGCTTCTTGAAAACGGAATGAACGTGGTAGTTGAGAAGCCCTTCGGCAGAAATTATTACGAGTGCTGTCAGATGATGAATAAGGCAAAAGAAAAGGGCGTAATGCTGGCGGTATTCCAGCAGACCTTCCTCGCTCCCTTCTATAAGTTTGCAAAGGAGCTCGTCGACAGCGGTAAGCTTGGAGATATCAAGCAGGTCAATATTACTTATAACGGCTTTGCAAGACGTTGGGACTGGCAGACTCTGCAGATGAAGATGGGCGGAAGCGTTTATAATACAGGTCCTCATCCTATCGGTATGGCTATGGGATTCCTTGATTTTGACAGCTCGATGAAGGTAGTATATTCCAAGCTCGACACAGCTATAACGAGCGGAGACGCCGAAGATTACGCAAAGATCATCATGACTGCCGAGGGAAAGCCGGTCATCGACGTTGAGATCAGCTCGATCGACGCTTTCTCCGATTATAACCTGAAGATCCAGGGAACAAAGGGTACATTCAAATGTACCACAGCGGCTTATAAGATGAAGTATATCGTTGACGGCGAAAACGAGCCAAGACCGGTTATCGTTGAGTCCCTTAAAAACGCGGAAGGCAATCCTATCTACTGCTCCGAAAAGCTCGTCACACACGAAGAAGAGGGAAGCTTCAAGGGAAGCGCCTTTGACAGCGCTGTAAAGGCTTACTACGACACAATTTACGATACACTCGTAAACGGCGCTCCTCTGGTCATCAAGACGGAGAATATTGCGAAGCTCATAAACATCATCGAGCAGGTACACGCAGAGAATCCGATGCCGGTTAAGTTTTAATTAAGGAAGGTATGACACAATGTTTAAGGTTGCAATACTCGGATGTGAGAATTCACACGCAAATTCCTTTTTGAAGTACGTTATCAAAGATAAAAAATACGACGATATTGAGTTCGTCGGCATTTACAGCGACGATAAGGAAGCTGAAAAGAAGCTGACCGAGCAGTTCGGTGTTAATGGCGCGGATAGTTACGACGCCTTTGTCGGAAAGATCGACGGTCTTATCATTACCGCAAGACACGGAGATAACCACTATAAATACGCAAAGCCTTATATCGAGAGCGGAATCCCGATGTTTATAGATAAGCCCATTACGGTTTCCGAAAAGGAAGCGGACGAGTTCATGAACCTGCTTGCGGAGAATAACGTTCGTATCACAGGCGGTTCTTCTTGTATTCACTGCGATCTCATCCAGGAGCTCAAAGCAGGCGTTAAGGAGGGGAAATATGGTAAAATCTCCGGCGGATATTACCGCGCTCCCATAAGCCTTAACAATATTTACGGCGGATTTTATTTCTACGCTCAGCACCTCGTTCAGATAATCACAGAGGTTCACGGCTGCTGGCCGAAATCCGTGGTTGCAAAGGAAAAGAACGGCGTTATTACGATGATCCTCAGATATCAGGATTATGACGTTACAGGCGTTTATACCGACGGAAACTACAACTATTTTGCGTACGTCAGCGGAGCAAAAGAGGTAGTCGGCGGAAAGTACGATATCGGAAGCTACGCTTTTGAAAAGGAATTCTCCGAGTTCCACGAGCTTCTTCTCGGCGGAAAGCAGAAGGTATCCTATACGGATTTCGTTTCTCCCGTATATATAATGAACGCCATTGAGCGCTCGCTCAAATCCGGAAACGAAGAGAAGATCGGACGTCCATGCATCGATATAAAGACAAAAGAGCTTGAGGTCGATAACCTGACGGTTAAGATTATGGATAACCGCAGCGATATGGGCGCGGTTGCCGCTGCGGATATCAGAGCGAAGATGAAAGAGCTGCTCGCTGAAAAGGACGAGATCAATATGATCTTTGCCGCTGCTCCTTCGCAGAATGACGTTCTTGCATCTCTCGTTGACTACGACGATATAGAGTGGGGAAGAGTAAATGCTTTCCATATGGACGAATATATCGGACTTGATAAGAACGCGCCTCAGTGCTTCTCAAATTACCTTAAAGAACACATCTTCGGAAAGGTAAATTTCAAATCTGTCAATTATATCGACGCGTCCGCGACGGACAGCGACGCAGAGTGCGCAAGATATACCGAGCTTCTTAAGAAGTACCCGACCGATATCGTAGTCATGGGTATCGGAGAGAACGGTCATATCGCCTTCAACGATCCTTGGGTAGCAGACTTTGACGATCCCAAAATGGTAAAGGCAGTTCCGCTTGACGAGGTCTGCAGACAGCAACAGGTAAACGACGGCTGCTTCAAGACTATCGACGACGTTCCGAAGTACGCGGTAACTCTCACCTGCCCCACGCTCTTTAACGGAAAGAACCTTTTCTGCATAGTTCCCGCAAAGACAAAGGCAAATGCGGTTAAGCATACGCTTGAGGACGCTATAACCGTTGACTGCCCCGCTACGATTCTCAGAAAGCACGCAAGCGCAAAGCTTTATCTCGACAGCGACAGCTCGGAGTTGATATGAAAAAAGTAATTTATAGTAATAACGTGGTTTTTGCCGATAAGGTAGAGCCTGCATACGTGACCTTCGAGGACGGAGTTATCGTCTCCCTCTCATCGGAGCGCCCGAAGGATGCGGAAATAGTAGATTACGGAAACAGCTACGTCTGTCCCGGTTTCATCGACCTGCACACTCACGGCGGAAACGGCTATCCCTTTGCAAACTGCACGGGAGAGGACGTTGTAAACGGCTGTAATTTCCACCTCAGCCACGGAACTACGTCCATCTGCCCGACTGTCTCCGCATCACCATTTGAAGTGATGCGAGACGCAGTGATCGCGATAGGCGAGGCGAAAAGAGATCCGAGGTGCAAAGCCGATATTATCGGAGCTCACCTTGAAGGACCGTACCTTTCCGTTCAGCAGTGCGGCGCCCAGTGCACCGACTTTATAACTGAGCCGATAGAGGAGCATTATAAAGAGCTGGTAGAGAGATACGGAAAGGATATCGCCCGCTGGACCTACGCTCCCGAAAGAGACGAAAACGCTAAGTTCTGCAAGTATATCACGGACAACGGTATCGTCGCTTCGGCAGGTCATACCAACGCAGTTTACGACGATATGAAGACAGCCCTTGAAAACGGCTGCGCTCTCGTAACACATCTTTTTTCCTGCACTTCAACAATAACCAGACACGGCGGCTTCAGAAAGCTTGGAGTTATTGAAAGCGCATTCCTTGAAGACGGTATAACGGCTGAGATAATCGCGGACGGAAAGCATCTTCCGCCCGAGCTTATCAAGCTGATCTATAAGGTCAAGGGAAGCGACGGAATAATTCTCTGCACAGACAGCCTTTCCCTTGCAGGAACCGATACGACGCACGGATTTATGCTGGAAACAGAATACATAATCGAGGACGGCGTCTGCAAGCTGATGGACAGAAGCGCCTTCGCAGGAAGCATTGCTACGTCCGACAGACTTGTAAGAGTTATGGTCACGGAAGCAGACGTTCCCGTATGCGAAGCAGTTAAGATGCTCACACTAAATCCTGCTAAGATAATGGGACTTTCCGACCGAGGCGAGATAGCCGTAGGAAAGAGAGCTGACTTTGCAGTGCTTGATGAGGGATTCAATGCCAAAGCGGTGTATGTAATGGGAGAAAAATATTAAAATTCTGCAATAATGTGAATAAAGAGAGTCGCTCGTCGGCTCTCTTTTGTTATAGACTAATTCATAAATTTATGTTATAATATTTTTAATAATCTTGTCAGCGAATAAAAAAACGCCACACTATATGAGTGAAAGGAGGCGAGAAAATGCAGGAAACGAACAAAACGCGTGATATGCTGGTGGGTGAGTTTTCCGAAAACTATGTAGAGAAGCTATTTTACTTCTGTCTGAAAAAAACGGGAAGCCATATCGAAGCTGAAGATCTGACACAAGATATTGCGCTTCAGATCATTACCGCTCTAAACAAAGGAACGATACCAACGAGTTTTTCAGCGTGGGTATGGCAGATCGCGCGTAATCGTTATTCGTTATGGGCAAAGGAAAAGCATAATCGAAACGAATCGTTAACCGGTGACCATATCGGCGATTATGAAATCGAGGACGAGAGCAAAGGTATACTTGATGAAATGATACATACAGAGCAAATGGCTCTGCTTCGGCGGGAGCTGGCGTTCATTAAGAGTGATTACCGTAATATCGTCGTTGCCTATTACATAGAGAATAAGAGTGTTCGTGATATTGCATCGTCGCTTTCGGTTTCGATAAGCGCGGTTCAGCAAAGGCTTCACCGTGCAAGAATCATATTGAAAGAAGGTATGAATATGGCAAGAGAGTTTGGTATTAGAAGCTATAAACCGGAAGAAATCACATTCACAAATAGCTGTGATAACTTTGGAGATTATGGACAGCCATGGAGCATTCTTTATCATGCATTGTACAAGAATATTTTCCTTGAGGCTTACGGAAATCCTTCAACTGCAGAGGAGTTGGCTATTGAACTCGGCGTAGCGCTGCCTTATATGGAAGATGAACTTAAATATTTAACAGAGCAAACTTTTTTAATTAAGAAAGAAAACAAATATGAAACAGCCTTTCCCATCATCGGAAAAGATGTACAAGAAAAGATTTGGAATTACAATAGTCGCATAACCGAAAGACTTACAGAGCTTTTTGAAAAGCTTGTGGATGATTATTCAAAGGCATGTGAGACTCACGGTATCAAGTATTACGGCGAATATACAACTTACGAAGATGCCAAGTGGGTTCTTTTGATGAGGGCATTTGACGCGCTTGCATATGCAAAGTACAAAGGAAAATTCGAATATACCAAGCGCCCTGATAACGGAAGCTGGGATATCGTTGGATATCAAAATGCGGATACCCCGTACATCCCCTGGGTGGGTCAACATGGCTCAGACGCAAGTTTTTCACAATATAAGTTCAAATATGAAAACATTGAGGCAAAGACGCCTTCTTTTCTTTCCAGTGAGGAAGCACATGCTCTGGCAATGGTTGCAAAGGGTAAAGGGGAGATTTGCGAGCAAATTTGGCTCGATAAACTTTTGGGGTATGGATATATTAAGAAAAACAATTCTGCATATGAGCCTGCAATCGTGGTCTTCAATGCCGATACGGCAGAAAAAAGTTGGATGAGTTTTACTGACGAAGAAAGGAACTCGATTACTCAGAACGTTGAAGAAATCAAGCGAATCGTATCGGCTGCAAAAGAATTTGCTTTTAATCTTACTGCAGAATCTCTTCCTCCCTTATTCAAAAATAATGAAAGAATGTGCTATTTCGCATGTAGCAATAGTACAATGTCGAGAGATATTGTTTTTATGCAAGCAATAAAAGACGGTTGGATAAAGAATAATGAGCACACCAGCAAAGTAGTGGGAGCGTATATTTATATCTAAATTTCCAATATCAGATCACCGCCGAGAGTAACCATTTGGTCGCTCTCGGCATATTGTTTAAATAAAATTATACTGAAAAATGTAAACAAAAAATAAAATGTAAAAAAGACCTTGACAAAATGGATAACAAGGTGTATAATTATACCGATATATAAAAGCAATGATAGGGCAAAAGGCGTAAGCGGTAAAGCCGCGCAGAGAACTGTCGGTCGGTGCAAGACAGAGGCTGAGCTTATTCCGAACTCCCCCTTGAGCAGTCAACCGAAAGACGTTAGGTTCAGTAGGAAGAACGGGCGCTCCCGTTACAGAGCACGGCGCATAGATCAAAGTGCGCTATGAGTGGATTAAACGTCAATCGGAGTGGTACCGCGGAAACATTTGTGTGCTTTCGTCTCTAAGTTATATGGAGATGGAGGCTTTTTTATTGCCTTGCTCCCGTTTGATCCAAAATAATAACGTCTAATTTCGGAAAGGAATTTCATAAAATGAAGAACACAGCAAAATACACCCGCCAGTTTTTCCCTGCTCCCGCAGGAGAGATGAACTGGGCTAAGAAAACTTATATAGACAAGGCACCATCCTGGTGCTCCGTTGACCTTCGAGACGGAAATCAGTCGCTTATAATTCCTATGAGCCTTCAAGAAAAGCTCGATTTCTTTCAGCTTCTCGTTAAGGTTGGATTTAAGGAGATCGAGGTTGGCTTTCCCGCCGCATCTGAAACAGAATTTATCTTCCTTCGCACACTTATAGAGCAGGATCTGATCCCCGACGATGTTACCGTTCAGGTTCTTACACAGAGCCGCGAACATATCATTCGTAAGACCTTTGACGCTCTTAAAGGCTGCAAGAACGCAATAGTCCACCTTTATAATTCAACTTCCGTTGCTCAGAGAGAGCAGGTATTCAGAAAATCTAAGGAAGAGATCATCAAGATCGCAACGGACGGAGCAGAGCTCTTTAACAAGATCGCAGCCGAAACAGGCGCGAAATTCCGTTATGAGTATTCTCCCGAGTCCTTTACGGGTACAGAGCCCGAATTCGCTCTTGAGATCTGCAACGCCGTCCTTGATATCTGGAAGCCTACCAAGGACAGAAAGGCTATCATCAACCTGCCTGTTACAGTTGAGCTTTCAATGCCTCACGTCTATGCAAACCAGGTTGAATATATGTGCAATAATCTGAAGTACAGAGATTGCGTAGAGGTATCGCTCCATCCTCATAACGACAGAGGCTGCGCGGTTGCAGACTCCGAGCTGGGACTTTTAGCGGGTGCAGACAGAATAGAGGGAACACTCTTCGGAAACGGTGAAAGAACCGGTAACGTCGATATTATCACTCTCGCGCTGAATATGTATGCTCAGGGTGTCGATCCTCAGCTGGATTTCTCCAATATGCCCGAGATCACAGAGCTTTACGAGCGAGTGACAAGAATGCACGTTTACGAGCGTTCTCCTTATTCCGGAAAGCTTGTATTCGCAGCTTTCTCCGGCTCTCACCAGGACGCTATCGCAAAGGGTATGAAGTGGAGAGAAGAGAAGAACTGCGACACCTGGACAGTTCCATATCTGCCCATCGACCCGACCGACGTCGGAAGAGAATACGAAACGGATGTTATCCGTATCAACTCTCAGTCCGGAAAGGGCGGCATCGGATATCTGCTTGAGCATAACTTCGGTTACGTTCTTCCCGCTAAGATGCGAGAGGACGTCGGTTATACGGTCAAAAACGTCTCCGACCACGCTCACGCCGAGCTTTCTCCCGCAGAGGTTCTTGAGGTATTCAAATCAAATTATATCAATATCAACAACACTGTAAAGCTTATAGATTACCACTTCGTCCGTCAGCAGGATATCACGGCTTACGTTTCAATCGAGATAGACGGCGAGGTAAAGGAGATCAGAGCTACGGGTAACGGTCGTCTCGACGCTATCAGTAACGCTCTTAAAAAAGCGCTTAACATCGACTTTACAGATCTGACTTACGAAGAGCACGCGCTCTCTGCGGGATCAACGTCGCAGGCTGTCACTTATCTCAGTGTCACCTTTGCAAACGGCAAAAAATCCTGGGGCGCAGGTGTTCATGACGATATTATCGCGTCCTCAATAAACGCGTTGTTCTCAGCTATCAACCGCGGAATTTCTCAATAATTTTTATATTTAAGGGGTAAAGTTATTATGGCAATGACAATGACACAGAAAATCCTCGCCGCTCACGCAGGACTCGAATCGGTTACGGCAGGACAGCTTATTAAAGCAAAGCTTGATATGGTTCTGGGAAATGATATAACATCTCCCGTCGCTATAAACGAGTTCAAAAAATACGGATTTAAAGAGGTTTTCGATAAGGAAAAAGTAGCTCTGGTAATGGACCACTTCGTCCCCAATAAGGACATCAAGGCGGCTCAGCAGACCAAGCAGTGCAGATGCTTTGCAAGCGAATGTTCCATAAAGAACTATTATGACGTAGGAGATATGGGAATAGAGCACGCGCTCCTTCCCGAAAAAGGACTTGTAGGCCCCGGTGACGTTGTTATCGGAGCAGACTCCCATACCTGCACTTACGGCGCTCTCGGCGCATTTTCAACGGGCGTTGGATCTACCGATATGGCGGCTGGTATGGCAACGGGAGAGGCATGGTTCAAGGTTCCTTCCGCTATCAAGTTCAATCTGACAGGTAAGCTGAAGGACTGCTGTTCCGGTAAGGACGTTATCCTTTATATCATCGGCAAGATAGGCGTCGACGGCGCGCTCTATAAGTCTATGGAGTTTACGGGAGAGGGTATGCACACTCTTACCATGGATGACCGTCTCTGTATGGCAAATATGGCTATTGAAGCAGGCGCAAAGAACGGTATATTTGAGGTCGATGACGTTACTCTCGATTATTATAAAGAGAGAATGACTCATCCTTATACGGTTTATAAAGCAGACGAGGATGCAGAATACGACGAGGTCATTGATATAGACCTTTCCGCGATCGAGCCTACCGTCGCTTGTCCTCACCTTCCTGAAAATACCAAGAACGCATCCGAGCTTTCAGATATTAAGATAGACCAGTGCGTTATCGGTTCTTGTACCAATGGACGTCTTTCCGATATGGAAACTGCGGCTAAGATACTGGAAGGTAAGCACATCGCGGCTGGCGTAAGATGTATTATAATTCCCGCAACTCAGAAGATATATATGGAGTGCGTGAAAAGAGGATACGTTGAGACGTTCATCAACGCAGGCTGCGTTGTTTCAACACCTACCTGCGGACCCTGCCTTGGCGGATATATGGGTATTCTTGCAGAGGACGAGGTCGCAATTGCAACGACGAACAGAAACTTCGTCGGCAGAATGGGACATATCACTTCAAAGATCTATCTTGCCAGCCCCGAAACAGCGGCGGCTTCCGCAATCAAGGGATATATCTGCGATCCCCGTAACATATAATTTGGAAAGGACGGAAGATAATAATGATCGCACACGGAATAGTTCATAAGTACGGAGATAACGTTGATACGGACGTTATCATTCCCGCTCGTTACCTCAATACAGCAAACCATGCAGAGCTGGCTTCACACTGTATGGAAGATATAGATAAGGAGTTTACGAGCAAGGTTAAAAAAGGTGACGTAATGGTCGGCGGCGCAAACTTCGGTTGCGGCTCTTCAAGAGAGCACGCGCCAATCGCGATTAAGGAATCGGGAATTTCTGTCGTAATAGCTGAGACCTTTGCAAGGATCTTCTACAGAAACGCTATCAATATAGGTCTCGCAATACTCGAATGTCCCGAGGCAAGCAAGAAGATAGAAGCAGGTGACGACGTCGAGGTCGACTTCGATACGGGCGTTATCACAAACCATACAAAGAATGAAATCTATAAGGCTCAGCCATTCCCGCCATTTATCCAGGAGATAATCTCCAAAGGTGGACTGCTCAGCTCAATCGCAAAATAATTACAAAGGAAATTACTGAAATGAAAAAGAATATCACGGTGCTTTCGGGAGACGGAATAGGTCCGGAAATAGTTGCCGAAGCAATAAAGGTACTGAATAAGGTAGCAGATAAATTCGGTCATGAATTTGAATACACTTACGTTGATATCGGTGGGTGCGCCATTGATAAATACGGAGTTCCGATCACCGAAGAAGGAATGGAAAAGTGCAAGAGCGCGGACAGCGTTCTGCTCGGAGCAGTCGGCGGTCCAAAATGGGATAGCTGTCCCCCTGCGATCCGCCCCGAAAAAGCTCTGCTTGCAGTTCGTAAGGAGCTGGGACTCTTTGCAAACCTGCGACCTACAAAGCTTTTCCCTCAGCTTGCTGACGCGTCTCCGCTTAAGCAGTCCATAGTCGGAAACGGAATAGATCTGCTTATAGTCAGAGAGCTTACAGGCGGAGTTTACTTTGGAGAAAAGAAGACGGAAGAGGTAAACGGCGAGCTCGTTGCTACTGATATTATGCCATATTCCGAGCACGAGATCGAGAGAATAGGAAGAGTAGCATTTGAGACAGCTATGAAGAGAGGGAAGAGGCTTGCTTCCGTTGACAAAGCGAACGTTCTTGATACCTCGAGGCTCTGGAGAAAGACTATGCACAGAATAGCCGATGATTATCCCGAGGTCGAGCTCAGCGATATACTTGTAGATAATACAGCCATGCAGCTTATCAAGAATCCTACACAGTTCGACGTTCTCGTTACGGAGAATATGTTCGGCGATATCCTTTCCGACGAGGCTTCTATGCTCACGGGATCTATCGGAATGATGCCGTCAGCATCGCTTTCTTCAACAACACTCGGCATGTACGAGCCTATTCACGGCTCTGCTCCCGATATCGCGGGAATGAATATCGCAAACCCGATCGGTACGATCCTTTCAGCAGCTATGATGCTCCGCTATTCCTTTGATATGATGGACGAGGCAGACGCTATTGAGGCTGCGGTAAACAAAGCACTTGACGATGGCTACAGAACGGGCGATATTATGCAGGAAGGCTGCAAGAAGTGTCTCTGTTCCGAGATGGGTGACGTTATAGTTTCGAATATATAACTTGAATATTTGTTAAAATATTTTTAAAATATTAAATAATACTTGATTTTCGATTCAATGTGTGCTATAATGCTTAGGTATGTAACGATACCTTGCATTATAGCATATATAGAATTATCGAAGTGGGGGCGTTTGCGAGCGCTGCCTGTGGCAGAAGAAGCGAACAAAAAGGAGTGGCAGCGGTCGAATAAAGCGAGCGAAGAGCGAAGCTTTTTCGGGAACCGCAACAGGACATAACGGGGAGCCCCGCTTTAAAACAATAAGAGTTAATCTCATATTGAGTTAACATATAAATACGGAGAGTTATCGAAGTGGGGACGTTTGCGAGCGCTGCCTGTGGCAGAAGAAGCGAGCAAAAAGGAGTGGCAGCGGTCGAATAAAGCGAGCGAAGAGCGAAGCTTTTTCGTAACCGCAACAGGACATAACGGGGAGCCCCGCTTTAAAACAATAAGAGTTAATCTCATATTGAGTTAACATATAAATACGGAGAGTTATCGAAGTGGTCATAACGGGGCGCACTCGAAATGCGTTAGCCTTCTGGGCTCGAGGGTTCGAATCCCTCACTCTCCGCCATATTTGCGGCAGTGACCGCAGGAAGCGCCGCTTTTTTGCGGCGTTTCTTTTTTAAAACGAGCGAAGGGAGCGAAATGTGATGAAAATAGGACTTATCGGATTCGGATCAATGGGCAAAACACATTCATGGTGCGTAAATAATCTCAAGTATTTTTACCGTGACCTTCATTTTAGCGCGGAATACGCGGGAGTTTGCACTTCAAAGCTTGAAAGTGCTGAAAACGCCGCGAGATTCCTAGGTATAGACAGATACACTGTAAACGAGGACGAGCTTATTAACGACGAAAGCATTGATATCATCGATATCTGTACTCCGAATATATATCACTACGAGACGCTGAAAAAGGCTATCGCGGCAAAAAAGCACGTGTATTGCGAAAAGCCCCTTTGTATCACCTATGAGCAAGCGAAGGAGATCGCAGAGCTTGCAGAAAAAGCAGGAGTTACCGCGCAAATAGTTTTCAACAACAGATTTCTTCCGGCGATAATGAGAGCGAAGGAGCTGATAGAAGAGGGAAGACTTGGCAGGATACTCAGCTTCAGATGCGAATATCTTCATTCAAGCGCCGCCGATCCAAATAAAAAGGCAGGCTGGAAGCAGAATAAAGATATCTGCGGAGCAGGAACACTCTTTGATCTTGGCTCTCACGCTGTCGATCTGATATATTATCTCTGCGGCGAGATAGTCAGCGTGAAAGGTCAGAGCCAGATCGCGTATCCGGTAAGGCTCGGACTTGACGGCAAGGAATGGCATACAAACGCCGACGAAGCGTTCTATATGATATGCAAAACTGCAGGCGGAGCAGTCGGTACAATTGAGGCGAGCAAGGTCGCTGTCGGTTCAAACGATGATATCAACTTAGCTGTTTACGGCGAAAAAGGTTCGATCAAGTTCTCGCTTATGGAGCCAAACTGGCTCATGTTCTACGACGCAACCGCAGAAGACGGAAACTACGGTGGCTGTAAGGGTTATACAAGGATCGAGTGCTGCGGCAGATATCTTCAGCCGGGCGGAATATTCCCGTCATTCAAAGCTCCTATAGGGTGGCTTCGCGGACATATGCACAGTATGTATTCCTTCCTTGACGCTTGCCATAACGGAAAGAGCGCGACACCTTCGCTAACTGACGGCGCTCACGTTCAGAAGGTTCTCCAGATGGCGCTGGAAAGCGATAATTGACGGAGGGAAAAAGTTGAAAGTAATCGGTATAACAGGTCCTATAGGCTCCGGTAAGAGCTACGTCGGAGATATTTTTGAACAGCTTGGCTTTCCGAGGATTGATACCGATAAGGTATATCACGGTCTGATAAGTAAATATACAGATACAGTCAGAGAGCTTGAAGCCGAGTTCGGAAAAGAAATAGTCCGAGAGGATGGAAGCGTTGACAGGAAAAAGCTTGGAGAGATAGTTTTCTCAGATAGATCAAAGCTCAGCCGTCTGAACGAGATCACACATAAATACGTCCATATTGAGACCGTTCGCCTTATCGGGAAATACCGCGCGGAAAACCGTAAAGCGGTGATCGTTGAGGTACCGCTTATGTTTGAAAGCGGCTTTGACAAAATGTGTGATGAGATAGTCTGCGTAGTGGCTGATGATGGCGTAAGAACGGAAAGAATCGTAAAAAGAAACGGAATTTCCGAAAAAGATGCAAAAAATCGTATAAAAAATCAAAAAGATAACAATTTTTATATTGAAAAATCCACGGTAGTGGTGTATAATAATGGTAAAGAAGATATCAGAGCTCAGATAGAGGCGCTGATAAATAAAATGTAAATAATTTTTTGGAGGATAAAAACATGAATCAGATCTGTAAAGACATCCAGAGCTACGGACTCGTTCCCGTAATCAAGATCGAGGATCCCGAAAAGGCAGTGCCGCTTGCAAAGGCGCTTTGTGACGGCGGACTTCCCGTTGCGGAGATCACGTTCCGTACAAAGTGCGCGGCAGAAGCTATCTCCCGTATAACAAAAGAGTTCCCCGATATGCTCGTCGGCGCAGGAACAGTTCTTACTACAGAGCAGGTCGATCAGGCAGTTGCGGCAGGCTCTAAGTTCATCGTAAGCCCCGGCTTCAATCCTAAGATAGTTAAGTACTGTATCGACAAGAACATCCCGATCGTTCCCGGCACGTCCCGTCCTTCCGACGTTGAGGCGGCTATTGAGCTCGGTCTTGACACAGTTAAGTTTTTCCCCGCAGAAGCAGCAGGCGGAGTTGCAATGCTTTCTTCTATGGGCGGTCCTTACGCAGACCTTAAGTTCATGCCCACAGGCGGTATCGATGAAAAGAACCTTATGAACTACCTTACACTCAAGAACGTAATCGCTTGCGGCGGTAGCTTCATGGTTAAGAACCAGTACATCGCAGACGGCAGATTCGACCTCATCACAGAGGACGTTAAGCTCGCTATGACAACGATGCTCGGATTCAAGCTTGCTCACATCGGCGTAAACTGCGAGAATGCTGATGAGGCTAAGAAGGCGGCAGCTCTTATGGAGACGATGTTCGGTATGACTGCAAAGGAAGGTAACAGTTCCGTATTCGCTGACACAGCGTTCGAGTTTATGAAGGAGCCTTACCTCGGCAAGAAGGGACACATCGCTATCAGCACAAACTTCATCGGAAGAGCAGTTGATTACTTCAAGCGTAACGGCTTCAAGTTCAACGAAGAGTCCGCTAAGTACAACGACAAGGGCGGACTGGTAGCTATCTACTTCGAGGACGATTTCTTCGGATTTGCTATCCACCTCGTTCAGAAAAAGTAATTTCAGTAATTTACGCGGAAACGGATTATTGCCAAAAGCGGTGATCCGTTTCAGCGTGTTTTACGGAACAATTTATTTTGACCTTAAATTAGCTTGATAGGATTAAAGAAATGATAGATAAGCTGCAAAAAGCCGAAGAAAACTACGTCAGAATAGAGGAGAGCCTCTCGGATCCGGATATAATTTCTAACCAAGAGGAATACACCCGTCTGATGAAGGAATATAAAAATCTGACACCTATAATAGAAGCTTTCAGACGTTATAAAGCCACCGATAAGGCAATGAAGGATGCTCAGGAGCTGATGCAGGAAGGTGACGACGATATCAAAGAGCTCGCGGAAGCAGAATTTTATGAGATGCGTGACCTGCTTGAAAAGCTTTCAGCAGAGCTCAAGGTACTGCTTTTGCCTAAGGATGAAAACGACGATAAGAACGTTATCGTTGAGATCAGAGGCGGAGCGGGCGGCGAGGAAGCCGCGCTGTTCGCATCGGTGCTTTACAGAATGTACGGAATGTATGCGGATAAGATGGGCTTTAAAATAGAGCCTCTGAACGTAAACGAAACAGAGCTTGGCGGAATCAAAGAGATATCATTTATGGTAGTCGGAGACGGCGCATATTCGAAGCTGAAATTCGAAAGCGGAGTGCACAGAGTTCAGCGCGTACCGGAGACAGAGTCTCAGGGACGGATTCACACTTCAACGGTCACGGTAGCGGTGCTTCCCGAGGCTGATGACGTTGAGGTTGAGATCAATCCCGCAGATCTTAAGATAGAGACCTGTAAGAGCTCCGGAGCGGGCGGACAGCACGTAAACAAGACGGAGTCAGCGATCAGAATAATACACAAGCCGTCGGGTATCATTGTTGAATGTCAGGAAGAGAGAAGCCAGTTCAAGAACCGCGATAAAGCGATGAAGATGCTCAAGACAAAGCTTCTTGATATAAAGCAAAGGGAACAGGACGATAAGATCGCGTCAGCGAGAAAATCACAGGTCGGTACGGGTGACAGAAGCGAAAGAATCAGAACGTATAACTATCCTCAGGGAAGAGTAACGGATCATAGGATCGGACTCACGTTATACACTCTTGAGAGCTTCCTCAACGGCGATATAAGCCAGATGATAGACGAGCTTATTGCGGCAGATACGGCTGAAAAGCTGAAAGAGAGCGTAGATGAAAACTGAAATATTAAGTGACAGATCGGAAACGGAGCTCAGAAGAGCAGCGCAGCTTTTGGCTGAAAACAAGTTGGTAGCATTTCCCACTGAAACAGTTTACGGTCTCGGGGCTAACGCCCTGAATGGCGACGCGGTAAAGCGTATATTTGAAGCCAAGGGAAGACCGCAGGATAACCCTCTTATAGTACATCTTGAAAGTCCGCAAAAAGCGGAGGCGCTTGCGTATACGAGCGAGCTTTATTATAAGCTTGCGGCGGCGTTTATGCCCGGACCGATCACTGTTATAATCCCCAAAAAGGATGTACTTCCCGAGGCTGTTACCGCAGGTCTTGACTCAGTCGGAATAAGAGTCCCTCTCTACGCGCCGGCAAGAGAATTGATCAGAATTGCAAGCGTTCCGATAGCCGCTCCGTCCGCTAATATATCGGGAAAACCCAGCCCGACTAAAGCAGAGCACGTTATAGCGGATATGGACGGAAGAATAGAAGCGATACTTTGCGGAGACGATTGCAAGGTCGGTGTTGAATCGACAGTGGTTAAGATCACGGGCGAGGATTCGCTGGTCATATGCCGTCCGGGCGGAGTAACGGAAGAGATGCTTAAAGCGGTATGCGGAAACGTCACTATCGATCCCGCAGTGCTTTCAAAATTCGACGGAAAGCCCGTTTCACCGGGAATGAAATACCGTCACTACGCTCCTGAGGCTTCCGTTGAGATATTAGTCGGAAGCGAAGAAATGGTGGAGCGGTTTTTATCCGACAAGACCGATTTTGCAGTTATATGCTATTCAGGCGATAAGAAACTGCAAAAGAATAAAAACGTACTTATTTTAGGCGACGAAAACGATTCACAGGAGCAGGCGTCAAAGCTTTTTTCATGCCTCAGAGAATGTGATAAAGATAAAAGTATAAAGAATATATACGCAAGGATGCCGAAAAAGAGCGGCGTAGGTCTTGCGGTATATAACAGACTTATAAAGGCTGCGGGATTCAAGATCACCGAGCTCAAATGACGTTATAAAGATTGATATGAAAGAAAGGCAAGGTCATTTTAATGGCAAAGAAAAAGAAAACGCCGTAAAGAGAAGCTCCAGTACAGGAAGCTGAGGCAAGACCTCAATATATTACCGATACGATCATTACCAACTATATGCCGTACGTAATGAGCGTTATCGTTTCCCGTGCGATTCCCGAGATAGACGGTTTCAAGCCTTCACACAGAAAAATATTATATACGATGTATAAAATGGGACTCCTTACGGGTCCTAAAACCAAAAGCGCCAACGTAGTCGGAAGCACGATGAAGCTTCACCCTCACGGCGATATGGCTATATACGAGACCATGGTACGTCTTACAAGAGGTCACGAGGCGCTGCTTCACCCGTTTGTAGATTCAAAGGGTTCATTTGGAAAGCATTATTCCGATATGGCGTTTGCGGCAAGCAGATACACAGAGGTAAAGCTTGATCCATTTTGTAACGAGATCTTCAGAGGTATTGACAAAAATGCCGTTGATTTCGTTCCCAACTATGATAATACGCTTGAAGAGCCGACGCTGTTACCAACGGCATTTCCTAATATTCTCGTGTCGCCTAACACAGGTATCGCTGTCGGTATGTCAAGCAAGATATGCTCGTTTAACCTTGCGGAGATATGCGACGGAACGATAATGCTCCTTAAAAGACCGTATCTTGATCCTGAAGTACTTCTTGACGTTATCAAAGCTCCGGACTTTTCTGTCGGCGGATATCTGTTGTATGACAGAAGTAAGCTGAAGGAGATATACGAGACCGGTAAAGGCTCGGTGCGTCTCAGAGCAAAGTATCAGTATGATAAAGAAGATAACTGTATCGAGATAATTGAGATCCCATATTCAACATCGCTGGAAATAATCATCAAGAATATCGTTGATCTTGTAAAAGCAGGAACGCTTAAAGAGATCACCGACGTCCGTGACGAAAGTGGACTTAGCGGTCTGAAGCTTGCGCTGGATATCAAAAGAGACGTCGATCCCGACGTTCTTATGCAAAAGCTCTATAAGCTTACAAAGCTTGAGGATAATTTTGCTTGCGAATTCAACGTTATTATCAACGGCGCGCCCAAACAGCTTGGTGTTAAGGGGATACTTGAGGAATGGATCAAATTCAGGATAAGCTGCATAAGACGCGAGACGGAATACGATCTCGAAAAGGTCAATGAAAAGCTGCACTTGCTTCGCGGTCTTGCTGAGATACTGCTTGATATCGATAAAGCGATCTCTATTATCAGAGATACAAAGAACGATAAGGACGTAGTTCCTAACCTTATGAGCGGATTCGGAATCGACGAAAAGCAGGCTGAATACGTTGCTGATATCAAGCTCCGCGCTCTCAATAACGAGTATATTGCCAACAGGATCGAGGAGATACAGCAGCTTGACGAGCAGGCAAGAAGGTTTACTGAGATCCTAAGCGATGAATCCAAGATAAAGGAAATCATTATTCAGCAGCTTAAAGAGATCAAGAAAAAATACGGAAAGCCTCGCTGTACGGAAATAATAATGAACCACGAGCTCCAGGATATTGATATCACTCCCGAGATAGAGACGTACCGCTCAAAAGTGTACTTTACCGAAAAGGGTTACTTCAAAAAGGTAAAGCTTACGTCGCTCAGAATGAACGACGAGCATACGCTTCGAGACGGAGACGAGATCATATACGAGCAGGAGAGCGATAATACCGAGCGTCTTATGTTCTTTACAGATGCAGGACAGGTCTATAAATCAAACGTTTCAGAGTTTGAGCCTTGCAAAGCGTCTAACGTAGGCGTTTATGTTCCGACGGAGCTTGCGTTTACTGAAAACGAGAAGGTAGTCGGCGGAGTTTGTGTTCCGAGGGACGATGACAGCGGAAACGTAGTCTTTATATTCAGAAACGGAAAGGGTGTTAAGATACCTCTCGCAAGCTATGCGACGAAGGCTAACCGTAAGAAGCTTACGGGCGCGCTTTCTACCGATTCACCTTGCGTCTACGTCGGCTACGAAAAAGAGCCGTACGAGATCGTATTGCTCACTGATAACGGCAGAGGATTGGCGGTATCAACGGAGAATATTCCCGTAAAGACTACCAGAACTTCATCCGGAGTCACTCTCATGACGCTTAAAGCGAAGAATTTCGTAACGAAAGCCGAAAGAGCAACGGAAGAAAAATATCCTAATTTAAAGAAGATGAGAAAGAGCATACCGTCTTCAGGCGTGATAATGGATAAACAGTAATATTCTTTGAAAGGATAGTAATAAAAATGTCTAAGAAAAAAGAAAAAGGCTCCGGCTATTCTATGGCGGTAAGAATAACTTGTATAGCGCTTGTCGCCCTTACTTTGATAGGTACGGCAACTCTGCTTTTCAGTATGCTGATGCATTAAATAACAAAAAAGACTGCCGGTGATATGAGGCAGTCTTTTGAATTTAAGCGCTGATCTTACGTTTGGATTTAAAGCTGATATTCAGCGATGATATGGCGCCGATAACCAGAAGGATTCCAACTATCTGGAATATATCAAGTTTTTGCGCAAGCACGGTTGCTCCGAAAATGGTAGCCGTGATCGGCTCAGACGTAGCGAGAAGAGAAGCGACGTCCGGCTTTATATGTACAAGAGCGTAGGTGTAAAGCCCGAAGGGAAGAACGGCGGTTATTAAGCTGAAAAAGAAGAAAAACAAAATAGTGAGCGGTAGATTTGGTTGCTTTGATACGGTGTTTATTATGTCGGCGGGCGGCGCAATAAGCGTAGATGCGAGGGCTGCAAAGGTAAAGCTGAAGGCGGTGCAAGCCATGGGCGAGTTTTTTTCTTTAAGCGCAAATGGCGTTAAAATACTGTATAGTGCGTAGGTAAATCCGGACAGCAGACCGATCGCAACTCCTATGACTGAGCCCTTTATTCCGCCTACGATACCCGAGGCAAGAGCTGTACCTATAACGGTGATGATAAGCACGATTGCTTTTTTCAGAGTTATCTTTTCTTTAAAGAATATCGCCGACATTATCATGACGAAAACGGGCGCCGTATCAAGAAGCACCGCTGCAACAGCCGCAGAAGTATTTGCGATAGCGAAATAGTAGCAGGCGCACATTGCAAGAACGGAAAAGAATCCGGAGCAAATGAAGATGATCAGCGATTTAAAGGAGATTTTATAATTCTTTACACCGCTTGAAAGCAGTATAAGATGAAAGAACGGAAGCGAGAATATCAAGCGGATAGACGTGCACTGTATGGACGAAAAGCCCATAGAAGTAAAGGTATCTACGAATAAGCAGGAGCTTCCCCATGAAAGTCCGGCTATCAGTATCATCAGGACGGAGAGTTTTTTCATTGTTTTTTACCTACGGTTATTCATTTTATTTTTAAGGAGTGTTACGGAGTGGGATATATATTTAAACGCGAGGATTACGCGAGGAGCGCAGAGGAGCTTGCTCCGTTTTTGCTTGGAAAATATTTATGCAGACGTACGGAAAGCGGTGTGATACGAGCTATGATAACGGAAACGGAATGTTATCTCGGGGAAGATGATACCGCTTGCCATGCAAGCAAGGGAAAGACTAAAAGAAACGCTCCGATGTATCTTGAAGGAGGTCATCTTTACGTTTATCTTTGTTACGGGATCCACCATTTGATAAACGTCGTCAGCGGAAAAGAAGGGGAGCCCGAAGCGGTTCTGATCCGCGGAGTCAAGGGAGCGGAAGGTCCGGGAAGAGCATCTAAATACTTGAATATAACGACCGCTTTTACAGGCATCGATATTTGCGCAAGCGATGAAATATGGATAGAGGATGACGGAGTCAAGGTGTCATTTTCGGTTTCAAAGCGAATTGGAATAGATTACGCCGAAAAGAAGGACAGAGACCGTCTATGGCGCTTTACGTTGACCAAACAACTCTAATATTATAGCACAAATCGATGAAAAAAGCAATATTTTTAAAATTTTTCAGCAAAATACTTTACTTATTAATTTTTTAGTGCTATACTTAATACAGTTTTTATAGTACGGAGAGTAAAATGAGACTTTCGGATTTTCATACCCACACAAAGTATTCTTTTGACAGCGAAGCAGAACCCGAGGATGTTGTTCTCAGCGCAATTGAAAAAGGCTTACACGCTATAGCGATAACTGATCACGCGGACGTTGACTGCGAGGATCAAGGGCTAAGCTGTGATTTTTCCTACGCGGGAAGAAAAGAGCTTATAAGCAGTTTAAAAGATAAATACAAAGATAAGATCAAGATCCTTCACGGAATGGAGATTGGTCAGCCGTATAACCGCGCGGAGTTCTCTGAAGAGCTGGTGAAGAGCAACGGCTTTGATTTTGTTCTCGGTTCGGTCCATAATCTGACTTCATTTCCGGATTTTTGCTTTTTAAAATTCGATCATATTCCGCAGGAGATGACTTACAAGCTGCTGAAAAGATACGTTGAAGAGAATATAAAGCTGACCAAAATCGATTACGTTGACGTTATAGGGCATATTAGCTACCCGCTCAGATACATATATCTTGCGGGAGCGGAGATCGATATTTCGAAGCTGTACTGTGAATATGAAAAGCTTCTCAAAGAAATAGTAAAGAGCGGAAAGATTATAGAGATCAATACATCAACTCTTCGAAAAGGGCTTGATTTCACAATGCCGTCAAAAGATCTGCTCGATATATATAAGAGCGTCGGCGGAAGGTACGTTACCCTCGGAAGCGACGCCCATTGTCCCGAAGACGTTGGAGCCAATCTTGATGACGGTATGAAGCTGGCTCAAAGCGTCGGACTTGAAGCAATATCAGATTTTTCTAAATAAAAACGGAGGAAAAAACTATGGATTCCATTCTTAAACTTCTTGAAAATAACGCCCGTCTTACATCCGCTCAGCTTGCGGTAATGTGCGATATGACGGAGGAAGACGTAAAGGCGAAGATCGCCGAATATGAAGCAAACGGCGTTATCGCGGGATACAGAACTGCGATCGACTGGGATAAGACCGATAGAGAATACGTAAACGCTATGATCGAGCTTAAGGTATCTCCTCAGAAGGATCTCGGCTTTGACAGGATCGCGGAAAGAATCTGTATGCATCCCGAGGTTCAGAGCGTACACCTTATGAGCGGCGGCTACGATCTGCTGGTTGTTATCGAAGGTAAGACTATGCGAGAGATATCGAACTTTGTATTCAACAGACTTGCCACAATGGACGGAATCGTCTCCACAGCAACTCACTTTATCCTTAGAAAGTACAAGGATAACGGAGTTATGTACAGCAATACAGAAGAAGATAAGCGAGGAAATATCCTGTGATAGATTACAGTAAAAAACTGTCCGAAAGAGCAATAGGGCTTCAGCCGTCGGGAATACGAAAATTTTTCGACCTGCTGGATGAAATGAAGGGAGTTATATCTCTGACCGTCGGTCAGCCCGATTTCGTCACTCCGTGGCATATAAGAGACGTGGCTATCAAATCTCTGCAGGACGGCGAAACGTATTACACGTCAAACAGCGGACTTCTTGAGCTCCGCGAAGAGATCAGCAAATATCTGAACAGAAAATTCGGTCTTGAATACGCACCCAAAAACGAGATAATAGTTACGATCGGCGGAAGCGAAGCCATAGATCTTGCAGTAAGAGCCGTTATAAATCCCGGGGATGAGGTAATAATTCCGATACCGTCCTTCGTATGCTACGGCCCTATAGCTCAGATGGCGAGCGCGTCTCCTGTGTTCGTTAATACTTATGAAAAGGACAAATTCAAGCTCACACCCGAGGCTCTCAGAGCCGCTATAACACCGAAAACAAAGCTTATAGTAGTTCCGTTTCCCAACAATCCTACAGGCGCCATAATGACGGAAGATGAGCTGACAGCGATCGCCGATATCGCAATAGAGCACGATCTTTTCGTCCTCTCAGATGAGATATACGCGGAGATGACCTACGGCAGAAAGCACGTTTCTATCGCGTCTCTTCCGGGAATGAGAGAGAGGACTATAGTTGTAAACGGTTTTTCAAAGGCATACGCGATGACGGGCTGGAGAATG
>SVSQ01000110.1 GCA_015064245.1 Oscillospiraceae bacterium | reverse complement strand
CGTTGGGGTGATTTTATGAAAACTAAAGATCAGTTTGTTTTTGGATTTTTACCGCCTTGCCGTCTTTATCAATAAACGAGCATTCAAGGTTTTTTAAAGGAGAAATATCGGTATCCTGAACGGTAAGATCAGGGCGAATACCTGCAAAATAACGAAGCAGAACAGTCGCTGGACCGCCGGACCAAGCGTGATTTTTGGTTCCGAGGTGGAAGAAATCTTCCCAAAGGGTAGAGTTTTCGTTGCAGATAAGATTATGATATCTGCTCATCATTCGGAGAAAAGCCTCTTTTTTATAGCCCATTTCGCAAAGGGCGGAAAGAACGTAATTCTCCATATAGGTGGTTGAGTTGAATACCGATGTCAGTATATAACGCATACGCGGGTACTTTTCTTTATCGCAAAGCCCCGAAAGCACCGCCATAGCGTTTGCTCGGTCATCTGCAAAGTCTCCGCTTGCAAAGTAACCGCCGTTTTCACGCCAGTATCTCTTTTTAAACGTCTTCTCGATCGCCGTCATTCTTTCATTTATAAACCCGTCAAAACGGCGGTCGTTAAGGATAGAGGCAGTTTTTTTAGCGAATTTAAGGGCGGAATAATACCAGCAGATGTTCAGCACAGGCTTGTCGCAGTTATACAGATGATCGTACCATTCCCAGTTTCCTTTGCGTTGGAGCACAACGCCATCGTCGTCCGTTTCCCAAAGCATCAGATATCTGACGGCAGGCTCGAAGGCGAGCTCCAAAACGGATCGGTCCTTTGTAGCGTCGTAGTAAACGGATATCATACCGATCTCGCTGATGGCGTTAAGGCTCTGGGAAGGCAGCTCCGAGAATTTATCTCCGGGAACATTTCCTACCAGACGGTCGCCCTTGCGGAGAGTGATGAAATCGCGTATCGCTTTTTTGAGAAGTAACAGCCCGTTTTTGTCCAGCAGATATACGATCTGCGGCGCTTGAACGGAAACGTCGCCTATCCATTGTCCCCGCTCTCTGTCGGGGCAATCCATATAGTTCTCCCTCATACACACCTTTAGGGTGCGAACACATTTTTTAAACAGAACGTTCACGTTCGTCTCATTACATTCAAAAGAAGCTACGACTTCGCTGTCATAACCGCTCTCGCGGTAACCGAGCTCGGAGATTTGAACGCTTTCGGGAATGTGGAATAGTATCTTCTCACCGAAAATCCAGTCGAGCATCTCAAATTCCTGCTCGCCCGCGCGGCAGATATATTCCGCTCTGTGACCGTAATAGTGATTAAAGTCTCCGGGACCGCCGTTCACCTCGTATCTGTCCGAATGGATAACGATCCTTTCTCCGCCATTGGCTTTGATCTTTATATAAGGAGAAAAGTGCATAGCGTAGGGAAGAGACACGGAATATCCGTTGTCTATCTTTTCCGCTTTGCACGGTATCCTGCTTGAAAAACGCAGCAGCGGAACGGGGCGCTCTATCAGTTCTCCCCAGGGGGCGTCTCCGTGCTGTCCGAGAACTACCGCGGTTTTTTTACATTCGTCTATGGCAGGACATAACGTAAAAGGACGCTTTTCCGCGTTATATACGGTGTGATTTCCGCCGTACAGAAATGTGGGCTGGAAGTCGGATGGCATTTCGTAGGCGTCATTTATAGCGCAAACCGCAGTTTCATCGGAATATAGACCAAGGTCGTCACATTCAAGTATCAGCCCCGGCTTTTGGCAAAAGGAGTTGTTTCTTCCGCCGTTTCCGTAATACCAGACGGATATGGAGATACGGTTTTGCCCGAGACGGATGCGCTCTGAAATATCCACCTTGTCGTAGTAGCCGCATCCGGGGGCGCTTTCTCTGAATAGTCCGCCGTCGAATACTGCAAGATCTCCGTTTACAAACAACCAGTATTTTGTTTCAGTACCGATATTAAGCGTTATGCTTTCGGGTTTCTTTTCTACCGTTATGTCAAACTGAAAATCCGCCCGTTGATTTTTTTCAAATGCTTCGCTTGGCCATATCCATTTGCTTCGATCAAACATTTTTGTTCTCCTTATTGTATAAATTTGATGAGTTGACAGCAAGCCGCGCCCTACGGGCTGATTTCTTTTACTCTATGAACATCGCGTCGCCGAAGGAGAAGAATCTGTATCTCTCGTTTACCGCCGTTTCGTAAGCCTTCATCACCTTTTCTTTGCCCGCGAAGGCGCTAACAAGCATTATAAGCGTGCTTTCGGGAAGGTGGAAGTTGGTTATCAAAGCCTGAACGGCTTTGAAACGGTAACCGGGATAGATGAAAATAGCGGTCTCGCCCTCGCATTCGCGGAGATTCCCGTCCTCGTCCGCTACGCTTTCGATGACTCTGCAGCTGGTGGTTCCGACGCATATAAGGCGCCCTTTGCGGTTGTTTATAACTTCGGCGGTCTCCTTGCTGATAGAGAACCATTCCGCGTGCATAACGTGGTTCTGTATCTCTGCTTCCTTTACGGGACGGAAGGTTCCGAGTCCGACGTGGAGCAACACCGTTACCACCTTAACTCCCTTTTCCTCTATGCGTTTTAGCAGCTCCGGAGTGAAGTGAAGCCCCGCAGTTGGAGCGGCGGCAGAGCCTTCCTCTTTGGAGTAGACAGTCTGATAACGCTCCTTTTCGGAGGCGCGGGAGGTTATATATGGGGGAAGGGGCATCTGCCCTATCTCGTGGATAGCGTCGTCAACGGTCATCGCTTCGGAGGAAAATCTGATGATGCGGTTTCCTTCCTCGGTCACGTCCGTTATCTCGCCGGTCATAATTCCGTCGCCGAAAACTATACGCGCCCCGACCTTGCATTTCTTTCCCGGCTTTACAAGCGTCTCCCAGATGTCGGAGCCGAGGCGTTTAAGGAGCAGTACCTCTATATCTGCGCCGGTGTCCTCGCGTTTGCCGTAAAGACGGGCGGGAATTACGCGGGAACGGTTCAGCACCAAAACGTCTCCTTCATTAAGATATTCGATTATATCGCAGAAATGCTTGTGAGCGAGCTTGCCCGTGGATTTGTCGAGAACCATAAGACGGGACATATCCCGCTTTTCCGCGGGAACCTGAGCGATAAGCTCCTCGGGAAGGTCATAATAAAAGTCCGAGGTCTTAAGATCAGTCTGAGTGAGAACATTTTTTATGATTTGAGACATATTTTTGTGTAAACTCCTTGACATAGTGTGATTTTTATGATAGAATAGTATAAAATAATAACTTGATAGAGGCGCGTTTTGCGAAGAGTATCCGTTTTTGATGGAGTTCCGGCTCTGTTTGAGAAAAGGGTGAAAGGCGCGGATGCCGAAGTTTCCGTTTTCCCGGAAGGAACGGGTGCTGGTCCCAAAGGAGTTTTCTCCCCGGATGAATAATCCACGGACTGTCATCGATATATATTGATGGAGTGCTATCGATCGATAAGCAGAATTTTATTCTGCTTAACCTGACGTCGGCGCTTCGTGTGTCGGCTTTTTATTTTGAAAAAAATATATCTATATACCCAGAAAGGAATTTATTATGAGCACCAACAAGAAGACAGTTTTCACAGGAGCGGCAGTCGCTATCGTAACCCCCTTCAAGAACGACAAGGTGGATTACGACGCTCTTGGTAAGATAATCGATTTCCAGATAGCAAACGGAACGGACGCTATCGTCGTCTGCGGAACGACGGGCGAGGCTTCCACCCTTACGGACGAGGAGCACGTTGAAGTAATCGCGTATACCGTTGACCGTACCGCAAAGAGAGTTCCCGTTATAGCGGGCGCAGGCTCAAACGATACCAGATACGCGGTATGGCTCTCGAGAGAGGCTCGACGCGCAGGCGCGGACGCCCTTCTGCAGGTAACTCCTTACTACAATAAGGCTACTCCGAAGGGACTTATCAAGCATTTCACAACCATCGCGGATGCCACCGATATTCCCAATATCCTTTATAACGTACCCTCAAGAACGGGATGCAACATCACAATGCCCGTATACAGAGAGCTTGCAAAGCATCCTAACATAGTCGCGACCAAGGAAGCAAGCGGCAACATCAGCGCTATCGCTCAGCTTATGGCGGAGTGCGGCGATGATTTCGACGTTTATAGCGGAAACGACGATCAGATCGTGCCCATCCTTTCTCTCGGCGGTAAGGGAGTTATCTCCGTGCTTTCCAACGTAATGCCCAGAGAAACGCATGATATCTGTCAGTATTTCTTCGACGGAATGGTAAGAGAGAGCGCTGCTCTCCAGCTCGAGCTGCTTGAACTTATCAACAATTTGTTCATCGAGGTCAATCCCGTTC
>SVSQ01000109.1 GCA_015064245.1 Oscillospiraceae bacterium | reverse complement strand
CTTTGGTCACTTTCTTTCCTTTTTCTTCGGAAAGAAAAAGAGAAAGAAAGTAACGTAGAAAAAGAAATTATAAAACTTAAGCAAAATATCCGTCTTAAACAAAATTTGTAAATTAAAACCTGCGGTGCTACGCACCTATAAACACCAATTTATCTACCGTTTTATATATCACGTCTAAAAACAAAAGCATCCGACGAAATTTTACTCTCGTCGGATGTTTATTATTAACTTACTGAGGATTTCCGAAGCCGCTATTGTTATTATTTTGATTATTATTATCAAAGGGAGAACGGTACGGCGGCTGATAATTCGGCTGACCGTTTATGCTGTTGCGCATACGCTCCTCTTCCTCGCGGCGGCGTTTTTCAGCGTTTTCAGCTTCACTGCGCTGCTTTCTCTCCTCAGACATCTTCTCAAGCTCTTCGACCGTGGCTACCTCGCCGCTCATAACAGCCTCGAACTGATATTCGTCCATTATCTCGTTCTTGAACAGGAACTCAGCGATAAAGTGGAGCTTATCCATATTCTCGGTAAGGAGCTTTTCAGCCTTGTCGTAAGCTTCGCAGACGATACGCTTGATCTCCTCGTCGATAACAGCCGCGGTGCTCTCGGAGTAGTTCTTCTGGTTGTTTAGGTCTCTGCCGAGGAATATCTCGTCGTCGCTGTGACCTGAGCCGAATACAAGCGGTCCGAGCTTATCGCTCATACCAAAGCGAGTAACCATACTGCGCGCAATAGCGGTCGCTCTTTGAATATCGTTGGACGCGCCCGTGGAGATATCCTTGATGACCAGCTTTTCAGCCATACGTCCGCCAAGGAGAACAACGATCTCGTTTTCCATGTCGTTTCTTGAATCGTAGGAAGGATCCTCGTTTGAACGGTGGATAGTGTAACCGCCCGCTCTGCCCGTAGGGATAACGGATATCTGGTGTACCTGATTTTCGGGCTGGAGCAGCTTGGTAAGGATCGCATGTCCGCCCTCGTGATACGCCGTAAGCTTCTTCGCCTTATCGGTAACGACTCTCGAGCGTCTTTCCGTTCCCACCATAACCTTGATGGAAGCGTCCTCAAGCTCCTTCTCGCCTATAAGGCTCTTTCCGCGTCTTGCGGCAAGGAGAGCCGCTTCGTTGAGCAGGTTTGCCAGATCCGCGCCTGTAAATCCAACGGTAGCCTTAGCCACCTTTTCAAGGGATACGTCGTTTTCAAAGGGCTTGCCCTGCGCGTGGATCTTGAGTATCGCCAGACGTCCCTTTATATCGGGGTAGCTGACGGTTATCTGACGGTCAAATCTTCCGGGACGAAGGAGCGCAGGGTCGAGAACGTCGGGACGGTTCGTCGCCGCTATGACGATAACTGCGTTACCCGAGCCAAATCCGTCCATTTCAACCAGAAGCTGGTTGAGGGTCTGCTCTCTTTCGTCGTGACCGCCGCCGAGACCTGCGCCTCTGTGGCGTCCGACTGCGTCGATCTCATCAATAAATATAATAGACGCAGGATATTTCTTTGCGTTTTCAAACAGGTCGCGGACTCTTGACGCGCCCACGCCGACGTACATCTCAACGAAATCGGAACCCGATATGGAGAAGAAGGGAACGCCCGCTTCGCCCGCAACTGCCTTTGCAAGCAGAGTCTTACCCGTTCCGGGAGGTCCCACCAGCAGAACGCCGTGGGGGATCTTCGCGCCCAGCTTGGTGTACTTACCCGGCTCGCGAAGGAAGTCCACTATCTCCTTCAGCTCTTCCTTTTCCTCGTCTGCGCCCGCTACGTCCTTGAACAGCACCTTTTTCTTTTCGTCCATGCCGTTCTTTACTCTTGCTTTTCCGAAATTATTGAGCGCGTTGCCCTTTCCGCTTGAGGATCTCATGAAGAATATCAGCGTAACGACCGTGAGTCCTATAAGGAATATATAGGGCAAGTAGGAAAGCCACATGGTCGCCATTGAGGGCGGCGTGAAGTTGAGCTTTGTAATATTACCCGCGTCGTACTGCTCCTGAAGCAGATCGCCGTAATGGTCGATAAAGAAATCGTAGCCGAGATTCGTAAACGTATACGTTTTGGTAATTCCCTGATTGGTCTTTACCGTAGCCTTTCCGCTCTCGTTGACGGAAAACTCCGTGATACTTCCCGCATTAACATCTGCTACAAGCTCGCCCAGACTCTTATATTCGTCCGCGCCGGTCCTTCCCAGCGCCTGCACGAAAAACACTATAAGAAGCACTGTGAGGGCTATATAGAATATAAAGCGCTTGTTGTTTTTTCTGATCATCTTTCTTCTCCGAAATATATAGTAAAATTAAAATTCATTTTCATCAGGCTCATTCTGCGACCGCGATGTAAATAACCCCGTCGCCCTTTTTTGCCCTGAAGCCGTCCGAAAGCGGAAGTCCGGGGATCCAGAATATCTCTCCGCCGCTGCAGAACACAGGAAGGGACGCGCGTTTCCTTTGCGGTATCTTGAAGTTTATCATCTGTCTGCGGACGTCTCTTCTGTGACCGCCGAAAACGTAGGAATCCCCCTCTTGCCGCTGCCTTACGGATATCCTTAATTTTCCGCTTTTTAATATTTTATCAGAATTAAGGGACATCAGTATTGATAATTTGTAAATATTTATCCACTCTTCTGCGACCTTTTTCTCCATTGTGATTAATATTTTGTAACCATTTGATGAAATTATATTTTCGCCGAAGTCCAGCTCCTGAAAAAAGCTTTTTTCCTCTTCCTTTTTTCTCTCCTCGAACGCTATCCCTTTTGAGTCGATATACGCCGTAACTCCTCCCTGAACGTCTATCCTGACCGTGCCGTTTCCGTATAACGCCGACTTGATCCTTTCGAGGGATCTACCGTCAAGCATCGGAGTATCGCCCCCCGCAGATGAAAAGCTTTCCGCGTGTCTCCTTATAATATATCTTGAAAAGAGCGCGGAAGGAAGCCTTTTCAGCTCTTCTCTGCTCATATCTCTTGGTAGTTTCGCCGTTTCCGAGTCAAGATATTCGCTATCCTCGCTTAAAGCGCGGCACATTTTCAGTACTGCTCCGTCGGCTTTGGGATTCAGCTCGTATATCTTTGGCAAAATATTATGGCGAATGAAATTCCTGGTCATATCGTCGGAAGCGTTGGTGCTGTCGGTGACGAACGTCTCGCCCTTTTCCTCTAACGCCGCCAGTATCTCTGCCTTTCCGACGCACAGGAGCGGACGAACGACGTTACCCCGAATCGGCTTTATGCCCGTCAGACCGCTGATCGCGCAGCCTCTTATCATGTGCAGAAGCACCGTCTCTATATTGTCGTCCGCGTGGTGCGCCGTTGCGATCTTGTTACATTCAAGGGCTTTCGCGGATCTCTCGAGAAAGGAATATCTCAATCTGCGGGCGCATTCCTCGCAGCCCTCTCCCGTCTTTTTCATCTCTTCGGGTACGTTCACCCTTTCGGAAACGAACCTGACCTGAAATCTCTCGCATAGCTGACGGCTGAAAAGCTCGTCTCTGTCCGCTTCCTCGCCTCTGATACCGTGGTTCAGATGCGCGGCGCATATCTCAATTCCCAGTATATCCTTGATCTCCAAAAGAACGAGCAACAAATAAACAGAGTCCGCCCCGCCCGAAAGCGCCAGCAAAACACGGTCTCCTTTTTCAAGAAGACCGCTGTTTTGGATGTTATTTAAGACTTTCTTAAAGGACGCGGGAAAAATTTTCTTCATAGCGTCTCCTCTGGATTTGATATATTTTTCGCCATCATAGTATTTAGTGGGAATTTTTATATTTTCAAAAAATATTCTTTATGTTAAAGATTTCGCGTTTTTCTTCCTTCTTTCGAGAAAGAAAGAAGAAAAATGCTCGCAAAAAGAAGAAAGAAAGACCGTGGTAGATTTTTAACGGCTCGCCGAAAACCGCTCGAAAAAGTCCGCTCGCGGTTTTAAGGTACAAATACTGCCGAGTTGCTGCCGCAAACCACCAAAGCAAAAAAACAAGTTATGTACGCAGTTTGTTACTTAAATCTCCACCAAATCTCTGCGAAGATTTAGGTCTTTTTCCGCAGGAAAAAGTTTCGACATCGTCGAAAAGAAAGCTTCGAGGCGTGACACCCGTAGATGATAGCAGAAAACCGGCAGTGTCACGCTTATTCTGTCTCGTAATTTGTTTCCAGGGTATAGAACGACGTGAACTGAGGCGTCCAGCCAAGCTCTACCGTACCGGTAGCGCCGTGACGGTTCTTTGCGATGATGACCTGGACCTTCATATCCTCACCCTCTTTTCTGTGCAGGAACATAACGCTGTCCGCGTCCTGCTCGATAGAACCCGAGTCACGAAGGTCCGAAAGCTGAGGAACTCCCTCTTTTCTCGC
>SVSQ01000014.1 GCA_015064245.1 Oscillospiraceae bacterium | reverse complement strand
TCGGGTTCCGGCTCAGGCTGAGGATCGGGTTCCGGCTCGGGCTGAGGATCGGGCTGAACGTTTGAGCCATCATCATTCTTCGTGTTTTCGACAGCTGAATCTTCAGTATTATCTTCAGTATTATCTTCAGTATCGTTTTTACTGTTTTGGCTTGCGCCTCCGCCTATTATCGATAGTCCGCCGCCACCGCTACCGCCTCCGTTTCCGCCAAGCGACGCGTTAGGATCGATTATCGTTATCTGCGATCCGGGCGAGTGGTTTTTGCTAAGGACGTCGTAAACCACTGAAGCCCCGCTCACCACCAGCACAAGCGAAAGAGCGATCGCAAGCAATTTTATACCTTTCATATTCATCATATTTACAATAATTCCTTTCTGTTATTTTTTATGCGAACAGTCCTATGAACCGTCCGAAGGTTCCTGTAGCCATCAGGATTCCAAGCAGCACCAGTAACGCGCCGCTCACTATATTGATCACCTTGTAATGCTTCTTTATCCAGTTGAAGGCTGATTTCAGATAGTCTATCAAAACCGCGCTGAACACGAACGGTATTCCAAGTCCAAGCGAGTACGCAAGTAGCATCAGCATTCCTTCCACCGCATGAGCTTGCTGCGCCGCAAGCATCAGAGCTGAACCGAGGAACGCGCCGACACACGGTGTCCATCCTATCGAGAATATCACTCCAAACAGCATTGCGGAAAAGAAACCCATGTTCTCCGCCTTGACTTCAAATCTGCTTCCCTTGAAAAAGCTCAGCTTGAATACACCAAGGAAGCTGAGACCGAACAGTATCACTATAATTCCGGATACTATGTCGACCACCGTTTGGTACTGTCTCAAAAAGCTTCCGACAGTTCCTGCAAGCGCTCCCAGCGCTACGAATACCACCGTAAATCCGGTGACAAATCCAAGCGCGCCTTTCAGAGTCTTCGCCGTTGTACGTTCTCCGCCGCCCACAAAGTAGGAAATATAGATCGGCAGCATAGGAAGCAGACAGGGCGATATAAATGTTATGATTCCTTCAAAAAATGATATTAAGTATTGCATTGTTTAAAACTCCTTTCAAATAGCTTCGGATATATATCCTACCGCTTTTCAATTTATATATTACGCTTCTGTTATTCTTTTCTAAAGCTTTCCGAGCTAACGTTGATTACGTTTTTTTTGCTCTTCTGCCGTTTTCTGTGATAATTATAGCATATTTTCCCGCTGTTTTCCGTGACTGCGTCACAAAAAAACGGTCGTTTTTCACCTTTTCGTGAAAAACGACCGTTTTCTCTTTTTTTATGAAAGCTCGCATCTATTATTTTGCGTAATCTACAGCGCGGCTTTCTCTGATGACGTTGATCTTGATCTGACCGGGATACTCAAGACTCTCTTCGATCTTCTTGACGATATCGCGGGCAACGAGAACCATCTGTTCGTCGTTGACCTCCTCGGGCTTGACCATGATACGAACCTCGCGTCCCGCCTGAACGGCGTAGGACTTTTCAACTCCGCCGAACTCGTTTGCGATCTCCTCGAGCTTCTGAAGTCTCTTGATGTAGTTTTCAAGATTCTCTCGTCTCGCGCCGGGTCTTGCGGCGGAGATAGCGTCAGCAGCCTGAACGATAACTGCGATGATCGTCTGAGGCTCAACGTCTCCGTGATGAGCTTCGATAGCGTGAAGGACCTCGGCGTTCTCCTTGTACTTCTTGGCTACGTCAACGCCAAGCTGAACGTGGGATCCTTCGACCTCTGCGGTAAGAGCCTTACCGATATCGTGGAGAAGACCTGCGCGCTTTGCGATAACGCTGTCAACACCCAGCTCATCAGCGATGATGCCGGATATGTAAGCGACCTCAAGAGAGTGAGTAAGAACGTTCTGACCGTAGCTGGTACGGTATTTAAGACGTCCGAGGAGCTTAACAAGCTCGGGATTGATGTTGTGGATGCCGATCTCGAAGGTGGCTCTTTCGCCCGCCTGCTTGATCTCAGTCTCAACCTCCTTGCGGGACTTTTCAACGGTATCTTCGATGCGGGTGGGATGGATGCGTCCGTCGGAGATGAGCTTTTCAAGAGTAAGTCTTGCGATCTCTCTGCGAATGGGATCGAAGCAGGAGACCGTGATAGCCTCGGGGGTGTCGTCGATGATGAGGTCAACGCCCGTAAGCTGCTCGATGGCTCTGATGTTTCTTCCCTCGCGTCCGATTATGCGTCCCTTCATGTCGTCGTTGGGGAGCGCGACTGTGGAAACCGTAGTCTCCGAAACGTGGTCGGAAGCGCATCTCTGTATCGCAAGAGAGATGATCTCCTTCGCCTTCTTGTCTGCGTCCTCTCTGAGACGGGATTCGATTTCAATGATCTTGAGCGCGGCGTCATGCTGTACGTCTGCCTCGATTCTCTCCAGCAGCTCAGCCTTTGCCTCGTCGATGGTGCAGCCTGAGATTCTCTGCAGCTCCTCCATGTGCTTGTCAAGTACGGCTCCGATCTCTTCCTT
Organism: Oscillospiraceae bacterium; assembly: GCA_015064245.1. Taxonomy (GTDB): domain Bacteria; phylum Bacillota; class Clostridia; order Oscillospirales; family CAG-272; genus SIG673. The sequence continues at coordinate 32,329 of SVSQ01000014.1, read as the reverse complement.
GAGCGCGTCTGCTTCTTTAAGCTTCTGGGAAAGCTGTTCGTTCTTGCGGTCCAGGTTCTCGCTCTTCTTGTCGAGCGCCTCTTCCTTGGCTACGATTCTGTGCTCCTGGCGGGTGATCTCCGCGCGGTGCTCTTTAAGTTCTCTTTCTGTTTCGTTCTTTTCCTTAAGGATCTGTTCCTTGGCTTCCAGTACCGCCGTCTTTTTGCTTCTTTCAGCTTCTTTGACTGCTTCGTCAACTATTCTTGTTGCTTCAAGCTCAGCGGAGCCTATCTTTGCTTCCGCGATCTTCTTACGCTGGATGAATCCGAGGAAGAATCCTATGGGACCGAATACTATCAGAGATACCAGTACTGAAATTACGATAATTACCGGTGTCGGCATAGTGTCCTCCTGTTTGTTGTTTTTTGTATTATGTTTATCTGCAAAATCACAATAAATGAGTATATTTATAAATGACTTAACAATTACACAATTTATATTTTATACCTTTTTCATATTAAAGTCAACCCTTAATTATAAAATTCCAAAAAGTTTACATTATGTTCTAAAAGGAGAACGGTCGCTTTTTGAAAGGAAAGCATGCATACCTACGGCAAGCTGTATGCCTTCGGCAATCCCCCATCTCACCTTGACAAAAAAACCTCCTTATGTTATACTGAAGCTATACTGAAAATAAACAAATTTATCCGGGAGAAAAAATGAAGACTGTACTTTTTTCCTATAACGCCTCGCATTATCACACAAATCTCGCCGTCCGCGCTCTGCGGACTTCACTTTCAGAGTTGAAAAATACCGAAAACGAAACGAAAGTTATCGAATTTTCACTCAAAGACAAACGCGCCGCAGTTCTCAGCGCGCTCTACGGCGAAAACGCGGATATCTACGCCTTTTCCACCTATATTTGGAACATTCGCGAGACGCTGGACATCGCCCGCAACCTCAAAAAGCTCCGTCCGAGCAGTAAGATCGTCTTCGGCGGACCCGAGGCGTCCTTTCGCGCAGAGGAGATTACACAGGAGCTTGATTTCATCGACTGCGTGATCGTCGGCGAAGGGGAGATCGGCATCAAGACCGCCATTTCATCGCACCCCAAACTGCCGAAAATCATAAACAGCCCTCAGGATCCCGAATTCGAGAACCGCCCGATACATTACGTTCTGCCGAGCGGCGAGACGGAAGATCTCGCGCCGGGAAAGTTCGTTTACTACGAATCGTCCCGCGGCTGCCCCTTCTCCTGCGGCTACTGTCTGTCAGGAAACGACTGCAAGGTCAGAGCAAAGAGCGTTGAGAAAACTCTTGCGGATCTGGCTGATTTTGAGAAGCTTTCGGGCGGAAAACGCACCGTAAAGCTGGTGGACCGCACCTTTAATTACGATCTTCCCCGTGCGAAAGCCGTCTGGCGCGGTCTCCTTTCGGAAAGCTACACCAACTGCTATCATTTTGAGATCCAGCCGGGTATTCTGGACGAGGAGAGCTTCGATATACTTTCAAGCGCGCCCATGGGTAAGTTCCAGCTTGAAGCGGGAATACAGAGCGTAAACCCTGCGGTTTTGAAGGAATGCGGGCGCGGGGGTGACATCGTCCGCGAGCTCGAGAACCTTAAACGGCTTAAAAGCATCGAAAACGTTCCCGTTCACTGCGACCTGATCTGCGGTCTTCCCACCGAGGATCTCGGCTCGATACGCGAGGGGGTAAACAAGGCGTTTTACGTTTGTAACGAGCTCCAAATTGGATTTTTAAAGCTGTTATACGGCGCAAGGATCACTAAAGACGCCGAAAAATACGGTATGATCTATATGACCGAGCCGTCCTACGAGGTGCTTTCCACCGACACCTTGAGCTTTTCGGAGCTTATGTCGCTTCGCGGTATCGCCAAGGTCTGCGACAGAGTTGTAAACAGCGGACGGTTCACCCGCGCCCTTGAATACATTCTCGGAAACGAGCCGGGCGCGTCGCCGTTACGCGTCACACCCTTTGATTTTTTGCTTGCGCTCTCGGAGCGTCTGAACGGCGATCCCTCTGCCTATTCGCAGGCTGCCATGTACGAGCAGGTATGTCTGACTGCGTACGGCTTTTGCGAAAATGAGGAACAAAAAAACGCGGTAAAAGCCGCGCTTCTGGCTGATTTTACCGCAAACGAACGCACCCGTATTCCGCGATTGCTTCTCAGATGACATTTTTAACTTAAAAGCGCGGTCCGCGCAAAAAAACAGGCTATCCGAAAGGATAGCCTATAATTTTACCCACAGTGCCGTGTATGAAAATAATGAAAACCCTGCTAAAGCAAGGCGGTGTCCTGCCAAACATATCGGGCTACCAACGTCTTGTTCCCGCCGTGACATAAGCAGGGCGGCAAGGAGGTCTGCTCACCAATGTCCGGACTCGGACTCCTTTTTTCTGTTGTAGGTTCCACTTAAAGTTCATATCACGCACACCGCAGGAGCTTTGCTTTTTGGAACAGTATCGGTCGTATAGCCGACTTTTTCCGTTACTTAGAATATGCAAAACACCGTGTAGGTATTCCGTTTACTCTCAGGAATTATTTGTCATAATCCTCTTCGCTGAACAGCATATCGTCGAAGATGTCAGCGACCGTGTCGAACTCGTCATCGTCGTCGATGGTCTCAAGAACATCCTCGCCGTCCTCGTCCTTTACCACCTTCAGGATAACGTATTCTCCGCTATCGTCCTCAAAGGGAGTCATAGCCATATACGTTACGCCCTGGTATTCTGTAGTTCCGATGAGCTCAAACTGGCTTTCCTTTCCGGACTCGTCTGTCAGTGTGTAGATATCAGCCTCGAACTCGTCGTCCGGTATAAGCTTTTCATCTGCCATTTGATTTTCCTCCGTAAATCTCCGTCATATATTATGTAATGCGGTTGTTTTTTTATCACACTTATATTTTATACTATTTCCGCCGTTTTGTCAACATAAAAGTTATAGAAATATAGTAAATTTTTTCTAATGTAATTATTTTTGCGGTCATACCGCAAGAGGTTTTGTTTGAGGAAATTTTATAATTTTACTTTAAAGTAACTATTTCTTTAGTAAATGCCCATTTCTTTCCTTTTTTTTCGAGAAAGAAAAAGAAAGACCGTGGGCAGGCGAGCGCCTGCGGGCAAATACGGGAATATTCTGCGTAAGCAGGATATTCGGGGTGACACACACCTATGTTCGCACAAACAAAGCGATGGGGGTGGGATTCCAAAGGGAGGGGGTGGAACCGCAACCTCTCACTCCCTTTGGTCGTCCCTTTGGTTACTTTCCGACGAAGCGGAAAGTAACATAAAAAAAGAAAAAACTTTTGATATATTTGCACTTTTGTTTTGGATTTCGCACGAAGACAGAATCGGAAAGCAACATAAAAAAGAATTTTCCGTATAATAGCTCGATATATTGGTACTGATGATCCAAATTTCACACAGAAACAGAAGCGAAAATTAAGATAAAAAAAGAAAATGTAACTAATAAAAAACTCTAATCATAAAATCAATAATAAATTCTCGTATAAAAAATCACATAATCACAAATATTTTCATAAAATATACTTGAAAAATAATATAATATATGCTAAAATAAAATGAAGGCTTGTTTTTTAATAACAAAACAAGCCAAATATCGGTTTTTCGGAAAGGAAGATTTTTGAATATGGACAAAACCATTAAAAACAAAATCAAAGAAAAAATAAAACTCCCCTCCTCCGTAAAGCTGTGTCTCGACGAGATCAAAGAGGACATTCAGGTCATCAAGGAACGTGACCCCGCGGCGAAAAGCACGCTCGAGGTCGTGCTGACCTACTCGGGGCTCCACGCAGTTCTCGCTTACCGCGTTTCTCACGCGCTGTATAAGAAAGACCACTTTCTTGCGGCGAGGATCGTAAGCCAGTCCGCAAGACTCGTCACAGGTATAGAGATCCACCCCGGTGCTACCATCGGTAAGGGACTGTTTATCGACCACGGCTCAGGAGTAGTTATAGGCGAAACCGCGGAGCTGGGCGATAACTGTACCTTGTACCAAGGAGTAACACTCGGCGGTACAGGTAAAGATATAGGAAAGCGTCACCCCACCCTCGGAAACAACGTTCTGGTGGGCGCGGGCGCAAAGGTTCTCGGCCCCTTCAAGGTGGGCGATAACTCCAAGGTCGCGGCGAACGCCGTCGTCCTCAAGGAGATCCCTCCGGACTGCACCGCGGTAGGTATTCCCGCGAAGATAGTCAAGCGGGGAGATCACAAGGTTCCTCAGAGCGACCTTGACCAGATCCACATTCCCGACCCCGTCGCCCAGGAGCTCAAGCGTCTTTCCGACAGAATAGAAGCCCTCGAAAAGGAAAAGGCGGAGGCTGAGGCTAAGGCTGAAGCAAAGGCGAAAGCTCGCTCCGAGGCGGCAAAGAAAGCCCGCGCGGCAAGAACCGCGAAAGAAGCGGCTTTGAAAGAGTCAAAGAAACAATAAGCAAAGGACACGGTAACTAAAGCCTTCTCCAGTAGGAGAAGGTGTCACGAGCAAAGCGAGTGACGGATGAGGTGTTTCTATACATTTGAATTCTTATGAATTCCTCATCCACCACTATCGCGGTCCCCCTTCTCCCACAGGAGAAGGCTTATACTGCAGCAATCAGCGTAAATCGTTTAAAATCAACCTTAATATAAACCAGAAAGGAAACTTAACTGTAAAGACAATGAAAGTTTTTAACACAGAAACAAGAGTAAAAGAAGAGCTTATCCCTATTGAAGAGGGTAAGATAAAAATGTACGCCTGCGGACCTACGGTCTACAACTTTTTCCACGTTGGAAACGCAAGATGCTTCGTAGTATTCGATATGCTTCGCCGTTATCTCAGATACAGAGGCTACGACGTCACCTTCGTTCAGAACTTCACGGACATCGACGATAAGATGATAAAGAAGGCGAACGAGGAAAATACCACCGTCAAGGCTATCGCGGATAAGTACATCGCAGAGTATTTCATCGACGCGAAGGGACTGGGTATCGAGCCCGCGTCCTTTCACCCCCACGCTACCGATAACATCGACGGCATCATCGACATCATCTCCACCCTCATCGAAAAGGGACACGCCTACAGAACGGACGACGGCGTTTACTTCAGAACGGGAAGCTTCAAGGACTACGGAAAGCTCTCTCATATGAACCGCGACGATCTGGAAGCAGGCGCAAGAATTGAAGTTGACAGCGGCAAGGAAGACCCCCTGGACTTCGCTCTCTGGAAGGCTAAGAAGCCCGGCGAGCCCTTCTGGCCCTCTCCCTTCGGCGAGGGACGTCCCGGCTGGCACATCGAGTGCAGCGCGATGAGTAAGCGTTACCTGGGCGAGAGCATCGACATCCACTGCGGCGGTCAGGACCTGACCTTCCCCCACCACGAAAACGAGATCGCTCAGTCCGAGTGCTGCTCCGGCAAGCAGTTCGTTAAATACTGGATGCACAACGGCTACATCAACGTTGACAATCAGAAGATGTCCAAGTCTCTGGGCAACTTCTTCACGGTTCGTGACGCGGCGGCTAAGTTCGGCTATCTGCCCATCAGATTCTTCCTGCTCAGCGCCCATTACCGCACACCCGTAAACTTTTCCGCCGAAACTCTGGCGGCGGCTAAGAGCTCTCTTGAGCGTATCTTCAACGCAGTTGAAAGCCTCAGCTTCTACATTACCAACGCCCCCGAGGGCGAGCTCTCCGCAGACGTTAAGGCAAAGCTTGACGCTCATAAGGAAAAGTTCATCACCGTTATGGACGACGACTTCAACACCGCCGACGGTACTTCCACCATCTTCGAGCTGGTCAGCGACGTTTTCGCCTGGATCAAGGAGGGCGTGAGCAAGGCGTCCGCCGAGGCGGCGCTGGCGCTCCTTAACGAGCTTTGCGGACTTATGGGTTACGTCAAGGAGACTAATAACGACGACGAGCTTATAAAGTACATCGAGGAGCAGATCGAGCTTCGTAAGGCGGCTAAGAAGGCAAAGAACTTCGCCGAGGCTGACCGCATCAGAGACGAGCTGGCTGAAAAGGGCATCATCTTGAAGGATACCCGCGAGGGAACGACCTACACAATAAACGCCTGAGAGCGTTTATTGTAGTGATGTTTGCCTTACGGCAAATGATGTTGCGATAAATCGCAATGATGTTTCACCAAAGGTAAAATGATGTTTTCGCCTACGGCGAAAGTTAAAAAAAGAAATATTTAAAAAACACGGAGGAATATAAAAATGGTTAAGGAAAATATGGAATTTTTGTCGCAGTTCGATCCCGAGGTCGGCGAGGCTGTAAAGGCTGAATGCGCACGTCAGCAGAGAGGCATCGAGCTCATCGCATCAGAGAACTTCGTCTCTCCCGCAGTTATGGCGGCTGTCGGATCAGTTCTCACAAACAAGTACGCTGAGGGTTATCCCGCAAAGCGTTACTACGGCGGATGCGAGTGCGTCGACGTAGTTGAAAATTACGCAATTGAAAGAGCAAAGAAGCTGTTCGGCGCGCAGTTCGCAAACGTTCAGCCTCACAGCGGCGCGCAGGCTAACACCGCAGTTTACTTCGCGCTCATCAATCCCGGCGACACAGTCATGGGTATGAGCCTGGCTCACGGCGGTCACCTCACCCACGGTTCTCCAGTAAATATCTCCGGTAAGTATTACAACTTCGTTTCTTACGGCGTAACGGACGACACAAACGTCATCGACTACGACCAGGTTGAAAAGTGCGCTAAAGAATGTCAGCCCAAGCTGATCGTCGCAGGCGCTTCCGCATATCCGAGAGTTATCGACTTCAAGCGTCTTTCCGAGATCGCAAAGAGCGTCGGCGCTTACCTTATGGTAGATATGGCGCACATCGCAGGTCTCGTTGCGGCAGGACTCCATCCCTCGCCCGTTCCCTACGCTGACGTCGTAACAACTACCACACATAAGACTCTCCGCGGTCCTCGCGGCGGACTTATCCTCACAAATAACGAGGACATCGCAAAGGCTATCAATAAGGCTATATTCCCCGGAACACAGGGCGGTCCTCTTATGCACGTCATCGCAGGTAAGGCTGTCTGCTTCGGCGAGGCGCTCAAGCCCGAGTTCAAGGAGTATCAGGGTCAGATCGTAAAGAACGCTCAGGCTCTGGCTAAGACTCTTCTTTCCGAAGGCTTCGATCTCGTTTCCGGCGGTACGGATAACCACCTCATGCTCGTTGACCTCCGCAAGGTCGGCATTACGGGTAAGGACCTCGAAAAGAAGCTGGACGAGGTATATATCACAGTCAACAAGAACGCTATCCCCAACGACCCCGAAAAGCCCTTCGTTACCAGCGGTATCCGCGTCGGTACTCCCGCCGCTACCTCACGCGGCTTCAAAGAGGCTGATATGGAAGTCATCGGTAAGCTCATCAAGCTCACCGCTACCGAGTTCGATACCAAGGCTGATTACATTCGTGAGCAGGTAACCGCTCTCGTTAAGGAACATCCGCTGTATTTTTAAGGAGAGAATACGGTCGCTTTTCGAGAAAAGCTCCGCAAAAGCTTCTCTGACATTGACACCGCGAGGGCATCAATGTCAGAGAAAATTTGTATGTTTCCTACGGAAAGAGTCCGTGTTTCCTTTTTAAAATAGAGCGAACATTTCTTACCCAGAAACGAGAAAACCACACAAAGTATAAGCAAACAGCGTAGTCATTGTGCGCCCATTAAATTTAATATTATTTTCGAAAGTAATGGGTGTTTTTAAAAGAAAATTACGTAGTAATTCGTTTGCGGTGATAGCTTCCTGCTATCGCCGTAAACGAAGTTCTTTGCGCAGCTTTCTTTCAAGAAAGCGCGTACTCCCGGAGGTAACATTATGAACTTACTCGGCAAGGCAATGAGTAAAGAATTTTGGGAAGAGGTAAGAACAAAGGAATGTTTTACCGCATACCGAAAGCACATGCAGGACATATGGGACAAGGAGTGCGAGGGGCAGGAGATCCTTGCGCTGAAGTACAGGGACTTCAAGATCTACTTTGTAAACGGCGACAGAGCGCCATATTCGAAGTACTACTATCTGCACCGCCGTCAGCTGATGGCGTCGGCGATGCTGTCGCTCATCTATCCCGAGGAGCCTAAGTATTTTGATTTTCTGATGGACATCGTTTACGCGATATGCGACGAATACACCTGGTGTCTGAACGCCCATCAGCCGAATCTTGAGACGAACAACAACTGTCACATCGACCTTTTCGCGTCGGAGACAGCCTTCTCGCTGGCTGAGACGTACCACATTCTGGGCGACCGTCTCGATCCGCTGATCAAGAACCGCATAGTCGCGGAGATCGACAGAAGGGTTACGTATCCCTACAAGGCGAACAAGTACGGCTGGGAAAAGGCGACGCACAACTGGAACGCGGTCTGCACCGGCTCAATAGGCTGCACCTTTATGCTGATGCACCCCGAGATGATGGACGAGATGAAGCCAAGGTTCGACGAAAATCTTGAGCGTTACCTCTCCGGCTTCAAGGACGACGGCATCTGCCTCGAGGGCTGCCATTACTGGCATTACGGCTTCGGTTACTTCACCGTTTACGCCGACATGATCCGCACCTTCACGAAGGGCGAGACGGACTATTTCAAACGCGACAAGGTAAGGACCGTTGCGACCTTCATTCAGAAGGCGTTCATCTCCAAGAACGCGATAATCAGCTTCTCGGACGGCTCCCGCGCTCACAGATACCACATGGGTCTTGTCCACTATCTGAAAAAGGAGTTTCCAAATGACGTGGTGGTCTACGATCCCGAGTTTTCTTACGTCAACTCAGGCTGCGCCCGTTTCTGCGCGGGAATAAGAGCGGCGACGTGGCTCAGCGAGGAATATTACTACAATCCCACTCCCGACGACACTCCCGCAGAGTACTACGCCGCAGACTCTCAGATGCTGATCAAACGCACCCCCTCCTTCGGATTTGCCGCAAAGGGCGCGTACAACAACGAGCCTCACAACCATAACGACGTTGGCTCCTTTATCTTCGCCAAGAACGGCAGACAGGTACTCATCGACCACGGAAGCGGCCCGTACAGCAAGCAGTATTTCAACAAAGAGACGCGTTACGGCTACATAGAGTGCTCCTCAAAGGGACACAACGTGCCGATCATAAACGGCGAGTATCAGAAGTTCGGAACGAATTACGCCGCAAAGGATACGAGGTTTGAAAACGGCGTATTCACCACAGACATCGCGGGCGCATACGGCATAGATGAGCTTAAGAGTCTCGTCCGTACCTTCAGCTTTACCGACGGCGAAATGATAATGAAGGACAGCTACGTTTACGACGGCGAAGGGGTCCTGACCGAGAGACTTGTCTCTTTAATCGCACCCGCAGTCGCTGAAAACGGCAAGGTAGTCATTGAGGACACCGCAGTTATGTACGATCCGAGCGTCTGCTCCGTTGAGATCACGGAGGACGTGACGGCAAGCAAAGCTCCCATATACTTTATAGATTTCAAGCTTAATCCGGGAGTGAGAGAGTTCACCTGCACGGTAAAATAATCACAAATCATAAAAGAATAAAAGGGGGAGGATCGTATCCTCCCCCGCGCGGTATTCACGCGCAAAAAATTCCGTCAGCAAACGAGGTCTTCAAATGACAGAACCCAAGATGCAACCAAAACGCGTATATATATTCGGCGCCGCGGGCGGCGTTTACCCCACGTCTCTCCTGCCTGCAGAAATACGGAAAAACGATCTGTATATCGCCGCAGACGGCGGTTTTTCAGCCATGCAGAAAATGGGCGTTCAGCCCGATATCGTGCTGGGAGACTTCGATTCTATGACAAACGACGTAACCCCAAACGCGGATTTCGGCGTCGCCGAGGTCATACGCCACCCCGTCGAGAAGGACGACACCGACACTCTTCTCGCGATAAAGCTGGGCTTTGACCGCGGTTACTCGGACTTCGCTCTTTACGGCTGTCTCGGCGGAGAGCGCTTCGACCATTCCGTCGCCACGATCCAGAGCCTTGCATACATCGCCGAGCGCGGCGGCAAGGCTGTCGCTTACGGCGAGCCGCAGGAAGAGGGCAAGACTTTAGTGATGACCGTTCTGAAAAACGGCGCTCTTACCTTTCCTCCCCGTCCGAAAGGTCATTTTTCCGTCTTCGCTTACGGCGGAGAATGCCGCGGAGTAACTCTGAAAGGCTTCAAATACGAGGCAAAATGCGTGACTCTCTCTCCATCGTTCCCTCTCGGAGTTTCAAACTCCTTTCTGCCGGGCAAGGAAGGCTCGGTCGAGGTAGAAGACGGCACTCTGCTGATACTTTTTTACGTTTAAGATACTTTTGGTGACTTTTCTGCTGTTCTTAAGAGAAAACTATCGGCACGAAAACTTCGGCAGAGTGATTGTTTCCTCTGCCGATTTGTGATATAATGAAACGGGTGATGGAAATGGATGAACTGAAAAATCGCAAGAACACTCGGTTGAAGAGTGCGGACTATAATCGAAACCAAGCCGTATTTCTCACGATATGCACGAAAGAAAGACGTTGTGTTCTCTCTCGCGTTGTAGGGATCGGCGTCCTCGACGGTCCGCAAATCGAATTGACAAAATACGGACAGATCGCTGATAAATACATCAATCAATTGAATGACTTTTACGATGACCTATCTGTCGAGAGTTACGTAATTATGCCCAATCATATCCATATCATGCTGTGGGTAAAAGGCATTGAAAACGGACCGGCGAGGACGCCGGTCACAGACGGACCGTCGAGGACGCCGGTCCCTACAGTACAGAATTCCATTCCGTCACGGTTCGTGTCTACATTCAAAAGATTTTGCAACAAAGAATATGGAACAAATATATGGCAATATCGCTCCAATGATCATATCATTCGTAACCGCCAGGATTATGAGGAGCATATGCAATATATTTATGAAAACCCCGTTCGGTGGCTCTACGATAAACTGTACACAGAAGAATAAGAGGTATGGGCTTTGCTTTCTTTTGTTTAATAAAAAGCCACCTTTCTGATTATCCTTTTCGCCGCGGCGTTATCGGGAGTCGCCAGCAGGTAGACCGTGTCGCGCAGAACGAATATCTCGCTTCCCGCAAAATACATTTCAAAGCTTTCCGGAGCATAGTCCTTTATCTCCGAAAAGCTTATTTTTTTGATCCTTTTTAGCAGAAGGTCGGCGATCTCCGCCGTATCAGAGCGATTTCTGCAGCGGACAGCGTGTATTTCGAACCCGCTCTCGTCCGAGGGCAGTCGAACGGCGTAGCCGTTTATCAAAGGGTAACACCCGGGCGCTTCGTAAAGCCCCGTGTAAAGCCGTCCCAGCTTCTCTGCAGTGCCGTCATCATCGGTCATCAGAACGTACTTTGCGTACGTCTCGCCGCTTGAATCGAAGTAGGCGCACAGCTCGCCCATAACGGCGTAAATGTCCGTTTCATCGCGCCCGCAACCGCTGAAACAGGTCAAAACGGTTGTGATCAAAAGCAGAAATATACATATCGTTTTTTTCATTTTGTTTCGCTCCTTTCTCAGACAAGTCCTCGGCGGGAAACGCCCCGCGACATGTTACAAGGAGATGTTTGCGCAAATAAAATTTCACGCAAATCGGTAGGGGAGGGCCTTGGTCCTCCCGCAAAATCTCCATAAAACGCTCGTCTTACGTAAAACTTGCTTCTCCGCAGGAGATGCCTGCCGGGAGGAGCAAGCCCCTCCCCTACCAAACTTGGAGTATTCAGCGTCCCCACAAATCAAAATCTGCAATTACAAACTTTATTGCCTTTCATAGCGTAAAATATACCTTCTCAAAATCTATATGTAACATTTTTTATAATAATTCCAAATGTTTATTGAAATTTTAAATATTATATTATATAATAAAGGCGGATATTTTTGTCATATATCACACCACGCGAAAACGAAAGGACAAAACACCATGGCAAAAAAGGTTACAAAAGCCGTTATTCCCGCGGCGGGACTCGGTACCCGTATGCTTCCGATAGCGCGCACCGTTCCAAAGGAGATGCTCCCTATCGTTGATCGCCCCGCGATCTCCTATCTCGTTGAAGAGGCGTCGGCAAGCGGAATAACCGACGTACTTATAATCACAAACAGAAACAAGGAAACCATAGAAAACTATTTCGATTACTCCCCCGAATACGAGCAGAAGCTTCACGAGGCGGGAAAGGACGCTTATATCGAGCAGATCAGAGCTATATGCAGTAAGGTCAACGTCATGTTCCTGCGTCAGCTTGAGACCAAGGGACTCGGCCACGCCGTACTGCGCGCAAAAGCCTTCGTCGGCGACGAGCCCTTTGCGGTCCTGTACGGAGACGACATCATCATCTCCGAAACCCCCGTCGTAAAACAGCTTACGGACGTCTACGAGCGTACGGGCCTGGGAGTTCTGGGCGTAAAAGAGGTCAGCGACGAGCTGATAACCCGCTACTGCACCCTCGACGCAAAAAAGTTGGAAAACGGACTTTACGCCGTCACGGACATGATCGAAAAGCCGAAAAAAGAGGAGATAATCACCAACCTGGCTATTCTCGGACGCGTCATTCTGCCCCCCGAGATATTTGAGATACTTGAAAACACTCCCCCGGGAGCCGGAAACGAGATACAGCTCACCGACGCTATGCGTACCCTTGCCAACCGTCAGACCATGATGGCGGTGGACTTCGAGGGCAAGCGCTACGACATGGGCTCCAAGATGGGCTTCCTCACCGCAAACGTTGAGCAGGCTCTGAGGAACCCCGAATTCGGCGAGGAGTTCAGAAGTTATCTGAAGGCTCTGGCAAAAAACCTCTGAGTCCATCGGAACTAAAACGTAAATTCATCACAAGGAGCAATAAATCAATGGAAAGAGTAAACAAGATCAACTATTATCTTGACATCGCGCAAACGGTGGCGACGAGAAGCACCTGTCTGCGCAAATCCTTTGGCGCCATCATAGTTAAAAACGATACAATAATCTCCACGGGCTACAACGGCGCTCCCCGCGGACGTAAGAACTGCTCCGACATCTGCACCTGCATCAGAGACCAGCTCAACATTCCCAGAGGCGAGCGTTACGAGCTGTGCCGCTCGGTACATTCGGAAGCCAACGCCATCATCGCCGCCAGCCGAGATCAGATGCTGGGCGCGACTCTCTACATGACCTGCCTCGATTCAAAGACGGGCGAGGTGGTCCCCGATACCAACAGCTGCGCCATGTGCAAAAAGCTGATAATCAACGCGGGCATCAGCACAGTCATCATCAGAAACACCCCCACCAGCTACAAGACCGTACAGGTCAGCGAATGGCTCGAGGACGACGACAGCCTCACAGGAAGAAAAGGGTATTAAGCGGGGAGCGCCCCGCGGCGAAATAATTGATTTAGCGGAATTTGCGTTGTTTGTTGTAGGGGCGACCATTGGTCGTCCGAAAAGTCAGTCTTACACAAATAAATTATTATCAGCCATTTAATGTGATAGAACTATCGAAAAAATTCCCCGCAGTGCGATGCGAAGCAGCGGGATCTACCTACGTAATTTAAAAATCAAGGAAAAATACCATGTCAAAAACAAAAACAAAAAAGCAGAAACGCACTCTGCGTTCCATACTCAAGATAAAAGAAACGGAGCAGAAAAGCTTCTATCTGCTTCTTTTCGCCATAGCCGTTCTCGCAGTAGCGGTCATAATATGCCTTACGGCGTTTCTCCGCAACTACGTAGGCGTGATACATCTCTCCACCACCATGGAGGGCTCTAACGTCGTCGACAGACGCAACGGTATAACCTACGAGCTTGCGCCCATGAGCTATTCCGTCGACATCGACAGAAAAGAGGTCTACGCAAAGTACAAGGACACCGAGTTCTATAAGGTGCTGGGGGTAGATACCGACCGTATGCTCGCCACGGAAACTATGGGTGTTATCGACGTTTACTACAACACGGAGTACCCGCTCCCCTCTTTTGAGGACTTCAAGGCGGACAAGGCGCTGATCTGCGCCGTTGAAAAGATCTCCTACGCTATCGGCGCTATGAGCCCCGAGCAGTCGCAGCTTGCCGCCGATCTTCTGCTTAACGGCGAGAGATGCGATTATCCCAACGCTATAAATAACAACTCCGTTCTGCATATCTATTTCGGCAGTACGGAAAACCCATACGTCTACTATTCGGTCCGCTATTTCGAGGACTCCGCGGGGCAGAGATACCTTTACGACAGAGATCTTTCCGTCTGCGTGAATATCGGAAGCGAGCTGAAGGAAGTTTTGAACAACAACGTCCAGAGTTAAAGGAAAGGTGATATCTTGAAAAAACAAGGCTCAACATTCTCAACATTAAAGAAAGAAAACCGTCTTCCCGCTGAGCTCGTACAGTGGGATATATTCGCGCCGAAGCCGATAACCGTTTGCTTCGTCTGTACGGGAAATACCTGCCGCAGTCCTATGGCGGCGGCGGCGCTCAATCATCTGGGAAAGGGTAAGTACAAAGCGTTTTCCGCAGGACTTTCCGTCTGCGCGGGAGACAAGATCGCCGAAAACGCCGTAAAAGCTCTGAAAAAAGCGGGAATACCTTCCACGCTGGAAAATCCGTACGCGCAGCACGACGCAGTTGAGATAGACGATTATTTTATAAGCTTAAGCGACTTGGTATTCGGTCTCACTACATCGCACACGATTCAGCTTTTAAGCAAATTCCCCGACGACAGCAGGAAGATACTCTCCTTACCCTACGACATCTCCGATCCGTTCATGTACGGCGAAGATGTCTACGACAGCTGTCTCAAGGATATAATCGAGTGCATAAAGATCCAATTCGATCTTTGATATTTTTGATATTTTTGATATTTTTAGTATCATTGATATTCTGATACTTTTGCTATTTTTAAAATTTTTGATATTTTGATATTTCAAAAATCTTTGACTTTTTCCAAAAAGGATTTTTCAACATGATAATATCAGTAAGAGACGCCGAGCCGAAGGATATATCTGCGATAGCTGAGCTGGAAAAACGTTGCTTCAGCACTCCTTGGTCGGAAAACGCCTTTGCTTCTCAGTTAAAGGCTGACTCCGTATTCAAGCTTCTGACGGTCGACGGCGAGATCGCCGGCTACGCCGTGATAGACACGCAGATACTGCCCGAAAGCGAGCTTTTCAACATAGCCGTCGCTCCGGAGTTCAGAGGGCAAGGTTTTTCGAAGCTTCTTATGGACAGCGCTCTTGAAGACGCTCAAAAGCGCGGCGCAGAAAAGGTGTTTCTCGAAGTCCGCGCATCCAACGCCGCCGCGATCGGTCTGTACGAAAAGTACGGATTCGTTCAAAACGGGGTGAGAAAAGGGTATTATTCCTGCCCAAAGGAAGATGCGGTGCTGATGAGCAGAGAGAATAATTGATTTACGCAGGTTTTGTTGTTTTGGTAGGGGAGGGCCTTGGTCCTCCCGGTTTATGGATTTGTTTCTTTCGGGAGGAGCAAGCCCCTCCCCTACCAAATTAGAGGATTTTTTGAAATATGGGTAGGAAATGTACTCTCTTTTTAAAAGAGGGCGCACGGACTTTTTTCGAAGAAAACATTTAAATAATTCTCTTACATCGATGCCCTCGCGGTGTCGATGTAAGAGAAGTTTTTGCGGAGCTTTTTTCAAAAAGCGACCGTAACTCTTCTGAAAGGTTGTAAATATGCTAATACTTGGAATTGAGAGCTCATGTGATGAGACGGCGGCGTCCGTCTGCGAATTCACTGAGCAAGGCGAAAAAAGAATACTGTCATCTGCGGTAGCGTCGCAGATCGAGATACACAGACTATACGGCGGAGTAGTCCCCGAGATAGCGGGACGCGCTCATTCGGAAGCCATCTGTCCGATAGTCACCGAAGCGCTGGAGAGCGCGGGCAAGACCATAGACGACATCGATGCCATCGGCGTTACCTCCTGTCCGGGACTTATCGGCGCGCTTCTGGTCGGCGTAAGCTTTGCCAAATCGCTTGCTTTTTCGACGGGCAAGCCGCTGGTTCCCGTCAACCACATAAAAGGTCACATCGCGGCGAACTATTTCGTCTATCCCGAGCTGAAGCCGCCCTTTTTGGCGATAGTCGTTTCGGGCGGTCACACGTCCATCATAGACGTCCGTTCCTACACGGATTTCGTTACCATTGGTCGTACCCGCGACGACGCGGCAGGCGAAGCCTTCGACAAGGTGGGCAGAGTTATGGGGCTTTACTACCCCTGCGGCGCCGAGATGGACAAGCTTGCGTCCATCGGTGACAAGAGCGCATACAAGTTCCCTTCCGCCGCTATCGGCGACGACACTCTTGACTTTTCCTTCAGCGGTATGAAGACCGCTGTTCTGAACACCTTGAACACTCTCGCTCAGAAGAACGAGAGCTACAAGAAGGAAGACATCGCCGCGTCCTTTACGGACGCCTTTACCTCTTCCGTCTGCAAGAAGCTTGATCAGGCTTTGAAGCGTACCGGCTACAAGACCTTAGTGCTGGCAGGCGGAGTCTCCGCGAACTCTCATCTGCGTTCCGCCGTGACCGAGCTTTGCGCCAAGCGCAAGGTAACCTTCTGCTGTCCCCCTCTTTCCCTCTGCGGCGACAACGGCGCTATGATCGCTTCTCAAGCCTACTATGAGTTTCTCGACGGCAATCTCGCCGACACCGACCTCAACGCTTCCGCTGTGGCGGAGTAAGGCGACACTGAAAGTTAGTGCAATCATAGCTATGTGTCGCCCCTCGAAGCTTTCTTTTCGGCAAAGCCGAAACTTTTCTTACGAAAAGACCGAAATCTTCGCAGAGATTTGGTGAAGGTTAAAGCAACAGGTTGCGCAAAACAAATAATTTGCATGCAGGCGCTCGCCTGCCTTCGAAAAAAGTCCGTGCTCCCCATTTCAAGCAAGAGCGTACATTTCCTACCAATAACGAAGAATTTTTCTCAAACTTGGTAGGGGGCGGCGCCTCGACGCCCCGTGTTCCCAAATCTACAACAAATATTATACAACCCGTGTTCCCCCCCACACAAAACACCCTTTTAGCACCATAGTGACGACCATTGGTCGCCCGTGACATAACGAAAAATCAAATTGAAAAAAATATATATTCACATACAGGAGAACAAAAAATGAAAAACTACGAAGCAGAAATCGCGCTTGCAAAGGAGAAATTCGAAGCTGTACTTCGCGCCCAGCTTGCAAGAAACGAAAAGATCACGGAAAACAAGGAAGACCTTGATTATTCCAAGCTTGACAAAATAATCATCGGCGTTTGCGGCGGCGACGGTATCGGTCCCGTCATCACAAGCTCCGCTCAGAGAGTACTCGAATATATGCTCAAGGAAGAGGTTGCCGCAGGTAAGGTAGAGTTCAAGGTCATCGACGGACTCACAATCGAGAACCGCGTTGCTCACATGCAGGCTATTCCCGACGACGTTATGGAAGAGCTCAAGGCTTGCCACGTTATTCTGAAGGGTCCCACCACCACGCCTAAGAAGGGCGATCCGTGGCCGAACATTGAGAGCGCGAACGTCGCTATGCGTAAGGCTCTTGACCTTTTCGCAAACGTACGTCCCGTACGCGTTCCCGAGGAAGGCATCGACTGGACATTCTTCCGTGAGAACACCGAGGGAAGCTACGCTGTCGGATCTCAGGGCGTTGCGGTCACGGACGAGCTTTCCGTTGACTTCTGCGTAACCACCACCGAGGGTACCGAGCGTATCGCAAAGGCGGCTTACGAGTACGCAAGAAAGAACAAGAAGGGCAAGGTCTCCATCATCACCAAGGCTAACATCATCAAGGCTACGGACGGTAAGTTCCTCGATCTTTGCCAGAAGGTCGGCGCAAACTACCCCGAGATCGAGACCGACGACTGGTTCATCGACATCACCACCGCTAAGCTCATCGACCCCAAGCGCCGCACCTCCTTCAAGGTGTTCGTTCTGCCCAACCTTTACGGCGACATCATCACCGACGAGGCGGCTGAGTTCCAGGGCGGCGTTGGTACTGCAGGCTCTGCTAACATCGGTCACCGTTACGCTATGTTCGAGGCTATTCACGGCTCTGCTCCCCGTATGATCGCTGAGGGCAGAGGCAAGTACGCAGATCCCTGCTCCATGCTCCGCGCTGCCGTTATGCTTCTTTCTCACATCGGTTATCAGGATCGCGCAGACGCTCTCGAAAAGGCGCTTGACATCTGTATGTTCACCGAGAAGAAGCTCACTATCACAGGACGTGACACAGGCTGCACCTGCGAGGAGTTCTCCGACTACGTTATGAGTACAATCGAGTCTCTCTGATGGACATTGTGCGAACATACTCAGATTTAAACCATCCCAAACCCCGAGCGCACGGAGTGCGTTACGCGAGTGGGTTTTAGGTGACACTGTTTAATTTGTGCGAACATAGGTGTGTGTCACCCCGAATATCCTGCTTACGCAGAATATTCCCTTATTTGCCTGCAGGCGCTCGCCTGCCGCACCCGTTTCTTTCTTCTTTCTTTGAGCATTCGAAGAATGCATCTTTTCATTTCTTCTTTCTTCGGAAAGAAAGAGGAAAGAAATGAACAACTACATAAAAAGAATGGCTATGTCACATTAAATAATTGATAAATTGGAGTTTATGCGTGAATTTCCTCTTATAAATGTAGGGACCGGCGTCCTCGACGGTCCGGCAGGCATCTGCCTGCAGAGAAACAAATTATTTGCTAAAGACGGGTGTGCTTTGTGGATTTTGCGGACCGTCGAGGACGCCGGTCCCTACAAACATTAATGAGATTTGTATAAAAAAGTTTGCAAACACACCTACAAATCAAAATTTGAAATTATCATCCATATAGTGTGACAGAGCGAAAAGAATAATTCAAGAAAAATATCAAAATTTACACTAATAACCATCTTATGCAAAAATAAGAAATCAACCAAACTACACTCCGCAAGGAAACTAATCATATGAAACTCCAAAACCGCTATTCTCCCGCTCTCATACGCCGTTTACCGGCGTATTTCAGAACGCTTATAGACTTCTACGGAAAAGACCGTTCACGTATAAGCTCAGAGGAGCTGGCGTCTGCCATGGGCATCACACCATCACAGGTACGCGCCGACATAAGCGCTATCGGCTGTCAGGGACAGCGGAGCTACGGATACGGCATTCCCACCTTATACAAGACTATCGGCGAGATACTCCAGCTCTCGGATAAGTTCTCCGCCATAATGATCGGCGAGAGCCATATAGCACGCGCCGTGGCTGAGACTCCGGTATTCGCAAAGCGCGGAGTCAAGCTGCTGGCAGTGTTCGCGGACATGGGGTGCGCCCCTTCGCCCGACGCGTTGCCATTTGAGGCTTTGGACGACTTTTTCACCCTTTCCCGCCCCAACATCGTTATGATCGCGGGTAACGCCGAAAACGCCGAAAAGACCGCCGAAAAGATCCTATCCTTAACCGAGGCGCAGGACTCCGAAGCCGCGGCTGAGATATGGAATTTCACCGACGCAACTCTTCAAAACAACAAGATCAAGGTCAAAAACTTCCATTTATCGGATCATATCATGATGCTCTGTCTTGAAGCCGGTAAGTGAAACCTATTTAACTGATATGAAAAACGTTTATTTAATAAATTTCGGAAGCGCCGTCACCGTCCTTCCCGCCTCTGCCGCCGAAAAGATAGTTGGCGGTCAAGCGACTCTTACGGACGTCCGCGCGCTTACCGCGCTCCTCTCACTTCCCGACGGAAACGAAAAGACCGCAGGCGCTGTTTCGGCGCTGACGGGACTTTCCGAGGACGTCTGCGAAAGCTCTCTCGCCTTCTGGCGCGGAGCGGGAGTTATCTCCATCGCCGACACGGTCGCAAATGACGCGCCGCAACAGCCGTCATTCGAACCCGCGGCGGATGAAACCGAAGCAAAGCCTGCGAAAGCTGTGAAAGCTGCGAAAGCTGCGGAAACTGCAAAATCTGCAGAAATCGAAAAGAAGGACAAAAAGCTGCTTTCAAACGATCTGCCGAAATACAGCGGTATTCAGATCTCGGAGCTTCTCGAAAAGGACGGGGGCAAGCTGAGAAATATGATCGACGTCTGTCAGCAGTTCATCGGCCACATTCTGAACCCCAACGAGATCAATACCATGGTCGGGCTCTGCGACTGGCTCGGACTTGACGCCGAGTTCGTAATAACGCTCTGCGCGTATTACACAGGCAAAAAGCCGGGCTGTAACGTCCGTTACATAGAGCGCGCCGCCGTTGATCTGGTCAATAGCGGCATCGAGACTCCCGCTCAGCTCGAAAGCTACCTCAAGGACATGGAGCTTTACGACGGGCTTGCGGGCAAGCTTCGCTCCTGGCTGGGTATAGGCACCCGCGCTTACACCAAGAAGGAAAACGGTATGATCAAGCGTTGGGTGAAGGATTTCGGCTACGGCGAGGACGTCGTCCGTCTCGCTTACGAGATAACCGTTGACGCCAAGGGCTCGTTCAATTTCGATTACGCGGGTAAGATCCTTGAGAATTGGTTCGCCGCAGGCGTAAAGACCGTCGAAGACGCTCAGGCTCGCGTAAATGAGTTCAAAAGCAACAAGAAAAGCTCAAATGAACAGAGCAGCAGCTTTGACATAGATGAGCTTTTTGATCTCGCAATCCAACGCAGTTACAAAAAAATGGGCGATAAAAAGTAAAAATCAAACGAGAAAGGAAGTTTTTCTCTATGAGTTTCAGCACTGAAAACATAGCCGTAGCGAAGGGCATTATCGGAGAGCGCAAGCTCAAAGCGGAAGCCGAGGCTACCGCAAGACTGATAGAGGTCTACAAGCTTTGCCCTGAGCTGAAGGATATCGACGCGGAATTCCCCAAAATAGGAGAAAAGATCATGCTCGCCTTCGCAGACCTGAAGGACAAGGAAGCGACGCAAAGACGTATCGCCGAGCTTCAAGCGGAGAGCGAGGAGCTTGAAAGAGCCAGAGCGGAGCTGCTTGCGGCTCTCGGTCACCCCGCAAACTACACCGCGCCCCACTATTTCTGCGAAAAATGCAAGGATACGGGTTACACCGAGTTCAAAATGTGCGAATGTATGCGTAAAGAGCTGATCATGCTGGGATACAAGTCCTCGGGACTCGGATCGCTCCTCGGCAAACAGCGCTTTGATAATTTCAGCCTTGACTATTATCAGGGAAACGACCGTCTGACGATGGAACATATCCTTGATTGCTGCCGCAATTACGCCGAGACCTTCGGTAAGAACAGCGGGTCACTGCTGTTCATGGGCAAAACGGGGCTCGGAAAGACGCATCTCTCCACAGCTATTGCCGCGTCGGTCATCGAGCGCGGATACGACGTCGTCTATGAAACGGCTCAGAATCTCATCTCCACCTTCAGTAACGAGCGTTTTCACAGCTACGGTAACGTTGATAAGTCCGGCGGCAGCTCGCGGTATTTCGACTGCGATCTGCTGATAATCGACGATTTCGGAACAGAAGAAACCAATCAGTTCAGCGTCGCCTGCTTCTACAATCTTATCAACACCCGCTCAAACAACGCTCGACCTATCATAATAAATACCAATCTCGTACGCGAAGAAATAAAAAACAGATATACAGACCGCATAGCATCTCGCCTTGGCGGAGAATTTACTGTTTTCCCATTCACCGGAAGTGATATTCGCGCACAAAAATTACGTAAGTGATAGGAGACACTTTAATTTTTTAGGCTATGTCACACTATATAACTGAAAATTAGAGAGAATGGTCATCCTGAGCGAAGCGCCGCCGAGATTCCGCCTATGGCGCTACTACGTAGTTCGACTCCGCTAACGCGTCGCTCAGAATGACATCGGCGGCGCGAAGTCGAACACGAAGTGCGATGCGCAGCATCGGGATCTTGCCAAAAATCATCCATTTAATGTGACATAGCCATTTTTTAATAAGAAAACAAATCCATCAAAACTAACATAAATTCAGAAATTATGTATATTTCTTAACAATTGTGTGATACAATTAATTTAATACATCTCTAAAAATAAAAAATAGGAGAAAAAACTATGTATAATATCGGTATTGACTTAGGCGGTACTAATATCGCCGCAGGACTCGTTGACGAGAACTACAACATCATCAGAAAAACATCCGTTGAAACGAAGGCGTCCCGTCCCGCAGACGAGATCACAAAGGATATGGCAAAGGTGTGCAAGCAGCTTTGCGACGAGCAGGGCATCTCCATTTCCGACGTAAAGAGCGTCGGTATCGCAACCCCCGGCATGGCAGACTGCGATCACGGAGTAGTTATCTACGCCAACAACCTTCCCTTCCTCAACTATCCCATCGCTGATAAGCTTAAGGAGTTCTTCCCCGTTGAAACAGTCCTCATCGCAAACGACGCAAACGCCGCAGCATACGGCGAGGCAGTTGCAGGCGCGGGCAAGGGCTATAAGGATTTCGTTATGCTGACTCTCGGTACGGGCGTTGGCGGCGGTATCATCATCGACGGCAAGCTCTACACGGGCTTCAACTACGCGGCAGGTGAGCTTGGTCATATCGTTATAGTTCACGACGGAGTTCAGTGCTCCTGCGGAAGAAAGGGCTGCTGGGAAGCGTACAGCTCCGCTACCGCCCTCATCCGTATGACTAAGGAGAAGATGAACGAGTGCAAGGACACAGCTATGTGGGACTACGTTGGCGGCGATCTTGACAAGGTCAACGGCCGCACAGCCTTCGACTGCATGAGAAAGGGCGACAAGGCGGCTAAAGAGGTCGTTGACGTTTACATGGCTTACCTTGCTACCGGTACTGCCAACATCATCAACATATTCCAGCCTTCCGTAGTATGCTTCGGCGGCGGTGTTGCAAACGAAAAGGAAAATCTTCTTGCTCCTCTCCGTGAGATGGTAGGCAAGGAAGTCTACTCCAGAAGCTCCGACACCACCACTCAGATCAGAAGCGCAGTCCTCGGCAACGACGCAGGCATCGTCGGCGCGGCTGCTCTCATCGATATGTGATCGGTAAACACATAACAAAGCAACGTAAAAAGGACGAGAAAATCTCGTCCTTTTAATTTTCCATATCGATTACACACCGTAAAACGTCTTTTGCGCGCCGACGGTCGAGCTGCCGCCGTGTCCCGAATAGAACACCGTCTCGGGCTCCATCTTCAGAAGCCGCAGAAGCGACGCGATCAGCGCCCTTTCGTCGCCGTGTTTGAAGTCCGTCCTGCCGTAGCCCATATTGAAAAGCGTGTCACCCGTGAACATGGTCTTCTCACTCTCGCAGTACAGACAGATGCTTCCGGGGGTGTGACCAGGAGTGTGGATGCAGGTCAGCTCCGTTTCGCCCAAAGCGAGAGAGTCGCCCTCTTCAAGCTCTATATCGGGGTAAGGGTAGACGTTTTCCGTTCCAAAAAGCTCGGAAACGTTCGCCTGAGGGTCCGCAAGCACCGGCTTTTCCGATCTGTGACAGACGAGCATCGCACCCGCAAACGCCGATTTGTAGATTTCAGCGTACTCAGCGTGGTCGTAATGACCGTGGGTGAGAACTATATATCTGACTCTGATACCCTTGCAGGACGCAAAGGTCTTTACCGCTTCGGGACGGTTTCCGCAATCCACGATCAGTCCTTCAAGAGACGCGTCGTCCCAGACCAAAAAAGTATTCGATCCCAAAAGCCCCTGATCAAAAGCCTGCACGTTCAGCATTTTATGACCTGTCCTTTCTTACGCCTCGCCTGAAGCCTTCAATCCTCAGTCGTCGAAAAGCGGAGTTGAAAAATATCTTTCCGCCGTGTCGGGAAGCACGGTCACCACCGTCTTGCCCTTGCCCAGCTTCTTCGCCAGACGGAGCGCGGCGGCAACGTTCGTTCCGCTGCTGATACCGCACATGATGCCCTCCTTGCGGGCGAGGTCCTTCGAGGTCTGCAGAGCCTCTTCGTCCTTGACTATGCACACACCGTCGTAAATATTCTGATTAAGTATCGCGGGAATGACTCCGTCGCCGATGCCCATCTGGACGTGAGTTCCGATAGCTCCGCCCGACAAAATCGCCGCGTTTTCCGGCTCGACAGCCCATATCGTCATTTCGGGGTTAGATGCTTTGAGTGTCTCGCCTATACCCGTAATGGTTCCGCCCGTTCCTATACCCGAGCAGAAGCCGTGGATAGGGCCGTTTACCTGCTCCAGTATCTCCTTGCCCGTACGTTTTCTTTGGATCTCGGGGTTCGCCGGATTTTCAAACTGCTGAGGAACGAAGACCTTCGGATCCTCCGCCTTCATTCTGAGAGCGAGATTGAGACATTCCTCTATACAGAGCCCGATATTTCCGTCGTCGTGGACGAGTATGACCTCCGCGCCGTAGTGACGCACCAGCTTACGTCTTTCCTCGCTCACCGAGTCCGGCATGATAATTTTGACCTTATAGCCTCTGACCGCGCCGACCAGCGCCAGACCTATCCCCTGGTTTCCGCTGGTTGGCTCAACGATGACCGTATCGCTGTTTATGAGTCCTTTTTCCTCTGCGTCGAGTATCATATTGAAGGCTGTACGGGTCTTGATCGAGCCGCCGACGTTCAGACCTTCGAATTTGACCAGTATTTCTGCCCCTTCCGGATCTGCCATGTGCTGAAGTCTGATGAGCGGTGTGTTTCCCATCGCTTCCAGAATAGTGTTATAAACCATTGTTTAATCCAAACCTTTCCTGCGCCGAAAGGTTTTTTCGGCGTTGAAGTACGTTACTTTATATTATAGCATATATTTGCCAATTTGTCAATTTTTATTTGCGGGGGATTGCCCGCGAGCAATTTTTTATTTGTGTAAATATTTTTGTTTTTAATAAGACGGTTATTTTGAGTAAAGTTTTTTGTTTTTCTATTAAAAGTTCTTTTAATATAGATTTCGCGTTTTTCTTCCTTCTTTCGAGAAAGAAAGAAGAAAAATGCTCGCAAAAAGAAGAAAGAAAGACCGTGGTAGATTTTTAACGGCTCGCCGAAAATTCGCTCAAAAGCAGGAGCGAATTTTGGGTACAATAGCTCCGCAAAGATGGATACCCGCAGATATTCGCACAAGGTACATGGTATCACCGTGCGGTCATTTCTACAAAAATGCTCGCCCACGCTTCGCATTTTCGGGGTGTGCTGGGTAGGTTGGTGTAGAAATTTTCGTTTGTGGGTGAGATGATGTGCGCTCTTGTTGGAAAAGGGAGCACGGACTCTTTCCGAAGGAAACACCCAATAATTCTATTACGCCGATGCCTTCTGGTGTCGGCGTAATAGAAGTTTTTGCGGAGCTTTTTTCAAAAAGCGACCGTTTCCCCCTTCTCAGCGAGAATGTTACATCGCCTTAGTCCATACCATTTTTCAAATACGCCAAGCGGCAAGCGCGGGCGTAAGCTTCGGAGAGGTAGATCTCGGGACTCATAGCGCTGTACTTATCGTTATCGTGACGCTTCGGCTTACTGGATTTACCAAGCTCGAAGGTCAGAATATCGTTGAAGCCGCAGTTATTGAGGCGCTTTGCAACGCACCCCCAGTCGTGAATTCCGTCAAAGGGGAGCAGGTGCAGGTCGTCCGTCCAGAAGGTCTCGCCGTCGAAGCGGCTGACACCGAGATTATCATTCAGGTGCGTGGCGATAAGTCTGTCGCCGTAGAGAGCGAGCATATCCTTACCTCTGTTATAGCAAAGCTCGTGACCGCTATCCCAACAGAAGCCGACGGTCGGATCGTCCTTAAACGCCTCCATAAGCGCGAGCAGGAACTCCTCGCCCTCCACGTTCTCGAAAGCGATCTTAACTCCGAGACTGCGCGCCTCGTCAACTACCGCCTTGAAGTTCTCGATACCGCAGGCGGTGGGACCTTCGTTCTTTCCGAAGCCTATGTACGGGTGGACGATGACTATCGGGACCTTTACCTCAGCGGTATCGCGAACGCAGGCGAGAAGCTCGTTTTTAGCCATTTCGGCGTCAGCGTCGTCCTTCCACATCTTCGCCGCATTACCGAAGGGCGCGTGGACGGACTGGTATATCATTTCCAGCTCGTCGGCAAGTACACGGTAGGTCTTCAGATCTTTATTCCAACCCGAGAAAAAGCCGTCCCATCCGATCTTTTTGAAAAGCTTTATCTGTTCCTCGGGCGACGGACCGAAGCCTCCAAGTCCGAGACACAATTTCGTTTTATACATAGCCTTCATCTCCTTGAATTTTCGTTTTTTTCATTGTAGCACATTTTTTGCAGAATTGCAATAACAAATTAAAATGTTTCGCGGAGCATTTCCATTCTCCGTCACCTGCGGCGACCTTTATAACGCAGTTATCCATATCTCCGCGGAGCGAGAGGCTTTCGTCACAAAGCTTTGCGGGAAGGATATGTACGCGCTTACTTGGAAAGGGGATGCAACTTTTTTCGAAGAAAAACTATCAAAATATTCAATTACGCTGATGCCTTCACGGTGTCAGCGTAATTGAAGTTCTTTTGCCTACTTTTCTTTCAAGAAAAGTAGGTGTTTTTTCAAAACCATTGACAAATCGCGCAAAAAGTGATATAATTATTTATAATAAAAATAATAAAAATTTGAATTTTGCCGAAAAAGCCAATATCTCTTTTTTCGACTGAAAATATACAACATGGTTTGGAGAAAAATTTAAAATGATACTTAAAAAACTCGGCAGCCGCAAGCTGATGCTGTGCGTTTACGACGTTGGCATTTTTGCGATCATAAGCTTATTTTTCCTCTGGTTTTCAAATATTTTCGGAAAAATGCTGGTTTACTCAGAGCCCTCGCTGTTCCTTATCAATACGGCGATCATCTTTACGGTATGTATGCTGTCCCGATTCATATTCGGCATATACAGCTACATTCTCAGATACGTTCAGATCAGCGTCTCCATACGCCTCGTCCTTGCGGACGTGGCGGCGGGCGTTATAGCGGTGATCCCCTGCGGTCTTATCGGGCGAAGCGTAGGAGTCTGGCACACGGGGCTCGTTATGATGGCGTTCGACATCGCGTCCATTCTGGCAAGACTCGTTTATCAGTACATCTACCGTCAGAAGAACATCAGCGTCGGCAACCGCGAAAAGAGCCTCAAGGCAGCAATCGTGGGCGCGGGACAGCTGGGCGTTCTGCTGGCAGAGGATCTGCTTTGCAGAAAAGACTCGAAATACACTCCCGTATGCTTTATGGATAAGGATACGCAGAAAAACGGCAAACGCGTTCTGGGCATGAACGTCTACCCCTTAAGCGACAAGACGAAAGCCGTTCTTAAAAACCTTCAGGTGGACGAGGTGTTCGTGGCGATCCCCGCGCTGAGCAGCGAAAAAGCGAAGGAGCTGTTCGAATTTTTCAGCGCCATCGGCTACACGCCCAAGCTGTACGACGCTCCCGTAAGCGATATGACGTCGGGCGTCAAAACCCGCGAAGCGAAATCCGAAAAGCGCGTCATCAGAGAATTCAAGATAGAAGACCTTTTGTTCAGAGACCAGATAAACGCTTTCAGCGAGGAAGCGGAAAGCTGTTACCGCGGTAAGACCGTTCTCGTAACGGGCGGCGGCGGATCTATCGGAAGCGAGCTGTGCCGTCAGCTTGCCGCGCTGAAGCCCGCGAAGCTGGTCATCTTCGACATCTACGAAAACAACGCCTACGACATTCAGCAGGAGCTCGGCAGAAAATATCAGGGCGAGCTGAATCTGGTGGTGGAGATAGGCTCGGTAAGAGACGTCCGCCGCCTTGACATGGTATTCTCCGCGCACCGTCCCGACATAGTCTTCCACGCGGCGGCTCACAAGCACGTTCCGCTCATGGAGTCAAGCGCTGCCGAGGCTATCAAAAACAACGTTTTCGGCACGTACAATACTGCTTGCGCGGCTGAGAGGTACGGCGTCAAGAAGTTCATTCTCATATCAACGGATAAAGCGGTCAACCCAACGAACGTCATGGGCGCGTCCAAGCGTCTGTGCGAGATGATAGTTCAGTGCCGTAACGACGGCGATACGGAATTCGTGGCGGTACGTTTCGGAAACGTACTCGGCTCAAACGGCTCCGTGATCCCCCTCTTCAAGGCGCAGATCGCCGAGGGCGGACCAATAACCCTCACGGACAAGGGCATAATCAGATACTTTATGACCATTCCCGAAGCCAGCAGTCTGGTAATGCAGGCGGGAGCTATGGCGAAAAAGGGAGAGCTGTTCGTGCTTGACATGGGCAATCCCGTAAAGATCCACGATCTTGCGATCAATATGATCAAGCTTTCGGGACTTGAGCCGGGCAAGGACATCGAGATCAAGGAGATCGGTCTCCGTCCGGGCGAAAAGCTTTTCGAGGAGCTTCTGATCAAGAAGGAGCTTCTTACCAAGACCGAAAACAAGAAGATATTCATTGAGAAGGACAAGCCCCTCACAAGACAGCAGGTCGAGGAAAAGCTCGCCGTTCTCAAGAAGGCTATCGACGAGGCTGAAACCTCCGGCAGCGCCGAGACTATCAGAGCGGCGCTGAAGACCGTTGTAGACACCTACAAGGACGCCGCCGAGGTCAACGCCCGCGCTTCCGAAGCGGAAGAGATAAAGAAAGCTCAGCAAAACAGTTAAATCAAAATTTGTACGTTAGCTCGTTAATTACTTGATCATCAAAAATATATTGACGTAAACAGCGAAACGTGATATAATCATAGAAACGAATTAATAAATAGGAACCAGCTGACTGCAGAGGACGTTGGTTCCTTTATGCTTTTCAGAGGAAAATCATATGGTTAGAAAAAAGAAATTCACCCTTTCGACCACGCAGATCATATTACTCAGCTTCCTTGTGACCATTCTCGCAGGAAGCGTACTGTTGGCATTGCCGATAAGCTCCGCCACGGGAAATGCCGTTTCGTACCTCGATGCGCTCTTTACGGCAACCACCTCAACCTGCGTAACGGGACTCGTTACGCTTCCCACGGTGTCAACGTGGAGCGTGTTCGGTCAGATCGTCATATTGCTTTTAATACAGATCGGCGGTCTTGGTATCATTACGATAATGTCGGGGCTGATGATTCTTCTCAATAGAAAAATGGGGATCGGCGACCATTTGCTGATTCAGGATGCCTTCAATCTCAATACGATGTCCGGGCTTACCAAGTTTGTTAAAAACGTACTGTTCGGCACTCTGATCATTGAAGGAATAGGGGCTATCCTATATATGCTCGTATTCGTTCCCGAGTTCGGTGCGAAAGGCATTTGGATATCATTGTTCAATTCTGTTTCCGCCTTTTGTAATGCAGGCATTGACATTATCGCGGAAAACAGCCTTTGCAATTACGCTACAAATCCTTTGATCAATATCGTTACCTCCGCGCTCATCATTCTCGGCGGTCTCGGCTATATCGTGTGGTGGGATGTTCTCCGTGTGGTTAAAAGCCGTTCACCGAAAAACAGAAAAATATTCAGGCACTTGACCTTGCACTCAAAGATCGCTATTACCGTTACGGCAGGGCTCATTCTTGTCGGCGCGGTTCTTATATTCGCTTTTGAATACTCAAACCCGTTGACCATCGGAGAGATGTCTCTATTCGATAAGATCCAAGTGTCCTTCTTTCAATCGGTCACTACGAGAACCGCGGGATTTGCCTCTGTTCCGCAAGAGAATTTAACAAACGCCTCCGCTGCCGTATCTATTATCCTGATGCTGATAGGCGGTTCACCTGTAGGAACGGCAGGCGGTATGAAAACCGTAACCATTGCCGTGCTTATCTGCTCGGCTTTCGCCACCATCAGAAACAAAAACAGCGCAACCCTGTTCGGCCGCCGTATTTCCGAAGACTCGGTGAAAAAGGCAGTTGCAGTAGCGGTGATGTTTATTATAATATGCTCCGCATCAACGATATTATTGATGGCAACCGGCACCGCATCAGCCATTGATGCGGTCTATGAAACGGTCAGCGCAACGGCGACCGTCGGACTTTCAAGAAATCTAACGGCAACGCTGAACACATTCGGAAAGCTGATCATAATAGTAACGATGTATTTCGGCAGAGTCGGTCCCATCTCACTTGCGGTGGCGCTTGGCAGTAAAAACGAAAATCAGAACGTTATTTCCGAGCCGACGGAAGACATCAGTATAGGATAAAGGAGAAAAACGATGAAAACAAAGAAAACATACGCAGTCTTTGGACTTGGAAGATACGGCACAGCCGTGGCAAAAGAGCTTGTAGAGAACGGTATGGAGGTCATCGCCGTCGATACCGAGGAAAGGATCGTCAACGATGCGGCAGCATATCTGCCCGTGTGCAAGTGTGCCGACGTGACCGATGCGGAGGTCATCTCCCGTCTTGGAATCGCAAATATCGATACCGTCATCGTCTGCATGGCAGGCAACCTTGAGGCAAGCGTTATGGCTATCACGCTTTGTAAGGAAGCAGGCGTTAAAAAAGTTATCGCAAAATGCGCCAACGAAATGCACCAAAAGATACTGCTTCGCGTGGGCGCGGATCAGGTGGTCTTCCCCGAAAAAGAATCGGGCATCCGCCTTGCCAAAAACCTGCTCAGCTCCGGCTTTATCGATATGCTCTCTCTGTCGAAGGACGTGTCAATAGTTGAGATCGACGTAAAGGACGAATGGTGCGGCAAAAACTTGATAGAATTGAATCTCCGTAAAAAATACGGATTCAATATCGTTGCTATCAAGAATGGAGAAAAGGTTAACGTAAACATCAATCCCGAGCAGGCGCTTGATGCGGAAAGCTCTTTGATCGTGATCGCTAATACGGCAAAATTGGGAAAATTGAAATAAGCTGTCAAATCCAAATTTATCGGAAGGATCAAAGACAGAAGGAAACGACGGCGGACAGCCTTCCCGTCTTCTGAAAGGCTGTCCGCCTCTTTTATTTGAATCAAATATCTATTGACATTTTTAAAAATATAATATATAATAAAGGCAACTAAAGAAAAGGAAATATCCCAAAATGAAAGAAATATTCTTGTGCAAATACGGCGAGATCGCTTTAAAAGGTCTTAACAAAAGCCAGTTCGAAGCCATGCTCGTCAAGGAAATAAAAAGAAGACTTACCGCTCTCGGCAAATTCAGCGTAACAAGAGCGCAATCAACGATCTACGTACAGCCCCTCGAGGACGTCGCGGACAGCGACGCGGTCTTCGACGAGCTTCGCAAGATCTTCGGTATCGCGACGGTCTGCCGCGCCGCCGAAACGGAAAAGGATATGGACTCCATCTTAGCGGTCATAAAGGAGTATATCCCTCCGCTTCTTGAAGGCAAAAAGAGCTTCCGAGCCAACGCAAAACGCGCCGATAAGCGTTTCCCTCTCAAGTCCCCCGAGATCTCGGCTCTCGCAGGCGGAGCAGTCCTTGAAGCGCTCAACGGTAAGATCAAGGTATCTATGGACGCTCCCGAAGCGACCGTTACAGTCGAGATCCGTGAAGAGCACGCCTTCGTGCATTGTGACGCCGTAAGAGGCGCGGGCGGTATGCCCGTCGGCTCCGCGGGCAAAGCGATGCTTCTGCTTTCGGGCGGTATCGACAGCCCCGTTTCGGGTTATATGATGGCAAAGCGCGGCGCGAAGATCGAAGCCGTTCACTTTGAAAGCTTCCCCTACACCTCGGACGCCGCTAAGGAAAAGGTCCTTCAGCTTGCTAAGCTCATGAGCGCGTACTGCGGTCCCACCCGCGTCGCCTGCATCTCGGTTACCGAGATACAGGAGCGTCTGCGCGACACCGTAGACGAGCAGTATTTCACTCTGCTCCTTCGCCGCTGTATGATGCGTCTTGCGGCTCGCCTGGCTAAGAACCGCGGCTGTGACGCGCTCGTTACCGGCGAAAGCCTCGGTCAGGTCGCATCTCAGACTATGCTCGCTATGGGCGTGACCGATCCCGCGGCTGATATGCTGGTCTTCCGCCCCTGCATCGGTCTTGACAAAGAGGAGATCATCGACATCGCCCGCAAGATCAACACCTTCGAGACCTCTATCCTTCCTTACGAGGACTGCTGTACCGTCTTCACTCCTAAGCACCCCAAAACTCGTCCCGACATCGCCAAGGTCCTTGAAGAGGAAGCCAAAGCCGACCTCTCTTCCCTCGAAGACGCCGCTCTTGAAAATGTTGAAATATATTATACAGATGATATGTAAGGGGGAGTACGCGCTTTCTTGAAAGAAAGCTGCGCAAAGAACTTTGTTTACGGCGATAGCAGGAAGCTATCACCGTAAACAAATTACTACGTAATTTTCTTCGAAAAAAGTCCGCGCTCCCTCTTTCAAATCATGCGTACATCATCTCACCCATAAACGAAGATTATCACACTCTATTCCCTGCTTTATGTAGTTGCGGGAGCAACTCGGCAGTATTTCATGTACCCAAAATCCGAGCACACGGAGTGTGTTACGCGAGGATTTTCGTGGTATGTTAGCACCCGTTTCTTTCTTCTTTCTTTGCTTCCTTTTCTTTCTT
>SVSQ01000108.1:4232-4614 GCA_015064245.1 Oscillospiraceae bacterium | reverse complement strand
GCTTCGGCTTCTCCTCAAATTCATAGATAGATCCGTCTTCGTAAGTATTCATGATACCGAATCTGCTCGCCTCTTCAAGGGTTACGTTGAGGACCGCAATGGTACAGGCCGCGCCCTTTTCCTTGTGGTAGGAGAGCATAGCGTTGTAGTCCATTTTATATATATGGTCACCTGAAAGTATGATAACGTAATCGGGGTCGTAACGGTCTATAAAGTTGAGGTTCTGATATATCGCGTTCGCCGTTCCCTTGTACCATTCGGAGCTTTTCTGTCCTTGATACGGTGGGAGCACGCGGACACCGCCGTAAACGCGGTCAAGATCCCAGGGCTGACCGTTTCCGATATACTCGTTCAGCACCAGAGGCTGATACTGGGTCAGCAC
>SVSQ01000108.1:0-4222 GCA_015064245.1 Oscillospiraceae bacterium | reverse complement strand
CAGCACACCGACTGTATCGATACCGGAGTTGATACAGTTTGAAAGAGGAAAATCAATGATGCGGTATTTACCGCCGAAGGGTACAGCGGGTTTTGCTGTTTTTTCGGTTAGCGTGTAGAGACGGCTACCTTGACCGCCGGCAAGGAGCATTGCCACGCATTCTTTTTTCTTGAACATGAAGACCTCCCGGTTTTTTTAATATTTTTTGAAATTAAAATGCTGATGGTAGGATTTTGCCGATATCA
Organism: Oscillospiraceae bacterium; assembly: GCA_015064245.1. GTDB lineage: Bacteria > Bacillota > Clostridia > Oscillospirales > CAG-272 > SIG673. The sequence continues at coordinate 3,977 of SVSQ01000108.1, read as the reverse complement.
GATATTTACGTTGCGTTTTCCCTTTGTCTGCATAAAGAACGCCGCTGAAAGCGGGGGCAGAGAGAAGCGCGCAGTATTATCTGAGAATACCAAGGGCGCAGGAGTATCGCTGTCTCCTCCGAACTGCTTGTCCTCGGAGAAGAATACGCAATTCCATTCATCGCCTTTAGTGTTTGCCTGTTCCGGAAGCGCGAGAGGGTAGTCCGAAACGTGTGCGCCTGAGAAATTGAACAGACAGATCATGCTGTTTCCGTTTGAACCTATTCTTTGATATGCCAGCAGATTGAGGTTTGATTCGTCGGCGATAAGCCAGCGGAATCCGTCCCATGAAAAATCATCGTACCAAAGCGGATCGTTTTCGAGATAGAAGTGGTTTAGATGCGCAGAATAGTCCTGCAGAGCCTTGTGAGTCTCGAAATCCAGCATGAACCATTCCAGCTGGTTTTCGTAGTCCCACTCTCTGAACTGACCGTACTCCGAGCCCATAAACATCATCTTTTTACCGGGATGCGCCATCATATGAGCCAAAAATAAGCGGATACCCTTAAATTTGTTATCGTATGAACCGTGCATCTTGTCGATGAGAGAGAGCTTGCCGTGAACCACCTCGTCGTGCGATACGGGCAGGATGAAATTTTCGCTGAAGGCGTACATCATTGAAAAGTTCAAGCGCGAGTGTTTATATTTTCTGAAAATGGGATCCGTGGCAACGTAATCGTACATATCGTTTGCCCAACCCATATTCCATTTGAAGTTGAAGCCAAGACCTCCGTCGCTTGGCGGCGAGGTGATCTTGGACCAGGCTGTCGATTCCTCGGCTATCATCAGAACGTCCGGATGTCTTCCGAGGATCTCGCTGTTAAGCTTTTGGAAGAAAGCTATCGCTTCCAGATTTTTGTTATCTCCGTATTGATTCGGGACCCATTCTCCCGGCTTTCTGTCGAAATCGAGATAGAGCATCGATGCGACTGCGTCTATGCGCAGACCGTCTATATGGTATTTCTCGATCCAGAACATAGCGCTGGATATGAGGAAGGACTGAACCTCGTTACGTCCGACGTCAAAGTATCTCGTGCCCCAGCCGGCGTTTTCGACTCTGTCGTCTCCCTGATATTCATAAAGACGCGTGCCGTCAAATTTGTAAAGACCGTGCTCGTCCTTTGGAAAATGAGCGGGGACCCAGTCGAGAATGACGCCGATGCCGTTCTTATGAAGCGTGTCCACGAAGTACATCAGATCCTCGGGTGAGCCGAATCTTGAAGTTGGCGCGAAGTACGAGCAGACCTGATATCCCCATGAACCGTCGTAGGGATATTCCGTTATGGGAAGCAGCTCGACGTGAGTATATCCCATTTTTTTTGCGTAAGGTACAAGCTGATCCGCTATTTCGCGGTAATTGAGATAAGCGTCGCCTTCAATGTTTGATCTTCCGTCGCGGGTCCGCCACGATGCGAGATGGACCTCGTAAATATTGATGGGACAAGCAAACTTGGTCTTATCCGTGCATTTTATGGTTTTCTTTCTGTATGACATCCATTTGCCGTCGCTCCAATCAAAGGATGGCGACTTGACGACCACGGAGGCGTTTTTCGCCAAGGTCTCGGAACGGAAGGCGTACGGGTCTGCTTTCAGAACAGTTTTTCCGTTATTAGTTATTGCGAATTTGTAGGTAGATCCAACCGGGATCTCTTTTGCCGGAACGTGTATCTCCCATATACCGCTTTCGCTGGACTTATACATCGGGTGGCTTTCTCTGTTCCAGGCGTTGAAGTCGCCGCAGAGCGAGACGGCTTCCGCGTTCGGCGCCCAGACTCTTGCTATCACGGTCTGTCCGACGAAGTGAAGCCCCATGTATTTGTAAGCGTAGTAATTGGTACCTTGATGAAAAAGGTAAGCGGGAAGAGCGTTATTCTTTTTCGCAGTCAATATTTTCACCGTCCTTATAATAGTACAGTTATACACCATTATTATATAATAAAAAATATAATATGTCAAGAGTATTTGTGAAAAATTACTCAATTGATGTTAAAAAAATCGAATTCTTTTGACTTATCGGTTCACTTGAAGGTCTGATTTTTTGCTGAACGCTTGTTTTTCAGCTTTATGTAATGCTGCTTTGTAGCCTCGCCGCCTCTGAGATGTCTTTCCGACTTGTTCTTGTCAAGAACCTCGCGTACCGCGCCGAAGAGAGGAGGGTTTATTCTCTCAAGGCGCTCGGTTATGTCCTTGTGGACTGTTGATTTTGAAAGCCCAAAGTACCTCGCCGCGCTACGTACGGTTGCGTTATTGAGTATTATGTATTTTGCTATAAACTCGCTTCTGTCACATAAAAAGTTTTTTCCCGAACCTATTGAATTATGCATATCGAAACCTCAAAATAATAATGATTTATTTAAACATCATATTTTGAAACGTCCGGTTGTAATATCCAAGATCAATATATTCCGGGAAAAAGAAAAATATTATCGTTTTTTACAGAACGGTCTTGCATCTGCAATAAAAAACAAGGTCTGCGAGGGCAGACCTTGTAAAAATAGATTCGGGTAAATCAATACATACCGCCCATGCCGCCCATATCGGGAGCGGGAGCAGCAGCGGGAGCCTTGGGCTCCTTCTTGTCAGCGACCAGAGCCTCTGTTGTGAGAACGACGGAAGCGATAGAAGCCGCGTTCTGGAGAGCGGAGCGGGATACCTTGGTAGGATCAACGATTCCTGCTTCCATCATGTCGGTGTAGACTTCCTTTGAAGCGTCGAAGCCGAAGCCGATCTTGCGGCTTCTCATGATCTTGTCAACGATAACGGAGCCTTCGAAGCCTGCGTTCTCAGCGATCTGACGAACGGGAGCTTCAAGCGCGGTAGCGACGATCTGAACGCCGACCTTTTCGTCGCCGGAAACTGTCTCAAGCAGCTTCTTGACGGGAGCGATCACGTTGAGGAAGGATACTCCGCCGCCTGCGACGATACCCTCTTCAACAGCAGCCTTTGTTGCATTGAGAGCGTCTTCGATGCGGAGCTTCTTTTCCTTCATCTCTGTTTCGGTAGCAGCGCCGACCTTGATGACGGCTACGCCGCCGGAGAGCTTAGCAAGTCTTTCCTGGAGCTTTTCTCTGTCAAAATCGGAGGTCGTAGTCTCGATAGCGGTCTTGATCTGACCGACTCTGTTCTTGATCTCGTTGGTATCGCCTGCGCCGCCGACGATGATAGTGTTCTCCTTGGAGATCTTGACCTGTCTTGCGCGTCCGAGCATCTGAATGTTAGCGTTCTTGAGCTCAAGTCCGAGATCGTCGGAAATGACCTGACCGCCTGTGAGGATAGCGATATCGCGGAGCATTTCCTTTCTGCGGTCGCCAAAGCCGGGAGCCTTGACAGCAACTGCAGTGAATACGCCCTTGAGCTTGTTGAGGATAAGAGTTGTAAGAGCTTCGCCCTCAACGTCCTCAGCGACGATAACGAGCTTATGGCTCATGCCTGCCTGCATCATGCCTTCGAGAAGGGGAAGGAGCTCCTGAATATTGGATACCTTCTTCTCGGTGATGAGGATCATAGCGTCGTCGATGACAGCTTCCATCTTGTCGGTGTCGGTTACCATGTAGGGAGAGATATATCCGCGGTCGAACTGCATACCTTCAACGACCTCGCAGTAAGTCTCGGCAGACTTGGACTCTTCAACTGTGATAACGCCGTCGGAGGTCACCTTTTCCATAGCGTCAGCGATGAGAGTACCGATCATTTCGTCGCCTGCGGAAATGGTTCCGACTCTTGCGATATCCTCGGAGCCGTTTACCTTCTTGGAGTTAGCCTTGAGTCCTTCGACTGCGCAGTCAACTGCCTTCTGGATACCCTTGCGGATGATCATAGGATTAGCGCCTGCGGTAACGTTCTTCATACCTGCGCGGATAAACGCCTGAGCGAGAAGGGTAGCGGTAGTCGTACCGTCACCTGCCGCGTCATTTGTCTTTGTAGCGACTTCCTTAACG
>SVSQ01000013.1 GCA_015064245.1 Oscillospiraceae bacterium | reverse complement strand
TTCCTCTTATAAATGTAGGGACCGGCGTCCTCGACGGTCCGTAAGATTTACGCTTTGTTTATGCGGACCGTCGAGGACGCCGGTCCCTACAAACATTAAGGGTGTGTTTGTATAAAAATGTTTGCAATCGCACCTACAAATCAAAATTTGAAATTATCATCCATATAGTGTGACAGAGCGTAAGCCAAAAACTTTTCTCTTGCCAGAAGCGCCGTTCCCGCCGCGTTGTCCCCCGAAAACTGAGGCGTAGCGAAGGCGCAAGCGTATTTCTTCTCAAAAAACGCCTTCATTCTCTTGCAGGATGCTACCCCGCCTGCGTACAAGATCGGCAGAGAAGGATTGTCTTTCGTCACGTTTTCGCTGATCTTATCTATCGTCTTGATCACGAAATCCAGCGCGAACGCCGCGATCTCCTCTTTTGACTTGCCGTTTTCAAGCAGCTTTCTCGCCACGTTCTCCGCCCCCGCCATATTGCAGTCATAGCCTCTTACGGAGATCTTTACGCCTTTTGCAGTCGGCATTCCCGATGCCAAGGCTTCCAGATACTCTCCGCTCGGAAAAGGAAGCCCAAGCATAACTCCCACACGGTCGATAACCTGACCTGCGTTTATATCGAGAGTTTTGCCGAGAAGAGTGACCTCACCTTTATCGTACAGAAGCGCTTCCGTCGTTCCGCCGCTTAAATGGAAGGTAAGGAACCTGCCCTTAGCCTCCCCCTCCGTCAAGTCGAAAAAGCTTTTGCCCTCCGACACCGCTTTATCTTTACATGAATACGCCGCCGCCTTGATATGTCCCGCCTGATGTGAAAAGGGGTACAATGGAACTCCGAGCGCATAGGCGATCCCCGAAGCAACGCTCTCTCCCGCCAGAAAGCAGGGCATATATGAGCCTTCAACGTCCCGCGGTCTCGCGGAAAATCCCACCGCCGCGAATGGGTACGCACCTATCTCCGCCATTATCTGCGGAAGGGCTTTGGTGTGAAGGAACAGCGCGTCGCTCTGACGCAGTCCCAGCTCCCCTTCCTTTACGGGCAGGAGCCTGCGGACGTTTTTGACAACGTTTCCGTATTCATCGCAGACCGCCGCCGACGTTCTGTAATTTGACGTATCTATTCCGAGAAAATATCTCATTCGCTCTTTTCACCGTCCGCCTCTGCGGGCTCTTCCGCTTTAGCTTCGCCCTTGAGTCCTTTTTTGACGGCTATGGTATTCAGCACGCCGTTGATGAACTTCGGCGCTTTATCGTGGTCGTACTTCTTTGCCAGCTCGACCGCCTCGTTTATGGCTATCGAGAAGGGAACGTCCTCGGAGAACAGCATCTCGTACGCCGCGAGCCTCATGATAGCCAGAGACGTTGCTGACAGACGGCTGAAATTCCAGTTTACCGCGCATTCCGCGATAAGCGCGTCTATCTCTTCCTTATGCTCCAGAACTCCTTTGACAGTTCTTTTGATATATTTATCGGGAGCGAACTCCTGAGCCTCCGCTGTGTGCTCTATGAGCTCCTCCGCGCTCTTATCGGACTGAACTCCCAGCTCGTATATAAGCTTGAATGTATATTCTCTTGCTTCACGTCTTTTCATAATTATATATCCTTTTAAAAGTCTGTTTATTTAATACTATATATTATATATTATAAAGCGTGATTTGTCAATAGATATGAATATTTTTTTGAATATTTTTTCAAAATCATTTTTATTCGTTGCGTTTTGTGTATAAATTGGTGTTTATCTGTGGGTGCGCTCAAATAAATTTTCAGCAAATCCGTAGGGGAGGGCATTGCTCCCCTCCCGAAAAATCTCCATAAAACACTTGGCTTACGCAAACTAATTGCTCCTCTGCAGGCAGACGCCTGCCGGGAGGACCAAGGCCCTCCCCTACCAAATTTGGAATGTTCATCCCACAGATATATCAAAATTTGAAAAATCTTCCGCAAGATAAATTATTTGCCCGCGGGCGCTCCCCTCAAGCCCAGCAAAAAAATTGCATTTTGGAAACGAAATATTAACATAAAAGCGCGTTTACTATGTTATAATAATTAAAATAATTCTATCATTTCTTTTTCAGAAAGGATTTTCAGTATGTCGGAGACCGACCTTATTAAAACCGATTTCAAGAATAAAATACTTTATCCCGCCTGTATCCTGTTCTTCGCGATAGTTCTGCTTTACTTCCTTATGGCTATGTGGGCGGGCATGAACGTGACCGAAACGGAAGCCGTGATAACTCAGATCTACGACGGCGAGATCGATCACAACGACGTGACCAGCGATACGAAGGCGCCCTCTGCGCTTCCCGTCCAGACGCTTCTCGGAATATTTATGTTCTCTCTTTCAATCGTATCCCTGAATTTCGTATTCAAAATTAACGGAAACAAGATATTCCTGCTGCTTCTCCACTATCTCGGCTCACTTCTCGCCTTCTTCATCTTCGTGCTCTCACTTTCGGGGTTCATCTCCGAGGACGGTATAACCACGGCGATCGTTGCCTGCCTTTTCTTCTCCGTCGTTTATTTCATCGTAGCCGGCGCTGTCAAGCTCTTTAAAAAGCTGACCTCAAAGCTCCCCGAAAAGCTCAAAAACAACGCGGTAACAAAATATTTCCCCGCGGTGTTCGCAGGATTCACTCTCATAGTTTTCGGAATCTCCCTCTTTGCGCTGATAACCAATTTCAGCGTTATCGTAAGAGTGCAGGAGGACAAGACCTTCATCTCCGATAAGGTGCTTGAAAACGTCTACATAACGGTGGTAACGCCTATGGCGCCCACGATCCAGAACTATCTCCGTTATCTCGCTTCCTCTGCGGTATTCATCGCGGGCTACGCGGTGCTGTTCACAAAGCTGAACAAGGTGCTTAAAGTCTCCCTGAACTTCCTTATCTTAGCTGCGGGTTACACCGTTATATGGCTTATAGGCTTTGATTACTTCCGTCTGATAAGCGCGCATCTCGTTCCCGCTATCGTTATTTTCCTTTCGGTATATATCGCCGCATTGGTTGCCGTTTCCGTATATCTGTTCGTTAAACGCAGAAAAGCTGAGGAAACGGAGAGCTACGACAATCAGTTCCTTCGCGGAAAGAAAAAGCTCTGAAGCATCTGAACCGCAGGTCAAAAACACTATCTGCCGAAAAAAGGAATTATCAGAACTATGTTAAAATTTCACTATCTCGGAACCTGCTCCGGAACGGAGCCCATGCCCGATATGCACCACTGCTCCTGGGTACTTGAGACCGAACACGGAAACTACTGGTTCGACGCAGGTGAAAACTGCGCTCACCGCGCCTACACCTCGGGAATAGACACCCAGGCGACCAGAGCCTTGTTCGTTTCCCACCCTCACATGGATCATATCGGCGGACTTGCAAATCTCCTTTCCTGCATGAGAAAGATCATCGGCAGGTACAAAAAGCCGCTAATAAACGATAACTGCCTCGACATCTTCTTTCCGAGTCAGAGCATTTTGGATGCCATCAAAACCGTTGTCAGCGGAAGTCTGATGTTCGAGCTTAGAGAGCACGGACTCAGCGACGGGCTTCTCTATCAGGACGAAAAGGTAAAGGTCAGCGCGCTTCACAACCGTCATATGCGCGAGGACGGCTCAAACGGCTGGCACTCATTTTCCTTCCTTATCGAATCGGAAAACAAGCGCATCGTGTTCTCGGGCGACGTACTGAAGCCCGATGAGCTGGACGGTTTGATCGGTTCGGGATGCGATCTTCTGATAATGGAGACGGGACATCACGCTGTCAAGGACGTATGCGAGTACGCAGTTTCCCGCAACGTAAAGGCTCTGCGCTTCAACCATCACGGACGCGAGATCCTTGAAGGAAGAGCGGCAGCTCAGGAGCTTATCGATTCTTACGCAAGCGAGCATAATATCTCAATCAAGCTCTGCTGCGACGGAATGACGGAAAGCTTGATTTAAAAATTTTTATAAGAATAAAAAAGGGCTGAGTCAAATTAAAATTTTTGATTTCAGTCCTATATAAAAGCGACAAAAAACCAAGATCAAACGTCTGAGTTGACCTTGGTTTTTTTGTTATGCCTGAACATAGCGTCATAATTTGTTAATGCTATGAATCAGCCCCTTTTTTGCTTCTCAGCGCGTTTCAGCTTGCGGATTCCTGCTGAGTCTCATCGGTTTCGGAAAAGGACGGAACGGTGATATAGTTTCTGGGGTTTACCTTAGCGCCGTCCAGACGTATCTCGAAATGGAGATGAGGCTCGTCCGCGCACTCTGTCATGGCGGTCTCACCGATAGCGCCGATCACTGTGCCGTTTTTGACCGAGATTCCTTCCTTGATCTCCTCAGGCACCGCGCTCGCAAGATTCATATAATAGGAATGCAGACCGTTTCCGTGGTCGATAACTATGGTCTTGCCCATAAAGGGATCGGAAAAGATCTTTTCGATGATACCCTCAGCCACGGCTTTCACGGGATCGCCCAGCTTGCCGGAGATATCGAGACCGAGATGGATACGGTGATCGTTCATAGTCTGGGAGAACACCAGCACGTCCTCGCTGTAATCCTTCTGTACCGCGCCCTCGCAGGGGAGAGAGTAAACGGTCTCATCGGTGGAGCCTGCGGGAGTATCGCCGGGCTTTTCGTCAGTAGAATCGGAGGGAGTGTCGGAGGGGGTATCCGTACCGTCGCCCGTTCCGTCGGAAGGCGTTTCGCCGTCGCTCGGCGTATTGCTGTCAACTGCGCCGTCGGGAAGCTTCGCGTCGTCCTTTTTGTTTACCGCGGACACTATCGATACGATTGATAAGGTGAGAATTGTAGCGATCAAAAGTACCAAAATAATGTATGCGCCTTTGCCTGTAAGCTTTTCTCTGATGCTTTCTTTCATATAAACCTCCATGCCGTCATCGGCGTTTTAAAATTCAAAGCCACGTTTTTTTACCGCTCGGATTTGCTTTGGTGACTATATTTTGGACGGTTATATGAATTTTATTCAACAAATGAAAAATTTTGCTCCAAAAAGATCTCCTCCTCTTTTTGGAATTTTTTATTTTGCGCGCGCATAGTATTAAACAGCAGTGTATAAAGACAAAAAAAGCCTCGCCGCGCAAAATGACTTTTACGCAGCGGAGCTTCGTCCGCGCAGTATTCTTTCAGAGGATAAAACTACCGTTACTCCGAAACTGCTTCGTCTTTGCCGTCTTCCGTCTCGGTTTCTGCTTCCTCGAGAGCTTCCGCGTAAGCTTTCAGCACCGTCTCCTCGAGATATGCTCTGAACTCCGCGTTGATGGGGTGGACGATGTCACGGTATGAGCCGTCCGGATTCTTTCTGCTTGGCATAACTATAAAGAGCTTTTCTCTTGCATAAATAACTTTAATGTCATGAAGTGCTATCTGATTGTCAAATGTAACAGAGACTATAGCTTTCATAGGTTCGTCGCTTTCGAACGTTTTTCTGATTTTTACATCTGTGATATTCATAATGAATAAGCCTCCTTTCATTTTATGCCATATATAAATATTATACAATTTTATTGTTAATAATATTCAAGCAAAATAAAATATTTTTTAGAAGAAACTATATCTTTTTTTACATTTTAATATGAATAAACAGAAAGGTTTGGGGTTTTGCACAAAAGAACACTGCATCGTTTGTGAAAATGGTACAAATAATTATTTTAAGTGTAAAATCGTTACATTTTATGAATAAAAATACCTTATTCGAACAAAAAAACATAAAAAAAATATTCTTCGGCGGGATATACGGCGCCTCGGTCTCGGGGCTTTCCATATTCTGCAAAGAGCTTGGATACGAGGTTGAAGGAAGCGACGTCTCAGATCCTCCGGAAATGCAGGATCTGCTCGAAAGCTTCGGAATAAACGTCATTCCAAGCCAAACGGCAAAAAATCTTATCGGCGCGGACGCCTACGTTTATACCCACGCCCTTTCGGAGGACAACCCCGAATTAACCGAGGCGAAACGGCTCGGCATCCCCGTCCTGAGCCGCTCCGAGCTTTTGGGCAGAATCATCGCCGCTTTTCCAAAAAGCATCGGCGTATGCGGAACTCACGGAAAAAGCACGGTCAGCGCTATGACAGCTCAGATATTTTCGCGCTTTGATAAAGGAACGGCGGCGTTCATCGGCGCTCGCGGAGCGGAGCTGCCGCCGTTTACGAACGGTATCGGGACTACGGCGGTCTTCGAAGCCTGCGAGTACAAACGGGCATTTCTCGATATGACTCCCACGGTAGCGGCTGTCCTGAATATCGAAAAGGAGCATACGGACACATATCCTCTGCTCTCGGACGCGCTGGAAGCCTACACAGAATTCGCTTCGCGCGCTAAAACCGCGGTACTCTGCAGCGACTGCAAAAGCTGTCTAAAGATCGCTCCCTATATGCAAAAGACCTACTTCTATTCCCTTTGCGACAGAAAAAGCGATATGTACGGCGAAAACATTACGGAAAATAAGGGCTTTTACAGCTTCGACGCTGTCTTCAGAGGTAAAAAGCTTTTCCGCGCCGATCTTAAAGTTCCCGGAGAGCATAACGTTTCAAACGCTCTTTGCGCCGCGCTTTTGGCGTATACAGAGGGAGCGGACGCCGAGGACATCAAGGCTGGACTCGAAGGCTTCCACGGAATAAAAAGAAGGTTTGAGTACATCGGAAAGTGCGGAGAAAGCCCCGTATTCGACGATTACGCTCATCACCCGTCTGAGATCAAATGTACCGTCAAAACTGCAAAAGCCCTTGGCTACAAGCGTATAGTATGCGCCTTCCAGCCACATACGTATTCAAGAACAAAGGCGCATTTTGATGAGTTTGCAAAAGCCCTTTCCGAGTTTGATGAAACGATAATAGCGGATATCTACGCCGCAAGAGAAGCAAACGTCTTTGGAGTGACCTCGGAAATGCTGGCTCAAAGAATTAAATACGGAATATACATATCCGATCTTGAAAAGATAGCGGAGCATCTAAAAAGCCTTTCCTCACCCGATACGCTGATAATAACTCTCGGCGCGGGCAGAATGGATACCGTGGCGAAAAAAATAACGAAGTGAAGGTAAAACGAATTTACAGTATATCCCTTGATTTTTTGTATCTTTTGTGATATGATTGATTAAATACATAAATAGTAATTTGAAGACCATCACTCACAAAAGGATGCAAAAATGTTAAAGATTATAAAAAGAACTCTTTTAGCCGCCATCTGCTTACTATGCGCGGCTCTGATACTTTCCGCCTGCGCAAAGACTCCCGGCGGTAAAAAATACTCTTCTGTAACGAACGATCTGACCGCCGCAAAGGAAGCGGTCAGCGCTGCTGCGGAAAAGCAAGCGGAGTTTACCGACCTCAGCGTTGATTACGATTTCGCGCTGAAATGTCAGGTCGGAGACGTGACGTATACAATGGGAACGAAGAACACCGTTTCCTATCTCGGACGCGGGACTGAAAACGAGAGCGCTTACCGTCTGAACTCCGTCACAAGATTAGACGGCATCAAGGAAAACGAAAGATTCTGGCTCAAGGACGGCTACATCTATTCAAAGCAGTATCAAACGAATTTCAAGGCGAAGGGCGGAGTGACCGCGTTCCTTGAATACACGGCGAACGCCCAGCTCTCGGCAGACGAGGAGTATTTTAACACGGAAAGCTTTGCAAAAGGCGAGCTTTACTCCTGCAAGGACGGAATGTTGGAAGCGGTATTTACCGAGGCGAAGGACTCTATAAAGGAAGGCATCGCCGTCTTCATCGGACTGGATCAGCTCAGCTACATCTACGAGATCGGGGGAGTAACTCTTATAGTCTCTATCGACGAAAACGGGCACATATATGAAAAGCGCCTCACGTTTTCGGTGGATTATTACTCAGAGCAGACTCCAGAAAACGTCCTTACCTACGAAGGCGATTTCTCTTTCAAGCTCAAAACCTCGGTTGCGGGTGAGATAGAAGTACTGTCCCCTGATCTTTCACTTGATTGGCAGGAGATCTCGGATATCAAGTATCTCGGAAGCGTCACCGACGGCGGATATAACGTCCTCGGAAGCTTTACGGGGCTCGACGTAACCTATGAGAAGTTTATCAAAAATTCCGATATCAACAACGAATATTATATGCAGACCAACGTGCATTTCACCGAGCTGTATCAGAACGAAACATATAGATACGGAAGCATAGACAGTCAGACGCTCTCAACGCCGAGCACTATCTCGAAATCCTCCGAGGGCGTATTTATTGACGCCGGCGGCTATCACGAGCGTATGTACGATATCATCAACAAAAAACACAAGGAAGCCGTTGACAAAGCGGAAAATCCGTACACCGTTTACGATATGATGTCTATGGTAGCGGCTACCGTTTCGGGAGAAAGATTGCTCCCCGAGGATATCCGTAATCTTAAGGTCAGCGAGGACGAAGAAACGATCGTATTCAGATATCTTTACACCTCTGACGCTATCGTCCTTTATTCGGAGTATCTTCTGTCGGCGTTTACGGGTAACGGTGCATCTGCAGGTCTTACTGCAGACTCCGTATACGTAAACAAGGGCGAAGGATCCGTCACCATCAGAAAGAGCGACGGCTGCCTCATCGGGCATACCGTTGATGTTTCGGTTCTGGTCAAGGGCGCTATAAAGCTTGAAAGCCAGACGAAGATAACCGTCAATTCAACAGGACTTGATATTGATATACTCGATCTTGACGATTGGAACAACAAGTACCCGAAAAGCGAGGACGTAAAAGCATGAAAGAGCTTACTGAAGGACTGAGAGCCCGACTTGAGCGTCAAATATCGCTGATAGGCGAGGAAAAGACGCTGAAGCTGGTGAACGCCGGATGCGCGGTCATAGGACTTGGCGGCGTCGGCGGGTACGTCTGCGAGATGCTGGCAAGGGTCGGCGTCGGCAGACTGTATCTTGTGGATTGCGATACGGTCTCCGTCAGCAACCTTAACAGACAGATCATAGCTCTTGAAAGCACCGTCGGCAGAAAAAAGACGGAGGTTATGCTGGAAAGAGTCAAGGCGATAAACCCGGAGTGCGACGCCGTGGCAAAAGACGTTTTTATCACGAAGGATAACGCGGAGAGCATTATCAGCGAGTGCGGGTGCGATATAGTCGTGGATTGCATAGATAACGTCACCGCAAAGATCGCCCTTATCAAGCACGCAAAGGCTCAGGGAAAGTACGTTTTTTCCTCAATGGGCACGGGAAACAAGCTGGGAAGCGCGGGCTTCTCCGTTACCGATATATCGAAGACACACACCTGCGGGCTGGCAAAAGCGGTGAGAAAAGGTCTGAGAGACGAAGGGATAGAGCATCTGGACGTGCTTTTCAGTACGGAAACGGTAGTTCAGTCGGGGCAAAGAGTTCCGTCCTCTATCGCGTACACGCCGTCCGTTGCAGGGATTTTTATAGCAGAGCACATAATTAAAAAAATAATTTCGGAGTAAAAAACAATGACAAAAGCAGAAGTTGTAAAAAAGATCAAGGAAGAAAAGCTTATAGTTATCGTGCGCGGAGTGGCAGAGGACAAGCTGCTCCCGCTGTGCGAGGCGCTTTACGCAGGCGGAGTAAGACTTGTGGAAGTGACCTTCGATATGAAAGGACAGGTAACTCCCGCCGACACCGCAAGATATATATCGGCGCTTTCAAAGGCGTTTGAAGGCAGAATGGTCATCGGCGCGGGAACTGTAGTAACCTCCGAGCAGGCAAAGGCGGCTTTGGCAGGCGGCGCAAGATATCTTATCTCTCCCAACACCGATAAAGAAATAATAGATTTCGCCTCGGCTCATAACCTTGTATCGATCCCGGGAGCCATGACTCCGACTGAAATCGTTACGGCTTACAACTTTGGCGCGGATTTTGTAAAGCTGTTTCCTTCCGACAGTCTGGGACTTGGATATATCAAAGCGGTGCGGGCGCCGCTTTCAAACATTCCCATGCTTGCAGTCGGCGGAGTAAATGAAAATAATATCACGGACTTTCTGAATATCGGTATTTCCGGAGTAGGAGTCGGCTCAAACATCGTCAAGCGCGACCTTATCGAAAAGGGCGATTTTGAAGGGATCACCGCACTTGCAAAAGAATATACCTCAAAAATCAAATAATCAAACGGGCGTAAGCAGTTTTCTGCTTACGCCCTTAATTGCCCTCGAAGCAAGGCTCAGGAGAAATGTCAAGGGCGGCGCAAGCCGTTCATCTCGACCCTTGACGTTTCTCCTGAGCTTTGCGTTCAAGGATAAAAAAGAACGCTCTCCGTTAAGAAAGCGTTCTTGAAAATTATCTCGTAGATTCGATTAAGCCTGGAGCTCTGCGAAGTACTTGATCGTTCTTACCATCTGAGATGTGTAAGAGTTCTCGTTGTCGTACCAAGAAACTACCTGAACCTGGTATGTGTCGTCGTCGATCTTAGCAACCATTGTCTGAGTAGCATCGAAGAGAGAACCGTATCTCATACCGATAACGTCGGAAGAAACGATAGGATCTTCGTTGTAGCCGTAAGACTCGTTAGCAGCAGCCTTCATAGCAGCGTTGATGCCTTCCTTGGTTACGTCCTTGCCCTTAACAACTGCAACGAGGATCGTTGTGGAACCTGTGCATGTAGGAACTCTCTGAGCAGAACCGATGAGCTTGCCGTTGAGCTCGGGGATAACGAGACCGATAGCCTTAGCAGCGCCTGTAGAGTTAGGAACGATGTTCTGAGCAGCAGCTCTTGCGCGGCGGAGGTCACCCTTTCTGTGAGGACCGTCGAGAACCATCTGGTCGCCTGTGTAAGCGTGAACTGTTGTCATGATACCGCTCTGGATGGGAGCGTAATCGTTAAGAGCCTTAGCCATAGGAGCGAGGCAGTTTGTTGTGCAGGAAGCAGCAGAGATGATCTGGTCATCAGCTGTAAGTGTACCTTCGTTTACGCTGTAAACGATTGTCTTAAGATCGTTGCCTGCGGGAGCAGAGATAACGACCTTCTTAGCGCCTGCCTTAACGTGAGCCATGGACTTATCCTTGGAGCAGTAGAATCCTGTGCACTCGAGAACAACATCAACCTTCAGCTTCTTCCAAGGGCAGTTAACTGCGTCCTTCTCAGCGTAGATCTTGATTGTCTTTCCGTCAACAGTGATTGTACCTGCTTCGTCGTCAGCAGAGATATCGTGATCGTAACGACCCTGAGCTGTGTCATACTTGAGAAGATGAGCGAGCATAGAAGGCTGTGTGAGGTCGTTGATAGCTACGACTGTGTAACCCTTAGCACCAAACATCTGTCTGAATGCGAGACGGCCGATACGGCCAAAACCGTTGATTGCAACTTTTACGTTTGCCATTGTAGTAATCCTCCGTTTTATGAAAATATAAATTATTTACCAAAGTATATTGTACACAATTTTTTCCTTCATTACAAGTGTTTTTCGCAAATATTTTATTTTTTTTTACATTTAATGCAAAATGCTTGATTATTTCTGTTCCGAATGTTATAATATATACGGATTGTCCAAACTAAGTCAAATAAGCAACGAAAACAGGAGTGAAAATAACGTGGAAAGCGAACTAAGATTCAACAGTATCATACAAAAAATGCGGTACGGTCTCGTCCGTCTCACTCCCGAATTAAGGATCATAGACAAAAACAAAGTAGCGGATATGCTTTTTGATCTGCCAAAGCGCAATTCAAGCATTATCAAGCTGCTGGAAAATCCTGCAGAACTGGAAGCCTTAAAAAACGAAAAGGGCGCCGCCATCACCTGCCGTCTCCGCAGAAGCGGAAAAGTCTTAGGCGCGGTAGCCATACGCGAAAAGAGCGGAAATGTACTGTTATTCTTTCATCCTCTTCTTACCGCGGTCTGCTCCGACAAAAACAATATCAAGGTTCAGAAAATACTGAAATACTACGGAAAATACATACTTGATATAATTTACCAGGCATCGAGCGGCGAAGGGATATATACCGTCAAGAGCGTCGGAATATCGGACAGCAGCTTTTTCATCAATTTCGGTGAGGAACGCTCAGTCAGACTATCAGAGGGAATGAAAGCGGTGGCGCGCAAGCTGGCTGTTACCGATTTCAAAAACAACGTGACTGTTCTGGTGGAAAACAATACCGACTGCGTTTTCAAATGCGTCAATTTCAATACGCTTATGTACGTCGTTACCGAGCAGATGGCTCTGCTGAGCTCCGTAGGGCTCGGAATAAATTCCAAGGTACACATTTACGCCGATACGAATTTTCTCTACGTTACCGTTGAAGACCGAATGAAGGAGATCGCAACCAAGGCGGACGAGTATTTTGCAAGGATATTCGTTGAGATAATCCACCTGCTCAAGGTCTACACGGACGTCAAATTCAAGCGCGACGCCTTTGAATCCACCGTCGCCATTCCGATAACCGAATTCAGCTACAAGCTCCGCGAGATCCCCGTTACTACGGAAGACGAATACTGGGGCTATTACGCGTACTGTCTCGATTTCTGGAATATGGGATTTTTGACCGAATAAACACATCTTTTGCCAAAGCCCTTGAATTTATTTCCTTTTTGTGTTATAATACATAAAACGGGGCGACCCAAACCATTACGAAAGGAATGATCTCAATCCATTGAAAATCAACTACGATTACACCGTTATCGGCGCAGGTCTTGCGGGAATGACCGCGGCAAGACTTCTTGCTGACCAAGGAAAGCGCGTATTGGTGATAGAAAAGCTTCAGCACATTGGCGGAAGCATTTACGATCATAAAGATGAGAGCGGGGTCCTCGTCCACAAGTACGGTCCCCATATATTCCATACCAATCATAAGGAAGTTTTCGACTTCCTTTCAAGATTCACCGAATGGAACGGCTACAGCCACAAGGTAGTAGCGAAGCTGGAAAAGGGCGAGATACCCGTCCCCTTCAACCTCACGGCTTTGGAAGAGGTGTACGGCAAAGAAAAAGCCGCGCGCATCACAGCAAAGCTGAAGGACGAGTTCGGCACCGATACCGTTTCCGTTATGAAGCTCCGCGAGAGCTCAGACTCAGAGCTTTCGGAGCTGGGAGAATACGTATATCAGAACATATTTCTGTACTACACCATGAAGCAATGGGGCAAAAAGCCCTCGGAGATCGATCCGAAGACTACGGAGAGAGTTCCCGTCCGTCTTTCAAGAGACGACAGGTATTTCACCGACGTTTATCAAGGTCTCCCGACTGCAGGCTACACCGAAATGGCAAGGCGTATGCTTGACAGCGAGCTCATAACCGTAAAAACCGGATGCGAAAACGCCATCGCACTGAAGGACGGCAAGATATATATATGCGGCGAGGAGACCTCTTCCAAGGTGGTCTACACGGGTGAGCTGGACAGACTTATGGGTTACCGCTTCGGCAAGCTTCCTTACAGAACTCTGGACTTCGTTTTCGAGACTCATAACGTTGATTCCTATCAGTCTGCGGCGACGGTGAACTACACCGTAAGCGAGGACTTCACCAGAATCTCCGAGTTCAAAAAGATGACGCTGCAGAAGGTGGACGGAGTTACGACCGTTATGAAGGAATATCCCCGTCAGTATGAGGGCAAAGAGGGGGAGATCCCCTATTATCCCGTTGCAAATCCCGAGAGCGCCGCGCTTTACGCCAAGTATCGCAAGGAAGCGGAAAAATACGGTCTGATACTTCTCGGCAGACTTGCGGAATACAAGTATTACAATATGGACGCTGTTGTGAAAAGAGCTATGGAGCTTCTGAAATGACCTTAAACGGCGTTTTGCGCGCAGAAAGGAAAAGTTAAATGGAAAAACTGATAACCTTCGCTATTCCCTGCTACAATTCCGAAGCGTATATGGAAAACTGTATAAAATCGCTTCTCGGCGCAGGGGATGACACCGAAATCCTTATAATAAACGACGGCTCTAAGGACGGCACGGGCGCGATCGCCGACCGTTACGCCGCTGAATACCCCGACAAGATCCGCGCTATCCATCAGGAGAACGGCGGTCACGGCGAGGGAGTGAACCAAGGAGTCCGTCTCGGAAGAGGAAAGTACTACAAGGTGGTGGATTCGGACGACCGCCTCGATCCCGACGCCCTCAACACTATGATGGGTTATATCCGCGAAAACGAGGCAAAGGGCGTTACGGTCGATATGTACGTTGCAAATTACGTCTACGACCACGCGGAAGACAACACCACCCACCCGATGAAATACGACAAGATCTTCCCCAACGCTCAGGTATGTCAGTGGAAGGACACAAAGTCCTTCGGCGTTACACAGTATCTGATGATGCACTCTGTGATCTACAGAATGGATCTGCTCCGCGAGATAGGTCTGGAGTTGCCGAAGCACACCTTCTACGTTGACAATCTGTATATGTACTATCCCTTCCCCTTTGTGAAGAGCATTTTCTACGTTGACGTTGACCTGTACTATTATTTCCTTGGCAGAGACGATCAGTCCGTCACCAAGAAAAACATGATAAAGCGTATAGATCAGCAGATACGCGTGGCAAAGCTGATGACGGAATGTCACGACCTGGAGAAGATAAAGCAGAGCGATAAACAGCTCTACAAATATATGCTCCACGAGCTTTCCATGATGTATACAATAGCTTACGTATTCCTTGCGGCTTCGAAGCAGAAGGAAAACTACCAAAAGATCAAGGATATGTGGAAATATCTGAAGGAGACCTCTCCTCAGACCTACAAGGCTATAAAGACGAAAACTATCAACTTTTTCACCTTCCCTGGTCCACTCGGCAGATTTATAATGCTTGCGGGATATAATATCTCGAAAAAGATACTGAAGTATAATTAAAATTTAAACGAAAAACGGACAGTTGCGGCTGTCCGTTTTTGTGTTTAGTTGTGGGCGTCCTCGCGGTGTCAGCTTGTGCGCCGGCTGTTTCCACCCGCCCGTGAGGGCGGGGGAGTTGTAAGCTGTTATTCTTTTATATTTCCGTAATCCACGATCAAATATTCTTTAAAATACGAATGCAATCTAAGTTCCGCAGGAGACCCATATGCATATTTGACGACATAGTTTAGCTGTTCCCTTTTTTCATA
This sequence comes from Oscillospiraceae bacterium, assembly GCA_015064245.1. Classification (GTDB taxonomy): domain Bacteria; phylum Bacillota; class Clostridia; order Oscillospirales; family CAG-272; genus SIG673. Next base: position 20,402 of record SVSQ01000013.1, on the reverse strand, counting down.
GTAAGCTTCCATAGGAATCAGAAATTCACCTGCATACTCTTGCTTTGCATAAAGAAAATCTCCGTCATCTGTGACAAAATAAATGCTTCGAGTCTCCCAGTTAGGATTATACGAGCTTAAATCGTTATTTTGCATGTATATGACCTCATAAATCTTTATGTCACTTTCAAAATCTTCTGATAATGACAAAAGAAATTCTTTTGGGTTCAATACTGCTTGAGAAATTTCTGCCCATACAGAATCGTATAGCTCATTTTCCGGATCTAATGAAACAGTAAAAATGTTGTCTTTATATTTATCCAATGCATCCCGAATATTTTCGTGATAACTGATACGATTTTCGGGTTCAAGATGTCCGTAAACCGTGAATTCTTTTTTTGATGAATTATTGCATGATGGAATAACAAAAATTGATAATAACAATAAAACTGAAATTATTTTTTTCATAAGATCCCCCTTATTCATTTTATATCAAATGGTCTGTCCCCCCGCCCGTGGGCGGGGGAGAACACTATCATTTCGTTGCGGATCTACAAACTTCACATTCTCTAACAACTTGTGTTTCAAAAGATAAAACATCATTAATATACGCCTCTGCATCCGTCATATCATCACGAAAATTAGCTTGAACGGTATAATCCTGAATATTTCCTACATAATCGGAATAAGATTCAACTTTATAATTTGAATCGTTTTTATACTTACTGATACCAAGGCTGACACAGAAAAGAGATGAAGAGTGCTCTTTGTGGGTATATCTGTACTGATAATGATCTCTAACTACATATATTCCCGCAAGGTTATATTCTTCTGTTTTTAATTTCGGAATCAATATTTCTATTTCATTACATTCACTTCCATCGGCGTGAAGATTTTCATACATTAAAAATCTTGTAACGTCATCACCGTACTCAATAATAGTTTCCCCTGAATTAGCTTTGTTTACTGTAGTTATCAGATCATCTATTGTTTCTGCGCCCGAATAAAAACTCCAAGTCGTAGGAGTATACTCTATTATGCTATCGTCATTTGAATTGCAACCGTTCAAAGCACTTACAACAATAACAAGTGTTAATAATACAAACAAAATTCTTTTTTTCATTCAAATTCTCCTTTCTATCTAGTCAGCTTGTTTCCGTTTAGTCCATTAAGGTCAAAAAACCAACCGCGTGGCTATTTTATATCGTAGTCGGCGGTTGGTTTAGTTTACTTGTTATTTAATTACACCTGCTCAAGAAAATCGCAGATTATCTGAGCGGATTTTTCGATTCCGCAGAAGCTGGAATCGATACAGAGATTGTAGTTCTGCGCGACGCCCCACTTGATGTCGGCGTGATAGTTATAATAGTTCTGACGGCGCTTATCGGTGTTCTTGATAACTTCGATAGCTTCTTCGATGGAGATTCCCTCCGCCTTCGAAACACGCTCGGCGCGGGCGTCGAGAGAGCCGTAAATGAATATCTTCACAAGCTCAGGGCGTTCCGAGAGCAGATAGTCGGCGCAGCGGCCGATGATAACGCAAGGTCCTTTGTCCGCTATGTCGCGGATGACCTTCGCCTGGGTGGAATAAATGTTATCCTCCAGCGACCAGACTCCCGTTGCGTTCTGGTGGTACTGAAATCCTCTTACCAGAGAATAAAGAAAGCTGTTATTTGCATACTTATCGTAATCGCGGAAATGCTCCTCGCTGAACCCGCTCTCCTCCGAGGCGAGCTGTATCAAAGAGTTATCGTAAAACGGGATATTGAGCTTCTTTGCGACGAGAGCTCCGATCTCTCTTCCGCCGCTTCCGTGCTGACGGCTGATTGTTATAATGTGGTTCATAGGCGTTCCTTCCTTTCATTTTTCTGCAAAATCGCTGTGCAAAGGACAAAATATACACAAAATATCATTTCTTTAAATCTATTATACCATAAATTAACCAAAAAATCAATACTTAACAGGAATTTTTTTCAATTGGTTTACAAAAATATTATATAACCTATTGAAAATTTCCGCGTTTTGTTATACAATTAAAATAGGATATTATTATTTCAGGAGAACAAAAAATGCTGAAACTCCTTCATCTCGCAGATCTGCACCTAGACAGCCCCTTTAAAAATCTGTCTTACACCAAATCCGTACGCCTCCGCGCGCTTCAACGCGAGGTCTTTTCCTCCGCGCTCAAGTTTGCGCGTCAGCAGGACTGCGCGGCGGTGCTCATAAGCGGCGACCTCTTTGACAGCGAATTCTACACGAGCGACACCGTAACGTTTCTGCAGAACGTCTTCGCAGAGTATTCCGATATTCGTTTCATAATCTCACCCGGAAACCACGATCCCTACCGTCACGGCTCGCCTTATAAGGTCTCACGTTTCTCCGATAACGTGTATATCTTCACCGACGAGGAGCTTTCCTGTCTGGTCTTCCCCGAGATCTCTCTCAACGTGTACGGCTACGCATTCACCTCTCCCTCATATTCCAAGGATCCGATCGAAGATTTCACGGCGGAGAGCAGCGGCTTCAACGTTCTATGCGCTCATTCGGATATCGACTCCCCTCTCGGCAGTTACGCTTATATCTCACCCGCATCCATTGAAAACAGCCGTCTCGACTATATCGCCCTCGGACATATCCACACCAAGACCGCCATAATGAAAAAGGGCTCGACCTGCTACGCTTACAGCGGTTGTATTGCGGGACGTGACTTTTCCGAATACGGCGAAAAGGGCGGTATCCTCGTCACCCTTTCGGAGCAAAACGGAGAAAAGGACGTCAAAGCTGAGCGAGTCACGTTCTGCCCCTGGGTATATAAGACGGAAAGCGTCTCGCTTGAAGGCGCGTCCTCCCAGACTCAAGCTGAAGCTGTCATCAGGCAGTCTCTCTCCGATGATCGCGCCCGCAAAGCAGGATACGAGTATATCACCCGTCTTACGCTTTCGGGGAACCTTGGCTTCGAGCTTGATGAAAAGCTGCTGCTCAGCAGACTTTCCGAGCTTGCAGTTACCGAGATAGAGAATAGTACCTTTTATTTCCCCGACGAAAAGGAGCTGCTGAATGATTATTCGGTAAAAGGACAATTTTATAAAAAGCTCCACTCTCTTCTTTCCTCCGACGATCCCGCCGTAAGAAAGCGTGCGCTGACCGCGCTCCGCCTTGGCTTGAAGGCGCTGAGCGGATCGGACGTCACCATAGATGATTAAAATGAAAAACGACAGAAAGGAATCTCTGTTTTGTATATCAAACGCCTAATAATCGACGATTTCGGCGCTTTGCAGCAGCGTAACGTAACCCTTTCCGAGGGCTTCAATCTCATAACGGGAAGTAACGAGTCGGGAAAAAGCACGCTTTGCGCCTTTATAAAATACGTGTTTTACGGCTTCAACGATTCAAAGGAGCGTCAGAGACACGTCAATTTCAAGACCATGTGCGCCTCGGGAGCTCTGGAGATAGAGTTCAACGGGGACGAGTATCTCATTTTCAGAAAAGACGGCGAAAAGGGTAAGAGCAAGGTAACTGTCACCCGTCCCGACGGAAGCGAATTCGAGGACTGGAAGCAGTCCGCATTAACCCCGGGAGAATATTTTCTCGGTATTCCCGAAAAGCTTTACAGCCGTTCCATATACGTCAGTCAGAGCGGCGGCGCGGCTCCCGATGAAGGAACTGCCACCGCTATCAGCAACCTGCTCATATCCGGCGACGAAGGGGTAAACCTCAGAAAAGCCAACGCAAAGCTGGATGATCTGAGAAAAGAGCTGCAGTTCAAAAGAGGCAGAGGCGGTCTCATTCACGACACCGAAGACCGCATAGCCGCGCTTAAAGAAGATTACGAGAGCGCTCTCGACGTTAAAAAGAAATGCGAGAGCATAGCCTCGGAGATAGTTGACACCGAGGAGCATCTTACTGAGCTGAAAAACGAGCTTTTACGAGCGCAGACCACTCTTGAAAAGACCAAAGCAGTAAAGATACGCGGATATCTTCAGGAGGACGGGCGTCTCAGAAACGAGGCGGAAAGGCTTTCCTCCGAGATCTCAGTTCTTGTCGAGCGTAACACACATCTCGGCTTTTGTCCGGACGACGAGTACGTTGCGAAAATAAAGAGCATTGAATCCGAAATATCTCTCAGGGAGCAGACCTGCGACGGTCTGAAAAAGCGTCTTTTGGAGAGCGAAGACGAGCGCAACGCCAGAATCCCCAAGGAATACCGACAGTTCCTCGCCCTCGGCAAGACCGCGGGCATCAGAGCGTCCGTCAACGCTTTCAGCCAAAAAACGAAACGGTTTCTTATACTTGCCTGCGTGTGCTATCTTATCACAGTAGGCTTTTTCGCGGCGATGTTCTTCACTCCCGTATTTATTCCGCTTACGGTAGTCGCTCTGTTTTCGGGAAACGTTTTCGCCTACTTCGCGTATGCGACTGATAAAAAACGCAAGGCGTATCTGCGCTCCCTCTCACCGGACGGGCTTTCCTGCGAGGAGGTCTGCGCCGCCTGCGAGGAGTACGAGAACTCAAGAGCGAGAGAGACCACCACTATTTCAAAGGCTTACAACGACGAGCTTGAGCATCTTGCAAAAAAGCACGACGAGCTTGAAGCGATGCTAAGACGTTGGAACAAGACCTCGGCGGAAGAGGTAAAGGCTGATTACGCCGCCTTTTCCGAGGAAAAGACCTCCCTTTATCAAGCGCTTTCCGATATCGGAAACGCTCTCAACGTGAATTCCGCCCATCTTTCGGCTTTTTCCGAGGTCGAAAAGGAGCGAGCGGCGGCGTTTACGGAGGAGAAGCTGAATCTGACCGACAGACGCTCGGTATCCGAGGACGTGATACACGGCTTAAAGCACTCTATCTCCGCCCTCGAGGATCAGCTTCACGCGCTGCGCATATCGCTGGCTTCATCGGGATTCGACAGCGTAGATCCTATAAAGACGCTTTGCCAGATCGAAGAGGAAAAGAAGCGCCATTCCGAGCTTACGGAGACCTTTGATGCTGTAAACCTCGCTATCTCCGCTTTAGCAGAGGCGGAGACCGCCGTTCGTGAGACGGTATCTCCGTATCTCAGCCGCGAATCGGGCAAGCTCTTCTGCTCCGTAACAGAGGGACGGTATTCCTCACTTCTGCTTGATCCTTCCCTTAATTTAAAATACCGTACCACAGAGCATTCCGCTCTCGTAAGCGACGAATATCTGAGCGGCGGAAGCGCCGATCTCGCCTGGCTCTGCCTGCGTCTGGCGCTTCACAAAAAGCTATCCGAGGGACGCGCCGTTCCGCTTATTTTAGACGAATGTCTGGTGTATTTCGACGACGTAAGACTCTCAAAGATCCTCAGTCTTCTTATCTCACTTGCATCTGAGGGAACGCAGGTACTTTTATTTTCAGCCTCCGCAAGAGAAAAAACTCTCACTGGCGAAGAAAATACGATTGAGCTTTGATCTTCAATCTAAAGAGCGCAAGAAAGGAATTTTAAAATTTATGACCGAACAGAACAAAGCCTATAAGGAATTCATTCTTTCCCGCAAGCATCACGCTTTCAGAACGGACGCCATGCCCGACAAGTCGCTTTTCACAACGGGAAAATATCACGTTCGCATGAAAAACAGACTTCGGGCGCTTCTCGATATGCAGACGCCCGTATTCATTCCCGGCGAGATGTTCGTCCCCACCAGAACGACGACCGCCGATCCCGATATCCTCACCGAAAACGATCCCGAGATCAAAGCTCCACCCAAACAGCACGAACGCGGCTGGCTGTCGAACATCTGCCCGAGTTACTCAAACGTTATTGAAAAAGGGCTTTTCGATATCATCTCAACCATTCGTCACAGCGCGCAAGAAGCCGTCGATCCCGAAAAGAAGGAATACGCCGCAACGCTTATCGAAACCGCCGAAGCAATAATCGCTTTCGCCGACAGATATAAAAAAGCGGCTCTCGAAGCAGGCGAAAAGAGCATATATAAATCTTTGGACGCCGTCGCTTACGGAGCGCGGAGCTTCAGAGAGGCGCTTCAAGCCTTCAGGATACTGCATTTCTGCCTGTGGCTTGAGGGAGATTACCACGTCACCGTGGGGCGCTTCGACCAATATATGTACCCATACTACAAGCGCGATATCGAAAAAGGCGTACTTACCCGCGATAAAGCCCTTGAAATGCTGGAAAACCTCTTTATTACCTTCAATAAGGACAGCGACCTTTACATCGGCGTCCAGCAGGGCGATAACGGTCAGAGCATGATGCTCGGCGGTACCGATATCGCCGGAAACGACGAATATAACGAGCTCTCCGAGCTTTGTCTGCAAGCGTCCTTAAACGTTCAGATGATCGATCCCAAGATCAATCTCCGCGTAAACAAAAACACACCAATCGAGCGTCTTATCTTCGCTTCGCATCTGACCGCCACGGGTATGGGATTTCCCCAGTATTCAAACGACGACGTAGTCATTCCCGGACTTGAAGCCCTGGGCTACGATAAATATGACGCGGTGAATTACACCGTCGCCGCTTGCTGGGAGTTCATAATCCCCGGCTGCGGTATGGAGATCCCGAACGTGGGCTGGCTCAGCTTCCCCGACTGCGTGAACACCGTCATACGCCGCGACCTTGACCGATGCGAGGACTTCGCCTCCTTCCTCATCTGCGTTGACAACGAGATAAACGACCGATGCAAGGCGTATCCCGATAAGTATTCGGGACTCTTCTGCCGTCCCGCACCTCTTATGAGCATACTGATGGACGACTGTATCTACTCTCTTTCCGACGTGACGAACGGCGCCAAGTACAATAATTTCGGTATTCACGGCGTGGGAGTAGCCACCGCCGCCGACAGCATCGCCGCGGTGGAAGCGCTGGTATTCAACGGCTTTCTTACGCCAAAAGAGCTTATCGATGCTCTTGACAAGGATTTCGAGGGCTACGAGGCTCTCCGTAACAAAATACTTAACACTCTTCCACACATGGGAAACAACGACGACAGAGCCGACTGCTTCGGAATAATGCTCCTTGACAGCTTCGCCCGCGCTCTTGCTCCTCTCAAAAACGACCGCGGCGGTCGCTTCAGAGCGGGAACGGGAACAGCGCTGTTCTACGCCGCGGGGCGTGAAACGGGCGCTACAGCCGACGGAAGACGCAAGGACGACTACCTTCCCGCAAACTTTACCCCGTCTCTTAACGTCCGTCTGAACGGTCCCCTCTCGGTGATCGCATCCTTCACCAAGCCAGATCTGACCAAGACCATAAACGGCGGTCCTCTCACCCTTGAGCTTGCTTCAAGCTCCGTAAGAGACGAGGAAGGCATAGTCAAGACCGCTTATCTGGTAAAAAAATTCATAGATCTCGGCGGTCATCAGATACAGCTGAACGTAGTCAGCCGCGAAAAGCTGATGGACGCGCAGAAGAATCCTGAAAAGTACAAAAACCTGGTGGTTCGCGTCTGGGGCTGGAGCGGATATTTTACAGAGCTTGACAAGATCTATCAGGATCAGATACTTGCAAGAACGGAGCACACCGTTTAAATGAAGGGTACAGTATTTGATATAAAGGAATTTTCCGTCTACGACGGGCCGGGAATACGGACCACCGTGTTTTTGAAGGGCTGCCCGCTCCGATGCAGGTGGTGTCACAATCCCGAGGGGCTTTCACCGCGCCCGCAAGTGATGGTTTCCTATTCCGCCTGCGCGGACTGCGGAAGGTGCGCGGTGGAGGGCTGTTCGCTGAGCGGCGGCAAAAAGGCGCTTACGGGCTCATTATCCTCTTGCATTGCTTGCGGCAAATGTGTAGAAAAATGTCCCGCGAATCTGCGAAAGATCGCGGGAAAGGTATATTCCTCCGAAGAGCTTGCGGAAAAAATAATGAAAAACAGTATGTTTTTTGAGGACGGGGGCGGAGTCACCTTTTCGGGCGGCGAGCCGACCATGCAGGCTGAGTTCCTGCTCGAAACTCTAAGTCTGCTTCCGATACATAAAGCGATACAGACCTGCGGCTTCTGCGAAACGGAGATTTTTAAACAAATAATCGAGCGTGTTGATTATTTGTTTTTCGATATAAAGCACACCGATCCCGAAAAGCACAAGCTTTACACGGGCGTCGACAACTCTCTGATACTCAAAAATCTTGACGAAGTCATCGCTTCCCGAAAGCCTTTTACCGCGCGTATTCCGCTCATAAAAGGAGTAAACGACGGCATTCGCAACCTGACCGAAACTGCAAGGCTACTTAAAGATGCCGCGGGACTGCAGAGAGTCGAGCTTCTTCCCTACAGCGCGCTGGCGGGTGCAAAATACCCGATGTTGGGTAAGGATTACGTCGAAGTCTTCGACGCACCCGAGGAGGTCGATCTTTCCCCGTTCCGTGAATTCGGGATAGAATGTAAGGTAATGAAGGGGACTGCGTCGGTAAAAATCAAGTAACGAAGGGAGAAAAGCAAGTGAACAGAAAGCTGCTTTTTCATATTCTGATCTGCGCGCTCCTTTTCGCCGCGATAACCGTTCCGTACGCTCTCTTATCATCGGACAGCGCCATTCCCTACGGCGAGGCGCAGGCGTCCGCCGAAGCGGAAAGCGGGGTGACCGAGGCGGACGGCGTCATAGTCATCGGCGATGGAACGGAGATCGCCTACCGTCCCGAGTCCGTATATCCTGGCGAAACGACCTTTATCGCGCTTACGGGTACTCCGAACACACGTTACGACATCAACGTCTACTATCCTTCGGGCGTCAGCGCAGCAAAAGCTTTTGCGGACAAGTTTTCCGACGAAAACGGAAAAGTCACCTGGGAATTCAAGATCTCCTCAAAGACCTCCGCGAAGAGACTGCGCGTCGTTATCCGAAGCGAAAACACTTATATTTCTTTCTGTATTCCCGTTACGGATTTGTGACCTCTGAATTACACTTTGATTAACAAAAAAAACAAACAGTTCATATTTACGGCAAAAAGATCGGCTCGATACAGTTGCGTACCTCAGCCGATCTTTTTTGCACATTCAACAATATTCGACCTGTTTTTATGTGTGCATTTTCACAAACAAGTAGTAACACTTTTACACTTATTATGCAATTTTATGCCCTTTACAAAATCGAAAAAATATGTTAAAATATTAACAGAAAATAAAGTGTTTTAGATTTTTAAATTAACTTAAATCGTACATTTTAAAAATAAACTTTTAAAAAAGGTAGGTGTGAACGCGATGAAAAAATTCAAAATAATATTCTCCATCCTTGCTGTCGCTGTATTCTTCACCGCCGTATTTGCGCTTATCTCCTTTCTCTACAAGTATTTCGGTCTTCCGGTAGCCTGCCCCGCAGTGCTGACCATAAATAACGCGCTCCTGCTCCTCACCCCGATATACGGAATAATCGTCATGCTCTCATTTATTGCGGAAAGACACAAGGCGCACAGTAAGAAGTAAGAATTTCATATCAATAGAAAACGGACAGCGTTAAACTGTCCGTTTTTTTGTTATTAGTGTGCGTCTCGTTATTCCTTTATAAGTCTGCGTCCTCTGCCGGATCTGAGGTATCTTTCCGCAAGCGCCGCAACCAAAAGAGTCACCGCAAAGCCGATCAAGGTATTTACGATCACGGTAACGTACTCAAGCACCCAGTACATAATATCCGCGGTGTTTACGGGAACACCAAGGCTGGGATCGAGAAAATCCCCTGCCATCGTATATATTACCGTAAGCAGCTGAGCTCCGCCGAATACTCCCGCGCTTATCAGAAACGCGCGTATGAATGGGTGAGCAAGCATATTTTTTGAAAAAGCAAATTTAGGCACGTTCATGAACGTGTCCTTTTTTTCGCTCGACTTCAGAACGGCGATGTAGATGATAAAATAGATCAGCGCGTTTACCACCGCGTCTACGAGCAGCATGAACACCGCCGGCCCTATATTGTCACCGCCGTAGATGAAATAAGTAAAGAGGGAGGCAAAAAAGGTAAAGCCGTGAGAGCCGAAGGCGAGATATATCACACCTTTGGCGTTATTTCCGAAATAGACAAGACAGACGGCAAGCGTTCCCAGCCCCAGATAGGTCGCCGCAAGGCTGAGCCATTCCTGAAAAACACCGATATTCTCACTGAGCGCTCCGTAAGCGATGTCGCCCTGAGTCGTCAGTCTGACCAGCTGCAGAATAAAATTATTGAAGATCGGAACAAAAGCGAAAACTCCGATAGCCAGCCAGAACAGGTTTTTATACATATATATCTCGGTATAAGTAGGTTTTCTCATGTTATTTTATCTCGTTCACGTCGAAGGGTGTGAGCTGATATACGAAATAGTTCAGCCAGTTGGAAAACAGAAGGTGCGCGTGGCCTCTCCAGCGGTTTGGCGGACGGCGGGTAGGATCGTCGTCGGGGAAATAGTTCAGTGGCACGTCGATGGGAAGCCCCTTTCCCTTATCTCTGAAGTATTCCTTTGAAAGGGTATCATTATCGTACTCCGCGTGACCTGTGACGAAGAACATATTTCTGTCCTTCGCGGCTATTATGAACGCGCCCGCGCCCTCAGATTTCGCCAGAACCTCCAGCTTCGGCTCGCGCACTATATCCTCCATTCTGCACTCCGTATGGCGGGAATGGGGAGCGAGGAACACCTCGTCAAAGCCTCTGAGTATCGGGTGCGACGGCACCAGCGCCTCATGCTCGTAAACTCCGAACAGCTTCTTATCAAGCTGATATTTCGGAACTCCGTAATGGTAATAAAGCGCCGCCTGCGCCGCCCAGCATATATGGAACGTGGAAAAAACGTGAGTTTTGGACCACTCCATGACTCTGCAGAGCTCCGGCCAATAGTCAACGGCTTCAAAGGGCATCTCTTCAACCGGAGCGCCCGTTATGATAAGTCCGTCGAATTTCTCGTCGCAAACGTCGTCGAAATACTTATAGAAAGCCTGCATATGCTCCTGAGACGTATGCTTTGAAACGTGGGTTGAGGTCTGCAGCAAGGTGACCTCGACCTGCAGCGAGCTGTTTGACAAAAGTCTTGCAAGCTGTGTTTCAGTAACGATCTTCGTTGGCATAAGGTTAAGTATAGCGATCTTCAAAGGACGGATATCCTGATGATTTGCTCTTAATTCGTTCATGACGAAAATATTCTCTTTTTCGAGTATTTCCGCAGCAGGCAGCCCTTCCGGGATTTTAATAGGCATAATTTTACCATCCTTCCAAATCAGATTTTGCGTATATCGTTTATATTATAACGCAAAACCTCTTAAAACGCAATAGTTTTTTTATTTTTTAATAAAATTGTTTTAATCATGCCTTAAAAAGAAGCGTATCTTCCGACTGTGATTTTGTGAGTATAAAATTTTCCACGCAAAATCTGAGGGCAAAAGGGAAAAATAAAATCAAAAGTGAAAAATCAAGGAAATAAGGAAAATGCTGAAAAAAACTGTTTCAAAAATCGGAAAAATTTCAATTTTTCTGTTCTTTACATTCATTTTGAGCGGGATAATCTGCGTATCCGTCTTTCTCCTGTACGCAAAATATTCCCCCGAGCTTTCGATATCCGAATTCTATAACCTGGCAAAATCCCAGGATCAGACCACGAAGCTGTATTATATGGAATACACCGACAAAGCAAGCCGAAGCGGGACCGCCGTTGAGCTTGAGAGCCAGGCGCTATACGGTGAACAGAACCGCGAATGGGTGAAGTACGCCCACATCCCGAAAGACCTCGTAAACGCCTTCGTAGCCATTGAGGATCACCGTTTTTACGAGCACGAGGGAATCGATATCAAGCGCACCGCGGGCGCGATCCTCGGCTTCATAACGGGCAAATCAAGCTTTGGGGGTTCGACCATCACTCAGCAGCTCATCAAAAACGTAACCGGGAACGACGATTACAGCGTCAGCCGTAAGGTCAAGGAAATGATCCGCGCCGCCAAGCTCGACAGGGCCCTCAGTAAGAACGAGATCATGGAGCTTTATCTAAATACCATATATCTCTCGGAGCGCTGTTACGGTATCGGAAGCGCAAGCGAAAGGTTCTTCGGCAAGGAGCCGAGTGAGCTCTCCCTCACGGAGTGCTGCGCCCTTGCGTGTATCCCCCAGTCTCCTACAAAATGGAGTCCGTCCATCAATCCCCAAAACAACAAAACCCGGCGTCTTACCGTTCTTTCCCGTATGCTGGAGCTCGGTTATATCTCGCAGGAAGAGTACGACAAGTCCTCGTCAGAGGAACTGACAGTTCTCGAAAAGGACGCTTCCGAAAAGGTGGAAAACAGGATCTACAGCTGGTACACCGAGAGCGTTATCGACGAGTGCATCGACCTTTTGCTCGAAAACAAGCTCGCCGCCACGCCCCAGACCGCCCAGAAGCTTCTTTACACGGGCGGTCTCAGCGTAATAACGGCGCAGAATCCGAAAATGCAGGCTGAGATAGAAAAATACTTTTCCGCAGAGCATAATTTTTACACTCCCGGAATGCTGATACACCCCGAATGTTCCATGGTGATAATCGATCCCTCAAACGGCGATATTCTTGCTCTTTGCGGCGCTGTGGGTGAGAAGAAAGCCAACCGCCACTTAAATTACGCCACCGCAACGGAGCGTTCTCCCGGCTCCAGCATCAAGCCCCTTTCCGTTTACGCCCCCGCCCTTGACAAAGGCATCATCACTTACGGCAGCGTCTACGACGACACCCCCGTCAAATTTTTATCCACACGTCCCTGGCCAAACAACTATCCAAACGGCTTTCGCGGCTTGACCACGGTGCGTGACGCCGTCGCCCGTTCCGTCAACACCGTCGCCGTCAAAATACTGAGCGATATCGGCGAGGAAAACTCCTTCGATCTCCTTTACAACGGAATGAATATGAAGACTCTCGTGCGAAGCTCCGAACGGGGCGGACAGACCTACACGGATATCGCCGCATCTCCCCTGGCGCTCGGTCAGCTTACCGTAGGCGTCAGCGTCAAAACGCTGACTGCGGGTTACACCGCTCTTGCAAACGGCGGTCTTTACAGCGCTCCCAGAACCGTCATCAAGATACTTGATAGCGACGGGAACGTACTCGTCGACAATTCGGGGAAAGCCTCAAGACTTTTCAGCCCGCAGACCGCAACCATAATGACGAAGCTCCTGCAGGGAGTCACGTCGGGTGGTACCGCCAACGCTATGACGCTCAAAAAACGAGTGGACTGCGCGGGAAAAACGGGTACGACCAACAACGACTGCGACAGGTGGTTCGTGGGCTACACCCCCGATCTTCTGGCTGGAGTATGGTTCGGTTACCCCACTCCTAAAAATCTCGAAGCCTTTCCTACCTCTCCCAGCCCCGCCCTGAAGACCTTCGACGCCGTAATGAAGCTGGTCAACACCGCCGAATGTCTTGGAAAGACGCCCACAAAACGTTTTTCCGAGGCTTCGGGGATAGTCACCGCCAGATATTGCAGGGATTCGGGCAAGCTGGCGACCTCAGCCTGTCTCTGCGATCCTCGCGGAAAACGTACGGAAACGGGATATTTCACCGCGGCAACTGCGCCGAAAACTTACTGCAACACTCACGTCATGGTCAAATACGACGTTATAAACCACGGCGTCGCGGGATCGGACTGTCCCGAGGAGAACTGCAGGTTTATAGGTATGCTGAGCGTAAAGCGTTCCTTTCCGAGAGAGATCACGGTGAGCGACGCGCAATACGTTTACAGAAGGCTGCCCGCAGGAGCTCCGCCGTGTATGCAGGCGGACAAGCCGTTTTTCTATAACTCTCTGCCAAAGGGGCATTACGCGGGCAGAAGCTCCCCAAAGCTTCAGTTCAACGCTTACTGTTACGAGTGCTATCTGCGTTCCATCGCGCCCCCGGAAGAAGAAGACTACGAAGATGTGGAGAGCACGCCGCCCTCAAATGACAGTAAGACAAACTCGGCGGAAGAATAACTACGGGGCGGATAAATCCGCCCCTACATACGTTCGATTACTTTTTTCGATCTCAATTTTTATGCAAATCTCCAGCCCGTTTTAAATTTTTAAATATTTACAAATAATGTTTGACATTATATAAAATATTTGATATAATGTAATATAATAGGTGGATTGTATGCTTTATCACCATAAATGTATTTAAAAACGTGTTTTCAAACTACTCGATGTGAGAAAGGAATGGTTATAAATATGAACAGTGCCCGTTTTTTTGACGGTCTTTTCGGAAACGAACAGCTCATAACCTACCTTTCATCAGCAATAGACGAGGGAAATCTCCCCCACGCTCTAATTCTTGAGGGCGTTAGCGGGAGCGGCAAGACCACGGTTGCTCTCAGCGTCTGCGCGGCGCTTGAGCCTGAATATGCCGACAAGATAAAGCGTCTTCAATCTCCTGACGTTACCGTTCACACCGCCGAGGAAGGTAAAAAGACCATCGGTATCGCGGTGATACGCGATCTGAAATCCAAGGCGTTCATCAAGCCACAGGAGCTTTCCGTCCGCGTCTTCATAATAGATGAGGCATCCACGCTGACGACCGAAGCGCAGAACGCTCTGCTCAAAATACTGGAGGAGCCGCCCAAAAACGTCTATTTTCTGCTCCTTTGCGATAACGCGTCCGCGCTTTTGCCTACGGTGCGTTCAAGAGCGCCGGTTCTGCGAATGAGTGTCTTCGACGACGATTCTCTTTCGCAGTACCTTATCTCATCAAGCCCCAAAGCCAGGATCATGAGCGAAAAGAATCCGGATGCGTTCCGTATGCTGATACGCTCCGCCGAGGGCGCGATCGGCGCGGCTGAGGCGCGGCTGGGCTCAAAGAACACGAGCGCCGAAAAGCTTCGCGAAAAAACGGACAGACTTCTCGATCTCCTTATAGCCGCAAAGACCGCGGATATACTGCTGTTTTTCATAAGCTCCGGCTTTGCGAGGGACGAGCTGGATATACTCATCCTCAATCTTGAATGCGCCATCAGAGATATGCTGAAATGCAAATACGGCGCGCCAAAAAGCCTTACGTATTTCTTCAAATCCGACGATGCCGAAGCCCTTTCCGCAGAATTTGCAAAGTCCACGCTCATCAGCCTTTTCGATTGCGCGGAAAAAATAAGGACCTATCTGACCGTAAACGTCAACGCGTCAAACTTCTGCGTCAGAGCCGCTGACATGCTGTCGGACGCAATAAAGCATTAACCCATAAAAATCTAATCTCCATCATAGAAAGGATCATCCGTAAATGATAGACGAGACTTCAATCTCCGAACAGGATCCTGTAAACGATCCCGAAATAATTACCGATATCGATGAAGATATCATCGAAGACGAAACCGACGAGGAAGCCGATAGCGTTTCCGACGACACCTCCGCAGATAATAACGCGGACGACGGCGTGACTGAGATAGTCGGTATCCGCTTCAAAAAGAACGGCAAGACCTACTATTTCGCGCCCGCAGGCTTCGTTCTCAACCGCGACGACAGAGTTATCGTCGACACCGCCCGCGGAGAGGAGTACGGTTACACCGCAGTAGCCAATCGCGAGATAAAAAACAAAGACATAAAAGAGCCCCTGCGTTCCGTCATCAGAATGGCAACGGAGGCTGACACCGAGATACACAAGGAGAACCTTCGCAAGGAGGTAGACGCCTTCAATACCTGTATCGCGCTCATCGATCAGCACAAGCTGGAGATGAAGCTGATAGACGTTGAGTTTTCCTTCGACAGAACAAAGCTCCTCTTCTATTTCTCCGCCGAGGGCAGAATAGACTTCCGCGAGCTGGTCAAGGATCTTGCGGGCGTATTCCACGTCCGTATCGAGATGCGTCAGATAGGCATAAGAGACGAAGCGAAGATACTCGGCGGTCTCGGTATATGCGGCAGACCTTACTGCTGTTCCACCTTCCTCAGCGATTTCGGACAGGTCTCCGTAAAGATGGCTAAGGAGCAGAATCTCTCCCTCAACTCCGCTAAGATCTCAGGCGCCTGCGGACGTCTTATGTGCTGTCTGCGTTATGAATACGATACTTATCTCAAGGAAAAAGCGCTGACTCCCAAGGTGGACGCAAGAGTTATGACGCCGAACGGGCCCGGTGTAGTTACCGCCGCAAATCCTCTTGCGGGAATAGTCAAGGTCAAGCTTGACAACACTCCCGAGGACGCGGAACAGGTGATATTCGTACGAGAGGACGTTGTGAACGAGGCTGACTACGACGGTCAGACTCTCACGAAGACCGAGCTTCCCGAAAGAGCCCGCGATCACAGTAAAGCCGAGTTCGTCTCCGCTGAAATAATCGAGGCTCCGTCGCAGTTAGATACGTCGGCAAAGTCCGATCCCGCTGAAACCGAGCAGGAAAACGCAAAGTCCGCCGCAGAGGAAAGTTCCGCAGGAAAGCCAAGCCGCCGCGACAGAGACAGAAACCGTCATCACGACAAGAAAAACGGTCAGCGTCAGGGCAAGGCTGAGGAAAAGGAATCCAAGCAGGAGGGCAAGGAGCAGTCCGATACTTCCAAAGAGCCCCGTCCCGAAAAGCAGAACGAACGCCGCAAGCCTCAGCGTCACCAGAACAACCGCCGTCCTCAAAAGCCCGCAGAAGGCAGCTCCGACGCCATCAGCGAAGCAGAGGCTATTCAGGAGAAGATAGACTCCGAGTTCAGCGAAAAGGATCAGAAGGGCGACGTTCCCAAGAAAAAGAAGAATCACAGACCTTATTACAGAAATTTCAAGAAGAAAAAGCCTTCCGGAAAAGGCAATGAAAATACTTGATATTAAGTAAATTATACGAAATAAAAGAAATTTTCAGAAAAATCACAAAATCACTTGAAAAATAAATAAATGTGTGCTATAATACTATCGTATCAAAAACATAATTACGGAGGTATATCACAATGGCACATAAGATCGACGCTGAAAAGTGTATCGGCTGCGGAGCTTGCGCAGACGAATGCCCTGTTGGCTGCATTTCCGAAAAGGATGGCAAGTACGTTATCAACGCTGAAGAGTGCGTTGACTGCGGAGCTTGCGCAGGCGCTTGCCCTGTTGAAGCACCCGCTGCTGAGTAATTAACAGCGGATTAAAAAATCGGATTTTTGGTGCGTAGCCCTTAAAGGTTACGCACCAAAAGTTTTTTATAAAGCTTTTGATGAACAACTATATAAAAACACAGTAAATCCGTCCGCTATTTGTGCAGCTGTCCTAAGGACAGCAGAATGGAAATTATGATGACTGAATCCACCAACCGCCAGAATTGCGCCTTCGGAATGTCGCTAAAAGAACCGAACGGTTCCTTATTCCTCGGCACCGACGCTTTTCTCCTCTCCGCTTATCTGAAAAGCAACCCGAAATATACCGCCGTCGAGCTTGGCGCGGGAAGCGGTATAATCTCTCTCCTCGCGGCGAGAAAAAAGGCGTTTTCCAAAATATTCGCAATTGAGATACAGCCCGCGCTTTATGAAGCTATGAAGCAAAACGTCACGGATAACGGCTTCGACGGGATCATCGAGCCGATAAACTCCGACGTAAGAGAGCTTGATATATCAATGCTTTCAGGAGTTCGCGCGGTATTTGCCAATCCGCCTTATATGAAGGTTGGTTGCGGCAAGAGCAACGCCACGTCCGAAAAGGAGATCGCGCGCCACGAGGTCTTCGGCGGTATAGACGATTTCTGCCGCGCGGCAGGTAAGATCCTCCAGACGGGCGGACGTTTCTACACGGTCTACCGCCCCGACAGACTTGAATCTCTTATGGCGTCGCTTAAAGCAAACGGCTTTTCACCCAAAAGAATAACCTTCGTTCACGCAACGCCGAACCACCCGCCGTCCTCGGTCCTTACGGAAGCGATGTTCGACGCCAAGGAGTCGCTTACCGTTACACGTCCTCTGTTTATAAAATCCGAGGACTATGACGAGATTTACGAAACGGGAACCTTCCCCGCTGATTTCTTCATCAAATAACAAGAAAGGACGCGATTTAATATGAAGATCGTAAGATTTTCCGTCGGCGACACGCTGATAATGCGAAAGCCGCACCCGTGCGGAGACAACCGTTTCCGAGTAGCCAGAGCGGGAAGCGACGTCCGCGTAATATGCCTTAAATGCTCGCGGGACGTGACCGTTGAGCGTCTGAAATTAGAAAAGAATATAAAGACAGTTATCCCTGCGGATGCTGAAGCTTCCGAATAATTAGGTTGAGGGAATATTCGTTATTTCTGTGTTTTGGATTTATCTGAGAGATGTTTGCACAAATGAAAGCCTTCTCCAGCGGGAGAAGGCTTAGATTCGCGCTTTCATCTCCCCTTCAATCACCAATCTACATAACCAAACCAATTTTCAAATACATAAAAGGAATTTTAACCTTATGAGCGGACCCAAAGAACGAGATATAATGTACGATTCAAACGGCAGAGAAAAGAATAAAATAGAAGCGGGAGTGCTTTATCTTGTTGCAACTCCCATCGGAAACCTTGCCGACCTTTCGGAAAGAGCCATAAAGGTGCTCTCCGAGGTGGATTTCATCGCCGCCGAGGACACCCGCAACACCGCAAAGCTCCTTGCCTACCTTGGAGTATCCAAGCCTATGGTCAGCTACTATCAGCACAACCGTGTAGAAAGAGGCGAGGTCATCTGTCAGCGGCTTAAGGACGGAGAGTCCTGCGCGCTGGTGACCGACGCGGGAACTCCTGCGATAAGCGATCCGGGCGAGGATCTTGTCCGTCAATGCGCGGAGCTGGGGATAAAGGTGACCTTCGTTCCTGGCGCTTGCGCGGCTATCGCGGCTTTGGCGCTTTCGGGGTTATTTACAGGCAGATTTGCTTTCGAAGGCTTTATGTCGGGAGCAAAGGGCGAGCGCCGTCAGCGTCTTGAAGAGCTTTCAGGCGAAGAGCGCACCCTGATCTTTTACGAAGCTCCCCACCATCTTGTTTCCACCCTTGCGGACTTCGCCGAATTCTTCGGAGACAGAAAGATCGCCCTCTGCCGCGAGCTTACCAAGCTCAACGAGGAGATAATGCGCACCACCATATTTGAGGCGGTCAAATACTACGAGCAGAACTCCCCCAGAGGCGAATACGTTCTGATAATCGAGGGAAAGAAAAAGGAAAACCTTGCGTTCTGGCTGGATTTCACTCCCGCCGAGCACGTTAATTTCTATATCGAAAACGGCATGGATAAGAACTCCGCTATTAAAGCCGCCGCAAAGGACAGAGGCGTGCCGAAAAATGAGATATATAAGGAAATGATCGGAAAATAAAGACTTCAATTACAAAAAAACAACATTCTCACACAAACAAAATATTTGCCTGCAGGCTCGCGCTAATTCTCCGCAAAAAAATCCACCCGACTTTCATCGGGTGGAAGTAATTATTTATCTTAGATCATATCTTAGATCACGGACTCAATAACGTCCTTCATACTGTACATTCCCGCGCTCTTGCCTTTCATATACACCGCCGCGCTGAGAGCTCCTCTTGCGAACACCTCTCGTGACTGGGCGCTATGTGAAAGAGTGACCACCTCGTCGTGTCCCGCGAAGATCACCTCGTGCTCGCCGACGATGGTTCCGCCGCGCACGGAATGCATTCCGATCTCCGTCTTCTCTCTCTTCTTGCGCTCGGTATGACGGTCGTACACAACGTTCGGAGTATAATCGACTCCCGCCTCAGCCGCCTTTTCAAGCATAAGCGCAGTTCCGCTGGGGGCGTCAAGCTTCTGATTATGGTGCTTCTCGATTATCTCGATGTCAAAGCCATCAAGTATCGATGCCGCCTTGGTAACAAGTGACATCAGCAGGTTTATTCCCAGCGACATATTTCCGCTTCTGAACACCGCGATCTCACTCGAAGCCGCTTCTATCATAGCAAGCTCCTCTTCCGTGTGACCCGTGGTGCAGATTATAGCCGCGCAACCCGTTTTCTTAGCGTAAGCGAGTATTCCCTCCACCGCCGTGTGATGCGAAAAATCCACTATAACGTCTGCGATAGGCTCTGCGGGCAGCTCGTCGATACCGTGGTAAAAGGGAACCTCCGAAACTATGGGGCATACGTCCACCGCCGCAACGACGGAAACATTTTCGTTCTTTTCGGCGAGACTCATGACCGCTTTACCCATTCGTCCTGCGGCGCCCGTCAAAATTATTTTTACTTCATTCATTTTATTAAAGCTTCCTTTCAAGGAAATGATGGTTAATTAACAAATCATCCGTAGAGGCGAACTGTTCGCCCGCAAAAGCTACATCAAACAGCTGTCTTACACAAATAAACTATATGCCTGCGGAGCTTTCCGCGCCGGGCGAACACAGTTCGCCCCTACGCATATCATTACTTGTTCGGGCAGGAATTATATAAGGCTGTGCTTTTTCAGGGACGCCTTGAGGATCTCAAGATTCTTATCGTCCATCTCGCAAAGAGGCAGACGCATCTCGCCGTCACAGTAGCCCATAAGGCTCATAGCGGTCTTGACGGGAACGGGATTGACTTCGATAAACAGATTGTTGATAAGATCAAACAGCTCGAGCTGGAGAGCAG
>SVSQ01000107.1 GCA_015064245.1 Oscillospiraceae bacterium | reverse complement strand
GATCCGAGCGAACGTAATCCTGCATCATCCAGTAAAGCCCGAGCAATATGATCTCGCTGAACAGATAGGAAACCGAAAGGAATTCAAAATTCCAAGGAATGAATTTTTCGACCAGCCAAACCGCAATATTTCCGAAAACGATTGCGGCGAGTAAGGCTGCGTGTCTTTGCGATGCGATCATTTTTTTGCGGATAGACTGCACGATGCACGCAACCATTGCAGAAAAGTAACCAAGAAGATAGAGCAGATACGTAGGATGTAAAACTCCGTAAACCTTTTTGAGCTTTGCGGCTCCGTCTACAAAGACGAGTTCAACCTCCTTGTAGTACCACGGCAGTATGCCCGACGTGGCGATGACCAGAAACATCAAGATACCGATTGAGCCGAGCATGATGATCAAATTTTTCTTTATCTCAAATCCGCACAGCTTAACTATAGTCAGAAGCATGGACATCGAAAGGAATACGCTTCCGAAATATGCGACGTCATTTGCAAAAATGGCAAACTCAACCGTCTTTGAAACCGAGAGAAGAAAATATCCCACGTTTACAATGGTAACGCAAATATATAAAAGGAGCAGCCGCGGCTCTTTTTTGCGTACGAGCGCGCAGTATCCGATAAGTAACACTGTTGCTATAATAGCCATAATGGCGTATGTAATAATCAAAAACCGCACCTCCTTCGCCGTCATGATCTTATCGAATGTGATAATCTGTTTTTATATTATATCATAATTTTTTGAATAAATCAAGGCGTTTTCGGCATTTGCCAAGATACAAAGCAAAAAACAGGCATTGTTATTTCACCGATGCCTGATATGGAGTGCTGTTTTTGTTTTGCATGATTCCGTCGAAACGACGAGGCGGCATAGCCGCCGAGTTCGTATTAAGCCGCGGTACGCGGCGTCAATCTTCGCCCTCGCGACTCACCTTACTTTTCAGCAGAGTTCGCCGAGGGCGAAATTTCGTACAGGTCACCAAACCAAAAACAGCAATTCATTACGTCTTTTTTGAATGGAAACTGCTTTTCCTCACGTCCCTACTCTCTCCTTCAGTCCCTGAAGCAGCGCGGGGAGAACGCCTGCCTTGGCGCACTGCTCCATAAATCCGTCGCAATAATTATCAATATTGAACATAACGGAAATGACCGCGACGATCTCGACCGCGGGAAGCGTTTTTAAAGTCAAAGAGTCCGGCATACCCTCGTCAAACACGGCGCGGTACTTGACTGCCGCCGCGCTGAGATCGTCTTTGAGCCCGGTACCGTTTCTGGCGGAGTCGACGTACTGCCAGGCGTACATATTGGTGAAGTATTCGCAAAACTCCTCTGCCGTACCTATGTAGTAGGGTTGGCTTTTCCCGTCGAAATCCATATATACCGACGCGGGATTGCTGAAAAACTCCAGATATCTGTCCTCACAAAGCTCTTTGCAAAACTTCTCGAAGAAGTCTCCGTAAAGCTCCGAAATGTAACTCATAATTATACCCGTTCCTTTCCTGCGCCAAGAGACGCCATACGCTATAACAGTATTATAGCATACGGATAAAATTTTATCAAGTATAAATCGTATAAATCATATTATCCGCAGGATTTGCCTCACTGCAGGCTAAAATTAAACTTTTTAAAAATTTATGCTCCAAATCCTTGCAAAACCGAAAGTTTTGTATTATACTAAAAACAGAGAAAAACAAAACGGAAAGGGGAAGCTTCAATGCAAGACACAGAGCTCAAGGAAGTAGTGGCAAAAAACATCACCGCGCTTCGCAATCAGAATAAGATGACACAGCTCGACCTCGGAAACGCGATCAGCTATTCGGACAAAGCCGTCTCGAAATGGGAACGCGGAGAAAGTCTCCCCGACGCTTACGTCCTTCTCAGGATGTCGGAGATCTTCGGCTGTACCGTCGACTATCTTCTCAGACCTCACGATCAAAGCGAAAAGCTTCCGAAGGCCAAACACAAGATAAACCATATAAGCGTCACCCTCATAACCCTTCTCGGCATCTGGACGGTGATCGCACTGGTTTTCATCATAATGCATCTTGCAGGCTTTACCTACCCACTTATGTTCCAGTACGCGCTGGTGGTCTCGATGATCGTTCTCACGGTCTTCAACTCGCTCTGGGGCAAACGAAGCTACGGTCTGATAGTTATCTCGACTCTGGTGTGGAGCATTTTGATGACCGTTTACCTCATTTTCCTCTGGATAGGCAAGAATTACTGGGAGCTCATCCTGCTGGGAGTCCCCTGCCAGCTCATCGTTCTGCTCTGCTTTTTCATCAAGCGGCGGGGCAAGTACCTCTTCTCCTCGAACTTCAAATGATCTAACCCACGATCCGCGGTTCTACGATTTGTAGAGCCGCTTTTTGTTTTGGTAGAGTGAATAAGAGCAAGCAGTAGAGGACGAAACTGAATCATAGGTTGATATTTTACCGGGCAGTTGGTATAATATGATCAAAGAAAAACATTTGCTTGGAAAGGAATGGTCATAAATATGAGCGATTACGTTTTGAGCTGCTGCTCCACAGCGGATCTGACAAAGGAGCATTTTGAAGAACGAAACATAAACTGCGTTTTCTTTCATTATTATCTGAATGACGTTGAGTATGCCGACGACCTCGGTCAGTCCATGCCCTTCGATAAATTTTATAAGGCGATGGAAGAGGGCGCCGAGACGCGCACCTCCCAAGTGAACGCCGACGAATTCGTTGAAAACTTCACCCCTATCCTCGAAAGCGGTAAAGACGTTATCCACGTCACCATGTCAAGCGGTATTTCGGGCGTTTACAATTCAGCGGTCATCGCAAAGGAGCTGCTTGAGGAGAAGTTTCCCGAAAGAAAGGTCTACGTCGTAGACTCCCTCGCGGCTTCCTCGGGCTACGGTCTGCTTATGGATAAACTGGCAGACCTGCGCGACGAGGGCAAGAGCGCGGAAGAGATAGTTCAGTACGTCGAGGAAAATAAGCTGAAGCTCCACCACTGGTTCTTCTCCACAGACCTTACCTTCTTTATAAAAGGCGGAAGAGTCTCCAAGGTATCCGGCTGGTTCGGAACGGTGCTCAAAATCTGCCCCCTGCTGAACGTAAGCAAGGAAGGAAAGCTCATTCCCCGCGAAAAGATACGCACGAAGCGCAACGTCATCAACGCTATTGTTAAAAAGATGGAAGAGTTCGCCGAGGGCGGACTTGATTACAGCGGAAAATGTTATATATCCTGCTCCGCCTGCGAGGAAGACGCCCGCGCGGTAGCCGAGCAGATCGAAAGTAAATTCACAAAACTTAACGGAAAGGTAAAGATAACGAGCATCGGAACAACTATCGGAAGCCATACGGGCCCCGGTACCGTCGCTCTGTTCTTCTGGGGTAAAGAGAGAAATGAGTAAAAGAGCAATCGCAAAGACCATCAGAGTCCTCACAATACCGCCGCTCCTCGTAGCGACACTTCTTACGCTGATATTTTTCACCCGCGAGGGAACGTTCAGAGGAGTTTTCGATCTTCTGACCGCTATACTTTGCCTCGCAGTTATACCCACGCTCGCCTATCCCCTGCAGCCCTTCATTCCCAAATTCAAGGATAAGGGCAGAGACGGACAGCGAGCCCTCGCCTTCATAACCAGCGCTGCGGGTTACATCATCGGCTTCGCTTACGCCTATCTCAGCGGCGCGACGGACGAATTCAAGTTCATCGTTACGGCGTATCTCGCCTCGGTAGTGATGCTGCTGATCTTCAACAAGCTGATCCATCTGAAAGCCAGCGGTCACGCCTGCGGAGTCCTCGGGCCTCTGCTGTTCGCAGTCTACTTTATGGGCTGGATCTGGGCGATCCCCTGCGCTATCGCGGCTGTTGCGGTAGTCTGGTCCTCACTCAAGCTGAACCGTCACACGCTCAAGGAGCTGTGCCTCGGCGGAACCTGCGCCATGGTAGCGTTTTTCGTGGTCGGACTCAACCTTTTGTGAGTTTCTTTACAAAGCCTGCAACAAATAAAATAACGGGCAGAGAATTTTTACGTTCTCTGTCCGTTTTCTGTTTGTACGAGACCTGCCTGCCGCGCCATAGTAATAGCCCGCGGCGTTTTTACGTTCACGCAAGAAGCCTTGCAAGGAACGCGGCGGCAGTCTGCACCATCTTCGCCTCAAGCTCGACGTTTCTACCCTCGCCGCTTGCGTTTTCGGGAAGCACTGAAACAACGCTGCCGATAATGTCGCCGTCAAAAACTATGGGCGCGCAACAGGAGATATAGTGCGTCCCCGACGCGTCGTCGATCACGCAGAGCCTGCGCTCACCCGTTCTGTACTTATATAGCGCGCGGTTTTCGGTCAGCTTTTCAAGGTCGGCAGAAAGACGCTTTTCCGCGTACTCCTTTTTCGGAACACCGGAGCAGGCGATGACCGCGTCTCTGTCTGTTATGACGACCATGAGGTCGCAGGTCTTGTGGAGAGTCTCCGCGAACTGCCCCGCGAACTCGTGCATCTCACCCACAGGCGAGTATTTCTTGAATATCACCTCGCCCTCGTGGTCGGTAAATATTTCCAGCGGATCACCGCCACTGATAACATTGACACTAAAAACCTTGTCGAGCTGGTTTTTAGCCGACTGAACTGCCACAGAATGGTATTTATCTGCGACTTTTTCGATATTCT
>SVSQ01000012.1 GCA_015064245.1 Oscillospiraceae bacterium | reverse complement strand
TTTAATTTCAAATTGCTTTTAATTAGGTTTAAGACGGATATTTTGCTTTAAAAATAATTTTAAATGCCTATTTCTTTCCTTTTCTTTCTGAAGAAAAAGAAAGAAGTAGGCGAAAGAAAGAAAAAGAAACAGGTGCGATCATTCCCTGAAAATTCGCTCAAAAGCAGGAGCGAATTTTGGGTTGTAAAAAATGAGTTACTGCAGTCATTTCTACAAAAATGCTCGTAAAACACTCGCATTTTCGGGATATTTGTTCCGTTTTTCGCTTGATTTAATGCTTTAGAGTGTTGCGAGAGCAACGCGGCAGATACCGTGGTTATAAAACTGAGTGCCTGCAGGCAAATATTTTTACAGCTAAAAGTAACTTTAATCTCCACCAAATCTCTGCGAAGATTTCGGTCTTTTTTCGGAGCAAAGCGGAGTAAAAAGCGCTGACGGTGTCAGCGAGAAAGCTTCGAGTGGGTGCGCTAGGCGATGTTCGCACTAAACTCACAGCGCACCTATAAATCAAAATTTGAAGCATTAAATCAACAGAGCCGCCGAGCAAAAACTCAGCGGCTCTGTAATTTATTGAATTGAATTAAAACTGAATCTTCTCTTCGATATAATTCTTAAGCTCTGCGATAGGAAGTCTTACCTGCTCCATAGTGTCTCTGTCACGAACAGTTACGCAACCGTCTGTCTCAGACTCGAAGTCGTATGTGATGCAGAAGGGTGTTCCGATCTCGTCCTGACGGCGGTAACGCTTACCGATAGAGCCTGCCTCGTCATACTCAACGTTGAAGTACTTAGCAAGATCCTCAAATACCTTTTCAGCGCCCTCGGAGAGCTTCTTGGAAAGGGGAAGGATGGCTGCCTTAACGGGAGCAAGAGCGGGATGGAAGTGAAGAACGACTCTCACATCGTTCTTTTCAGCGTCGATAACCTCTTCATCGTACGCTTCAACGAGGAATGCAAGAGCTACGCGGTCTGCGCCCAGAGAAGGCTCAACGACGTAAGGAATATAATGCTCGTTTGTCTCGGGATCAAAGTAAGTAAGGTCCTTACCGCTGTGCTCAGCGTGCTGAGACAGGTCGTAATTTGTACGGTCAGCAATACCCCAAAGCTCACCCCATCCGAATGGGAAGAGGTACTCGAAGTCCGTAGTCGCCTTGGAATAGAAGGAGAGCTCATCCGGATCGTGATCGCGGAGCTTAAGGTTCTCCTCCTTCATGCCGAGGTCAAGAAGGAACTGCTTGCAGTAGTCCTTCCAGTAAGCGAACCATTCAAGGTCAGTATCGGGCTTGCAGAAGAACTCCAGCTCCATCTGCTCGAACTCTCTTGTACGGAATGTAAAGTTACCGGGAGTGATCTCGTTACGGAAGCTCTTACCGATCTGGCAAACACCGAAGGGGAGCTTCTTTCTTGTGGTTCTTGCGATGTTAGGGAAGTTTACGAAGATACCCTGAGCAGTCTCAGGACGGAGATATACTGTAGAAGAGGAATCCTCTGTAACTCCTACGAAGGTCTTGAACATAAGGTTGAACTTCTTGATGTCGGTAAATTCCTTACCGCCGCATCCGGGACAGGATATCCCCTTCTCAGCGATGAACTCCGCCATCTTTTCAAATGACCAACCTGCGGGATTATCGTCCGTTTTATTTTCAAAAGCATACTCTTCGATCAGCTTATCTGCGCGGTGACGCATCTTGCACTGCTTACAGTCCATAAGGGGATCGGAAAATCCGCCTACGTGACCGGAAGCTACCCATGCCTCGGGGTTCATGATAATGGCGCTGTCAAGTCCTACGTTATACTTGGATTCCTGAACGAATCTCTTCCACCAAGCCTTCTTTACGTTGTTCTTGAACTCAACTCCGAGAGGACCGTAGTCCCAGCTGTTAGCGAGTCCGCCATAGATCTCAGAACCGGGATAGATAAATCCTCTGGTCTTACAAAGAGCTACTACTTTTTCCATTGTCTTTTCTGTGTTATTCATTTTTATCTGTCCTTTCTTCCGCTTTGGCGCGCGGCTGAAATATTTATACTACTACATTATACTATACTTAATCATGTTTTTCAAGTATTAAAGAAAAAAAATTGTTAAAAAAATTAAAACATTATAAAAAAACATGAAATAGGTATTGCAAAATTCAAAAAAATAGTGTAAAATATTTGTATCGTGTTGTGTACTTTTCAAGTCACACTAAAAATCAATAATAATTTTCATTTGGAGGATATAAAAATGGCAGGAGCTATTTCAGCAGGAGAATTCAGAAACGGCGTTACATTCGAAATGGACGGCAACGTTCTTCAGATCGTTGAATTCCAGCACGTTAAGCCCGGAAAAGGAGCTGCGTTCGTTCGTACAAAGTGCAAGAACGTTATCACAGGTTCCGTAGTTGAAAGAACTTTCAACCCCACAGATAAGTTCGAGACCGCATACGTTGAAAGAAAAGAGATGCAGTACCTTTACAGCGACGGTGAGCTTTATTACTTCATGGATATGGAAAGCTACGAGCAGCTTCCCCTCAACGCAGACGTTCTCGGCGACGGCTTTAAGTTCGTTAAGGAAGAGATGATGTGTAAGGTCATGTCCTATAAGGGCAACGTATTCGCAGTTGAAGCACCCACATTCGTTGAGCTTGAGGTTACGGAGACAGAGCCCGGCTTCAAGGGTGATACAGCTACAGGCGCTACAAAGCCCGCTACAGTTGAGACAGGCGCTCAGATCAAGGTTCCGCTCTTCATCGACGTCGGAAACGTTATCAAGATCGACACCAGAACAGGCGAATATCTCGAAAGAGCGTAAGTTTCAGGTTACTTACTCTTAAAGAAAGGTAGGATTTCAAAATGAAAACTCCCGAAAAGGTTGCTTATATCAAAGGTCTTATGGACGGTATGGCTCTTGACACCACCAAAAACGAGAACAAGATTCTCGCGGAGGTAGTTTCCGTTCTTGAGGAGCTTGCGGCAGCTAACTGCGCTCTCACAGAGGAAAACATCAAGCTCAGAGACTATATCGAGGAGATCGACGAGGATCTCGGCGCTCTCGAAGAGTTCTGCTACGACCTCGACGATGACGATTTCGACTACATCGACGATGATGATTACGACGATGAGGACGAATACGAGGACGAAGATTATTCGGACGAAGACGACGAATAAAAGACATTTAAGTAAAAAATGAGCCGAAGAGATCCCTCTGCGGCTCATTTTCCTTAAAATGTAAGTTTATCAGTCAAGCTCCATTGAATTCAAAAGCGATTTAAGTTCTTTTATTTCTTCGGAATTGAGAGTTATGCCCTTGCCCATTCTGTCCTTGCCCTCCGACCAGGTACGAATATCGTAAACAGGGCTTCTGTCATTCCAGCTGACAAGGTTTATCTCCTTTGTCCATCCGTTTCCGGTCTCTGAAAGAACACCGATCTCTTTCACCACTTCGTATTTGATTTCCGCCATTTCCCTTTTACCCCGATTTTTCGGAGCCCCTCACTTTCTTTTGTTTTTGATCTAAACAAAATTCGACAAAATCCCCATTTTGCCGTTTCATTATTTTCAGTATAGCATATTTTTAACCGTATGTCAACAGTTTTTGGCGTTATTACCCAAATTTTTCTTGTTTTTTCTTGTTTTTTTGCTCACTTAAATCACATATAGGGAGATACAAATGGAACAGTTAATTTTTGAGTCATATATTCTACTGGATCTGCTATTATCGGCAGTTCTTGGTTTTTTCATCGGATTTGAAAGAAAATACCGTTCAAAGGATGCGGGAATACGAACTCACACCATCGTATGCCTCGGCGCGGCGCTCATGATGGTGGTTTCCAAATACGCTTTTCAGGAAGCTGACACCGCCAGAGTTGCCGCTCAGATCGTTTCGGGAATCGGTTTTCTCGGCGCGGGAATCATAGTTTACCGCAAAACCACCCTTCACGGACTGACCACTGCGGCAGGTATCTGGGCGACCGCAGGTGTCGGCATGGCTTGCGGCGGACGTCTCTATTACGTTGCAGTCGGTGCTACTCTGATCATGTTCAGTCTTCAGATGCTTCTGCACACCAATAAGTGGATCTTCAAAAGAAAAAAGTATTACGGTATAAACATCAGCTTTTATAACGAAACCAACGAGCGTGAGATCATCAAGAGTCTATTTGAGATCGACCGTTTCAACCATCTCATCATCGAACGCGTTGACGGCAAGATGCTGTATCACGCCATGCTTCAAACCGATGTTGAGTATTCATCCGCGCATCTTGATAAAATAATTACCGAGAATCCTTGTATTCTTACGCTTGAAAGATGCGATGAATTTTAATTGAATATAAAAACGACGCCTTTTTTTGGCTCCTTCTCATAAGGATGTTTTCGGAACACGGTAGGGGCGAACTGTGTTCGCCCGCGGGAGACCGCAGGTCTCCCCTACGGATACACATATAAATTTCGGCAGAGAACTTGTTTTCTCTGCCGATTTGTGTTATAATGGGGGTAACTAAAAGCCTTTCCCTTTGGGAGAGGTGGCGGCGTAGCCGACGGAGAGGGCAAATCGTGGCCAGAATATCCCCTCTCACCCGCTACCGCGGGAGCTCTCCCAGAGGGAGAGCCTTAGGATGCGCACAACCTTATGGGTATGGGCTTTGCCCGAAGTGTAATACAAAGGCGAAACTGGCGATAAAATAGTACGGCAACTAAGAATTTGCCGTGATGTAAAGTTATGTTGCGGAATTGTAAAGTTGATGTGGTGGTGTCAGAAGTCTTTTTTTGCTATAATCAAATCACCATAATCATAAGGAGGATTTCACTATGAGTTTACCGGATAAAATAATTAAGCATAGAAAAGCACATGGATGGTCACAAGAGGATTTTGCAGAAAAATTAAATGTATCACGGCAAGCAATCAGTCGTTGGGAAAATGGAACGGCACTTCCCGATGCACAAAATATATTGCAGATTAGCAAACTATTCCATGTTACAACAGATTATCTACTCAACGATGACTATGAATGCGATAGTGATATTCCTGCTGTTCAGTCCGCGACAAAGGAAACATATGAATTGGTTTCAAGAAAAAAATATAAACATTTAATTGGTGCAATTTTCTTTACGGCAGCTTGGCTTTTTTGGGTTAAAAAAATACCTACGTACGTTGATGGAATTGAATTTGGAATTGCTTTCTGTTGCCTTGTTCTTTGTGCAGCAAATGCATTTATCCAATTTAATTTGTTTTTTAAGATGCTTTTTAAGAAAAGATAAGCAGATCGTATCATAGTAACAGTTTAACTAATAGAAAAAATAACAGACTTTGAAATCTGTCGGGAAATTTGTGTGCGGCGGGAGCAAGCTCCCGCCCTACGGTTTGACATCCCTTATGAGAAGTCCGCTTTTTCGCGTCGTTTTTTATAATTTCTGAAGTATATTTCCGCTCTTATTGATCTGTTTAAAAAACAATCTTCAAAAACTATTTTTTCATCTGTCTGCAGAAAAGCGCTGCCGCTAAAGCCGCTATCGGCGCAGTATATGCAAGAACTACCGCCAGGTGCAACAGAACTCCCTCTGTCTGCCCCGACAAAACCGCTCTTTCGAGCTCAACCGCGTGAACGAAGGGTAAGCAGTACGCTATCTTTTCAAACGCTCCGCCCACAAGCTTAAGATCGAACCACACTCCCGAAAGCCAAGCGGTCAGATTCGTGAGCAGCGCTCCGCAAACTCCGCCGACCTGCTTAACTCCCAGAATACTTCCAAATAGCAGTCCCAGCGTAACGAACAAAAGCGAAACGGGAATTATCGCTATCACGGCAAAAAGAATATTCACCGTGATCTTAAGTCCAAGCGCAACAGCCGCAATATAACAGACCACGCACTGGCAAACAGCTATCGGCAGTATAGGTAAAACGTATCCGAGAATGAAGTCCCACGCGGTAAGAGGCGTAGTATAAAGTCGGCGCAACAATGCGCTTTCTCTGTCACGGGATACGAGTGTCGAGGAAAACAGCGTCATAAATGAAAGTCCGAATACCGTTATACCGGGAGTAAGCGTCTCTATTTCAAACAGACTGACAGGCACGTTTGCCTGTATAGCGCTCAGAAGGAATATCAGCACGAGCGGAAATCCCAGCCCGAAGGCTATGTTCAGCGGATCTCTGATTATCTCCTTGAAAGTGCGGACGGAAAACGTAAACGTCTTCATCTCACGTCTCCCCCCTTATCCTCTGTATTTCCCTTAACTATGGCGACGAACGCCTCTTCAAAGCGGTCTTTACCCGCTTTTTCTTTTATCTCTTCCACCGTTCCCGTCGCCAGCAGACTGCCGTTCTTCATTATTCCCACTCTGTCCGCAAGGGCTTCCACCTCTTCCATGTAGTGAGTCGTAAGAACCACGGTGGTGTTACCCTTCAGCTCTCTTATCATATCCCACATATCGCTTCGGACGATAACGTCAAGTCCGAGAGTCGGCTCGTCAAGGAACAGTATCTGCGGACGGCTCACCAAAGCCATAGCGATGCTCAGTCTCCTCTGCCAGCCGCCTGACAGCTTGCCCGCTTTCTTTCCGATATTCTGTGTGAGCCCGAACTGCTCGGCAAGCTCGTCTACCCTTTTTTGCTTTTCTTCCGATGAAAAGCCGTACAGTCCGCACATCAGCTCCAGATTCTCTTTTACGCTCAGATTTGGCGCTACCGCCGTTTCCTGCGGCGCTACGCCTATGATCCGCTTTATCTCCTTTTCGTCCTTCAATATACTGTGACCTTTGATAAACGCGTCCCCGTCGCTTACTTTCGTAAGGCAGGAAAGCATATTTACCGTTGTGCTTTTTCCCGCTCCGTTTACCCCCAAAAGCGCGAAAAGCTCCCCTTCCTCTATTGTAAGGTCAAGATTATCCACCGCCACAGTATCCTTATATCTCTTGGTAAGTCCGACCGTTTTTATCGCTTCCATCATTTGCTCCTTCCTTGTTCTTTTTTTGAGTATAACGCACCTTCAAGCCCTGATACATATCGGTAAGCATTTCGCTTACGAACTCCATATCGTAGGACATATACGACGTTGCCATCATTACCGCTATTCCGTGAACGAATATCCAGTTTTCAAGGTGGAAAAGCAGCGCCTCCTCCCTTGAAAGCCCAACGTTATTCTGTATGATCGCTATCACCGGCTCAATATCATCCGATGTCTCACTTACGTCCTCTCCGCTTCTGTCTCTCATAAAAAGACATCTGAACAGCTCTTTTTCTTCTTTTGCGAATCGGATATATCCCATCCCGCTTGCTTTATACGGCGGATATTTCTCACTTTTCAGATCCTCTGCCAAGCGGCTGTAATACAACCTTTCCGCGCTTCTAAGGACTTCGGTTTTCAGCTCCTCCATTGACGAAAAGTTTGAAAATATGGGCTGGGTGGAACATCTGAGCTTTGACGCAAGCTCACGGGCGTTCAGCGCTTCTATCCCCTTTTCTCTTACAAGACCGAGAGAGGCGGCAAGTATATCCTCTTTTGTTATCTTTGTTTTCGGCGGCATTATTTATCCTCCTTTGTTTTTATATAACTCGTGTTATATATCAATTGTTATTATATCACGTTTTTGGTGTTTTGTCAAGTGTAGAATAAAATATTTTTAAATTTGTATAGGTGCGTTTGCAAGTATTTTTATACAAACGCCCTTTATGTTTTGGGCTATGTCACATTATGTAACTGATAAATTGTGTTTTTCGGTGAGTTTAAAGGATTGCTTTAGCAATTCGTAGGGGAGGGGCTTGCTCATCCCAAAAAACCTCCATAAAACACTCGGCTTACGCAAACTAATTGCTCCTCTGCAGGCAGACGCCTGCCGGGAGGAGCAAGCCCCTCCCCTACGACAAATAATGCATTTTTCACCAGATAAATTATTTGCCTGCCCGATAAATCAATATTTGAAAAATACAATAAATCAACCATTAAAAGTACCATAGCCATGTTTTTATAGACCGGCGGTCCCTACATTTACAGAGGAGACTTACGCATAAACCCCAATTTTCCTTAAATAACAAAAAATCAGCTGCAAGACTTTATCTCTTGCAGCCGATCGCGTTACGTATTTAATACAACTTGGAATGTTCTCCGTCAGAGCCGTCTATCTCCTCTGTAGATTCGGAAGGAAGAATAGTATCGAACCCTTTACCGCTGATAAACATACAGCTCGTGAGAATAACTCCCACCAAAACAAAAAGTATGGCGAGAATAGCGCAAATTTTAATTCCCGATTTCATTTGTTCCAAGTCCTTTCATCTGAAATGTTACTCTACGGGTATTATAACACATTTCTCTCAGAATGTCTATACGTGGCGTTATGTTTTTTACATTTTGTTTACAATAGCGCTGTTTTGGAAAACATTTAAGCCTAATAATATTATCCCCAAGGAACAACAAAATTTGACTATAATTTTGTGCAACATTCCGAAAATAAATTATTTATTAAAAAACTATTGACTTTTTGCAAAATAATTAGTATATTAAACAAAAAACAATAAAAAAATCCGATTTGGTTTTTGAGAGGAAAAGCTTATGTTGCCTGTAAATCAACCGAGCAGCTCACTGCTTGCAGCACTCGAAAAAGAAAACGTTACCGAAAAGGATCTGCTATGTGTCCTTAACCTCGATCTTAATAAAGACGGAACATTCGGAAGCTCAGCACTTGCGCTGGACAGCACCCACCGCCGACTCTATTATTACCAAGAATCGAGCGATGAGCTTTCAAGCTACTCCTTGGACATTCTGCGCGATCCCTACATAGATAATTTCACATCCACCAACCGTATCCTCGGTATGCTTCACGAAAGCGATGACGAAAATTCTCCCGCTATCACCGAGATAATCGGCTACTGTACCAACTCCTGCAAGCGCCGACTGTTCACCTTTATCACTATTTGGGAGCGATTCCAGAAGGGGAACATCGTTCAGGAGAACGATCCCATCTTCGAGCAGTTCAACGCTAAATGCCCCAAGTGCGGTACCGTCTACGCCGATCAGGACGTCAGAGTCTGCGAAAAATGTAACAAGAGAAAGGGTATGATCATACGGCTGCTGTCGTACTTCAAGCCCTTCAAGCTCCAGCTTATCACCGTTCTGTTCTGTATGGTAATGAGCTCCTGCCTCTCTCTGCTCACCCCTATCGTCAGCGGTCAGATACTCTTCGACCAGGTCATCTCTGAGGCGACCTACGATGCAAACGGAGTTCAGCTGACGGGTAAGATGCACGAGGAGAAATACGTTTTCATCATGGTCGGCGTTCTCGTCGGAATGGCGGTATTCTCTCTGTTTATAGGTATTCTCCAGAACAGAGCCAACGCCCATATGTCAACGAGAGTTACCAAGACCATGAAAAACGACATCTTCCGCGCCATGTGCGGTATGTCGCTTGCATACTTCAATAAAAACCCTACGGGACGTCTAATCAACCGAGTAAACTACGACGCCGTTAAGATCCGTAACTTCTACATCGACGGTGTTCCCCACCTAATCGTAAACGTTCTGAACTTTATCGGTCTTACCATCTTCCTGTTCATCATCAACTGGAAGCTGACGCTTATAGTGTTCATACCCGTTCCGATCATCGTCATCATCTTCAAGACGATGCTTCCCAAGCTCTGGAGAGCTTACACCAAGGAATGGCACCGCTCCTCTTCCCTCAACGCTATGCTGGGCGACTCACTCAACGGCGTTCGCGTTGTTAAAGCCTTCGCAAAGGAAGCGGAGGAGACCAACCGTTTCTACTACTATTCCGGTAAGCTATACGACGCGCATCTGCGTACGCACATGGTCTCCATCCTCATTTTCCCAATCGTCGGACTTCTCATCGGTATGTCCTCCACGGCTATCTGGGGATTCGGAGGCATCGAGGTCATGGGCAACCGTATGACTTACGGTGAGCTGACCACCTATCTCGGCTACATCGGAATGATATTCGGCCCGCTTAACTTCTTTACCACCTTTACGAACCTTCTTACCGACACAATCAACTCCGCAGAAAGAATGTTCGAGATCCTTGATATGATCCCCGAGATCACCGACGCGCAGGAGCCCGTTCATCTGGACAGCGTCAAGGGCGAGATCGTATTCAACAACGTTTGCTTCCACTACACCCCCAACCGTCCCATTCTTAAGGACGTAAGCTTCACCATCCACGAGGGAGACCACGTAGGTCTGGTAGGCCATACGGGAAGCGGTAAGAGTACCATCGCAAACCTGATAACCCGAATGTACGACGTTATCACCGGTTCAATAACCATCGACGGCGTTGACATCAAGAACATCGAGCTTCAGTCTCTGAGACGCAACATCGCAATAGTTTCACAGGAGATATTCATTTTCAGAGGCACTATCGCGGATAACATACGTTACGCCCGTCCCGACGCGACCATGGCTGAGGTCATCGAAGCGGCTAAGGCGGCAAACGCTCACGACTTCATCCTTAATCTTCCCGAGGGCTACGAGACTCCCGTCGGTATCGGAAGCCGTTCCCTTTCCGGAGGTGAGCGTCAGCGTATATCCATCGCAAGAGCGCTCCTGCTCCGTCCCTCTCTGCTGATTCTCGACGAGGCTACTGCGGCGATGGATACGGAGACAGAGCGTCTCATAAGCGAAGCGATCGAAAAGCTTGTCAAGGGAAAGACCACTATCAGCATCGCCCACAGACTTTCAACCCTTAAAAACTGCAACTGGCTTATGGCTATAGAAAACGGAGAGATCGCAGAAATGGGTACCGCCGAGGAGCTTCTTGAAAAGAAGGGCGTTTACTACAAGCTCTACACTCTCCAGAACGAGCAAATGAAAAAGGTCATAGAAGGAAAATAAACACCCTCGGCTGTCTCAGAGCAGCCAAGTACGCAGGAAAGGAATTACTATTATGGCAGACGAAAAGCTTTTAAACGAAGAAACTGAAGAAGAAAAGGATATATTCTATAAAAGAGCTTCCGTTGATCTTACACCTGAAAACGCAAAATTCACAGCTTCCAAGGGCGGTCTCATCTCCCTTGAGCTTACACATCCGGACGGAAAAAAGGAATTCTTTGAAAGAATAGTCGCTATCCGAGCCTTCCCCATAACCGATCCCGATTTCTACATCTCCATCCGCGAGCCAGACGGTAAAAACAAGGAAAAGGGCTCCGAGATCGGTCTTATCGAGGATATCCACATTTTCGACGCCGAGACAGTCAAGCTCCTGAACTCCGAGCTCGACAGAAGATATTTCACTCCCAAGATCCAGAAGGTCGTTTCCCTCAAGGAAAAGCTGGGGCAGAACTATTGGGAGGTCGTTACGGACGCGGGCGATTTCAGCTTCGTTATCCGTAACTCCGGAAGCAATATCCGTACCCTCGAGGACGGACGCGTTCTCCTCTTCGATATCGACGGAAACTGCTTTGAGATTTCCGATCCCGAAAAGCTCGACAAGGCAAGCTTCAAGAAGATCGAGATCTACCTCTGATCAGATACTTGCAGTTCAAGAAACTTAACATTAAGTCAGAAAGGACAGGTTCATATCTATGAAACTGATGTACGATCTTCCGAAAGCGGACGAAGAAGCTTTTCTTGCCGCTTCCGAAAGCGGCGAAAAACGAATGTACTGCTTGCCTTTTGATATTCTTGAAGATGAGTTTGTCAAAGGATTTATGATGTTCACCGACAAGTCTGTTTACAAGCTGCTTGACGGTAAACTGCTTTTCAAGTACGACTATTCGGAGCTTTCGGATTTTTTCACGGAGATGATGTACGGCAGCGTAGGCTTTTACGCCAAGAGGAACGGTAACACCGAGCTTCTTTGCCGATTTATCTCAGGTAAAAATCTCCCCCGATACAGCGTGGTCGTCGGCGGATGCGAAGCGCTGTGCGACGCGGCAAGGCATAAAAAGTCTGCTCCCGAGCCTCTTGAATCAAACGAGCCCGAGCGCTACTGCCCCAACTGCGGACGCCCATTCCTGCTCCATACCAAGATATGCCCATTCTGCAGAAATAACAAGGCTATATATAAAAAGCTCTGGAATATGACCAGAGGACTCCATCTTATGATGATGGTGCCGCTGTTTACCGCGATAATCTCGATCATTTTCAGATTTATACTCCCCTTCGTTCAGAAAACTGCCATCGATAAATACATTCTGAACGATGAACGCGCGGATAACTATCTCCTGCACTTCATAGTTATTATAGTCGCTATCGTGACCTTGGATATCGCCCACAGAGCCATAAACGTTATTCAGGGACGAATATCTGTGATCTCAGGTAACAGATTCACAAGAACCCTGAGAGCCGTTCTCTTCGAGAAGATCCAGATGCTTTCAATGAACAGTATCTCGGCAAAGACCCCCGGTGACCTTATGGGACGTATCAATAACGACGTAAGCGTCGTTCAGAATTTCGTAACCCATCTGCTCCCCACCTACTTCGGTCAGCTCTTCTCCTTCATTCTGGCGCTCACGCTTCTTTTGTGGCTCAATCCTCTTATGTGCCTCTTCGTGTTCATTCCGATCCCTATCGCAATCTACTCTATCGCTAAATTCAGAAGCACTATGCAGCGCAGACACGTTCACTCCTGGCTCCGCGGTCAGAAGACCAACCATCTGCTGCAGGACGTTCTCAACGGCGTAAGAGTCGTAAAGAGCTACGGTAACGAGCAGCGCGAGATAGACGCATTCAATAAGACCACTCAGAATCAGGCGGTCATAGACGAGAGCAACGCAAAGGTCTTCGACACCGTATTCCCTATCCTCGGATTTGTGGTACGCTTCGGAAGCTACCTCATCATGCTCTACGGTAACTGGCTCCTTTTCCACGGCACGATGAAGCCCGGTGAGCTCAACCAGTTCAACAGCTACTCCGGTATCATCTACGAGCCTCTTATGCAGATAACCCAGATACCGAGAAACATCACGAACTTCATCACCTCTCTTTCCAAGATCTTCGAGATCATCGAGGAAGAGCCCGACGTCCGCGATGCTGACTTCCCCGAAAACTTAAATATCAAGGGTAACGTAGAGATCAAGGACGTCACCTTCGGTTACGAAACGTACAATCCTGTCCTCAAGAACATCAACCTCAGCGTAAAAGCGGGCGAGATGGTGGGACTGGTAGGTCACTCGGGATGCGGTAAGACAACGCTTATCAATCTGATCATGCGTCTGTACGAGATCAACTCCGGCGCTATCGAGATCGACGGCGTAAATATCAAGGACATCTCGCAGAACTCTCTGCGTACTCAGATAGGTGTCGTTCTCCAGGAGACGCACCTCTTCTCGGGAAGCGTACGAGATAACATCCGTTACAGTAAGCCTCACGCGACCAATGCCGAGGTCATCGCCGCGGCAAAGGCGGCAAACGCCCACGACTTCATCATCAACCTTCCCGAAGGTTATAACACCATGGTCGGTGAAAAGGGCTTCTCTCTTTCCGGCGGTGAACGTCAGAGAGTCGCTATCGCCCGCGCGCTGATACATAACCCCAAGATCCTCATTCTTGACGAGGCTACCGCGGCGCTTGATACCGAGACGGAAAAGCTCATCCAGGACGCTATCAACCGTCTGGCAGTGGGCAGAACCACCTTCGCTATCGCTCACAGACTTTCAACTCTCCGTAACGCTGACAAGATACTGGTTCTCGACCACGGTAACGTCGTTGAGTTCGGTACTCACAAGGAGCTGCTCGATAAGCGCGGCTACTACTTTAAACTTGTTATGGCGCAGAAAAAGGCTGCCGAGGACGGCGTTGAGCTGGATGATTAAACTAAACTTAAAAAACTACCTCGCGAGAGGTAGTTTTTTGTTGACAAAATTTCATTGGTGTTTTCAAATTTTGATTTATAGGTGCGTTTGATTTTGAGATTATGTTTGTGTAAGACAGATATTATATTAAATCTATTACTTTTTAATTCGTTCGTTTCTTTCTCTTTTTCTTTTGAGAAAGAAAAAGGAAAGAAATGAACCAAAGAAAGCAAAAAGAAAAACCGTGGTAAACGTAAACGGCTCACAGAAAATTCGCTCAAAATGCAGGAGCGAATTTTGGGAACAAACGGGATGTTATTGCGGTCATTTCTACAAAAATGCTCGTAAAACACTCGCATTTTCGGGATGTTTGTTCTGTCTTTGGCTTATTCTAAGCCTTGGTGTGTTGCGGGAGCAACTCGGCAGTATTTCATGTACGAAAAACCGCGAGCCCGCTTATGCGAGCGTGTTTTTTGCGTGCCTTTCCGTACTCCACGGTCTTTCTTTCTTCTTTTTGGTTCGTCTTTCTTCTTTCTTTCTCGAAAGAAGGAAGAAAAATGAACGTAAAAAAAGAAATTATAAAACTTAAGCAAAATATCCGTCTTAAACCTAATTAAAAGCAATTTGAAATTAAAAGTTTCCTCGGTGCTACGCACCTGTAAACACCAATTTACCAAAAATAAAAAACATATAAACACTCAGTTTTTTCCCTTGACATCACCAAGTTTTTATGATAGAATAAACTTAATAATTCTTTTATTGAAAGGAAACAAAAATTATGGCAACACCGAGAAACGAATATCCGAGACCTCTGCTGATCCGTAAAGACTGGATGTGTCTCAACGGCACCTGGGAATTTGATTTTGATAACGATAAATGCGGTCTTGAAAAGGGCTATCAGAACATTGACAAGCTTCCGCTTGAAATAACCGTCCCCTTCTGCCCTGAAAGTAAGCTTTCAGGTATCGGACATACCGATTTTATCAACGCCGTCTGGTACAGACGCGAGGTTGACATCCCTTCCGATTGGGCGGGCAAGAGAGTTATTCTCCACATCGACGCCTGCGACTACGCGACCACCGCTTTCGTAAACGGTAAGGTAGTCGGAAAGCACAGAGGCGGCTACACCTCCTTCGCTTTTGACATCACAAACGCGCTTTCCGCCGACAAGAACGTCATCACCATTTACGCTGAGGACGATCTCAGAAACGAAAAGCAGGTGTCAGGTAAGCAGTCCCACAGACTCAATTCCTACGGTTGCTTCTACACCAGAACAACAGGTATCTGGCAGTCAGTATGGCTGGAAGCAGCAGAGCCCGCTTACATAACAAACTACAAGACATTCCCCAACATCTCCAATCCTTCCGTTACTATCGAAACACTTACTACACCTGCCGCTCACGGCGCTGCGCTTAAGGTTTCCGCATATTTCGAAGGCAAGCTGATGGGTGAGGCTGAGACAGTAGTAAACTCCCTCTCCACCTCCGTAAACATCAAGCTGGCTGAAAAGCACCTTTGGGAGATCGGCGACGGTAAGCTTTACGACCTCAAGTTCACTCTTACAAAGGACGGCAAGACCGACGCCGTTGACGGTTATTTCGGTCTGCGCGAGGTATCTCTTGACAAGCACAGTTTCAAGCTGAACGGCAGACCCGTATTTATGCGCATGGTTCTTGATCAGGGCTTCTATCCCGACGGTATCTACACCGCTCCCACGGACGCAGCTCTCGTATTCGACATCGAGGCTTCCATGGCTTGCGGTTTTAACGGCGCAAGACTGCACCAGAAGGTATTCGAACCCCGTTTCCTCTACCACGCTGACCGTCTCGGTTATATGGTTTGGGCTGAGGCAGGCAACTGGGGACTTGACCACACTCTCGAAGAGAACCTTTACAACTTCCTTCCCGAATGGCTGGAAGAGGTAGACCGCGACTTCTCTCACCCCTCTGTCATCGGTTGGTGTCCCACAAACGAGACCTGGGATAAGCACGGCAGATTCCAGTGCAACCACCTGCTCGATACTGTCTATGACATTACCAAGGCTATCGATAAGACAAGACCCGTTATCACGTCCAGCGGTTCTTATCCCACCGAGCGTACCGACGTTCACGACGTTCACGATTACGAGCAGGATCCCGAGAAGTTGAAGTCCTACTACTCCGAGATGGACAAGGGCATCGTGCGCGACCAGATCTACAGAAAATCACCGAATAGACAGTACTACAAGACTGATCTTCCCGTTTTCGTCAGCGAATACGGCGGAATCGGCTGGTCTATTGAAAACGGTTGGGGTTACGGAAACGCTCCCAAGACCGAAGAAGAGTTCATCGCCCGTTTCAAGGGTCTCACGGAGACGCTTCTCTTCCACGACAAGCTGATCGGTTACTGCTATACGCAGCTCACCGACGTTGAGCAGGAGCAGAACGGACTTCTCACCTACGACAGAAAGTTCAAGTTCCCGCCGGAGACGTTCAAGGCTGTTCAGCAGCAGAAAGCGGCTATCGAAGACTAAAAAATGAAAGCGAATTACCACACTCACACTCCCCTTTGCCGTCACGCATGGGGGAGTGAGGAAGAATACATACAAAAAGCGATAACGGAAGGGCTGGAGATCCTCGGTTTTTCCGACCACGCCCCTCACGTTTTCGCCACAGAGGATTTTGATTCTCCTGCCAGAATGAAGATCTCGCAGATAGGTCAGTATTTTGAAACGCTCCTTGCTTTGCGCAAAAAGTACAAGGACTACATTCAGATCCTTATCGGCTTCGAGACTGAATACTACCCTCTTCTCTGGGAAAAAACACGTCAGGTATATAAGAATTATCCTCTTGATTATCTGATACTTGGAAATCATCAGATCGGAAACGAGTCCATCAGCGCTTTAAACAGCTTTTCCGCGACCAAGGACGAAAGCACTCTCAAAAGCTACGTTGACTACTGCATCGCCGCCTGTGAAACGGGAAAGATATCGTTCATCGCCCACCCCGACGTTATAAACTTCGTTGGTGACGGTGATACGTACCTTCGCGAGATGACAAGGCTGATCAAAAAAGCAAACGAGCTTGCTCTGCCTCTTGAGATCAATATGTACGGTCTGAGGGAAAACAGAGCTTACCCGAGAGCCGATTTCTGGACGCTTGCGGGCGCTCTCGGCGCAACCGCTATTCTCGGATGCGACTGCCACAGAATAGAGCACGTGGCGGATCAGGATGAGATAAAGCAGGCGCAGGAATACGCCGCGCGATTCGGACTAAATATCGTAGACAAAATAGATCTGCGTTCACCGTTTTAATTTAAAACATAAAACGTGAGGAATATGATGAATACTTTTACGGGCATTTTGAAAAATTTCTTTACGCATAAGGACTTCTTACCGTCGGCGAGCGAAATAGCGGGTACGCTTTTCACACCGCTTCATATCGTTTTTGCCACTATTCTTTTGGCGGCGGTGATTGCCCTTGCAATCGTACTTTCAAAAAAGAACGAAAAGACAATCAAAACGGTATTCGCCGTGATCTGGGTCATCCTGATCGTTTTAGAGGTCACAAAAATAATCTGGGAGACATTTTCGGGAAAAACCGTAAACTTTGAATGGGGCGGAATACTGCCGCTCTATCCCTGCAGTATCTTCATGTACGCGCTTCCTTTTGCGATATGGGGACGCAATCGCGTAAGATACTCTGCGTGCGGGTACGTCTGCTCGCTGGGTTTTTTAGGCGGTATGATAAACTTCGTCTATCCCGCGAACATACTCAGCAACTACTCCTGCATTTCCTTTGCAGGCTTTCACACCTTTTTCTACCACGGCTCTATCGTCTTCTGCACGCTCGTCATGCTGTTGTCAGGGTATCACAGCTACAAAACGGCGTCAAAATGGATCGATCTGCTCCTGCCTGCCGTTCCGTTCCTTTGCGTATCGGTAATAGCAAACGCGGTGAATTTCTCTAAGATCAATTCGGATTATATGTTTTTCAAGCTGAATTCCTTCATTTTCGCCCCTCTCGGCGCGGCTACCGAGGATTGGCTTTCCGTCATCATCGTTTACGTAACCTATATGGTCCTCCACGCCTTGCCGTACTTACCGTTTTTCATCATGAACAACAGAGCGTCACAAAAAACAACAACATAAAGGAGATCAAAAATGTCTGTTAAGATAATAAACACCGAAAATTTTGAAACCGAGGTAATGAACAGCAGCATTCCCGTGCTTCTCGACTTTTACGCCGATTGGTGCGGTCCCTGTAAAATGCTCGCGCCCGTGATCGAAAAGATCGCAGAGGAGGAGAGCGGAGTCAAGGTCTGCAAAATAAACGTAGATGACAGTCCTGAGCTTGCCGCTAACTTCAAAGTAATGAGTATCCCCACACTTGTGGTGATAAAGGACGGCAAAGAAGCCGCAAAAGCAATCGGCATCCGCTCAAAAGCGGAGATCCTCAAAATGATAAATGGCTGAACAACAGAACACGCCCTCGCTTGATAAGAACGAGAGCGTGTTTATTTTTATTTTACCGTAATCTTCATAACGTGACCGCACTGACTGTCATAAGGATTGGCTTCAAGCAGGTATTGCGGGATAGATTTTTCGACTATTTCGCCGTTTTCGTTAAGGTAACTTCCCTTTATCTCCGTGTAGAACGCGCTGTGCATATGACCGCAGTAAACTCCGCGGATAACGTCGGCGTTCTCGGTTATGACCTTGTATAGCGCCTTTGTCTCGTCATCTCCCTTCACTCCGATCAGATCGTAGTAATTCCGAACGGATGAATCGTAGACCTTATACGCCTCGACCTGCGTATCCTCTTCTCTGCCGGTTGATATGGGCTCATGCTGGAATACCAGAACTACGTAGTTCTTTTCCCGCGCAAGAGCGATGTCGCTTTTCAGCTTTTCCGTTTGATATGCGGTGTATTTTTGCTTGCTGTTATCGAGGACGATGACCATAGCCTTATCGCCCAAAACTCTTGAAACGTAGAACATATCGTGTTTCCAGCAATCTTGGAGTATTGCCATACGCTCTTCAAGACTTGTTTCATCTGCTCTGCCCGTCTGCATCTGCTTGGTAAGCTCGTGACCGCCAAGAGCGCAGAGAACGGTTTCATCCTTATCCCAGATATATTTTTTCATCATCTCAAGCGATCCGTGGGAAAGATAATCGAGTGTGTCACCCGTTATAATCGTCTGATCGGCAAAGGAAGCAAACTCCATCGCTTTCTCTATTCCGGCTGCTGACGCGCCTCCTGCCAGCCATTTTCTGCACTGCTCGGTGTACGCAAGCTCGGGATCTGCTCTGTCGGTATCGTCGCAATAGTTGAAATGAACGTCCGTTATCTGCGCGATCTCAACCTCCTCTCCGCCCTTTCCGCTGTCAATAATATGCTCGTGAAAATGCACTCCTGAGCCACGCACGCGGTAAATACAGGTTTGCGGGTGCGATGGATCTCCCCAAAACACCTCATATCCATCCGAAAAATATTTTTCCTTTTCCGCTGAAAGATTCATTTTTTATATCCTTTTCCGTTTTTTATAAGTATAAACTATTTACAAAA
Organism: Oscillospiraceae bacterium; assembly: GCA_015064245.1. Classification (GTDB taxonomy): domain Bacteria; phylum Bacillota; class Clostridia; order Oscillospirales; family CAG-272; genus SIG673. Next base: position 16,314 of record SVSQ01000012.1, on the reverse strand, counting down.
AAAAGTCAATACAATTTTATCCCAACTATTGAAAAAAGTTTTAAAATACAGTATAATATAATAAACTAAAGATTCAGGAGAAACAAAAATGGAAACAAAAGATTACACCGTTATAAAGATCGAGGGCGAATACGCTACTCTTCGCGACGATAAGACCAAGGACGAGATATTCATCGCTATGGCGCTGCTTCCTCTCGGCGTCGACATTGGAAGCCGCCTGCATTACGAGATGCTTGAATACACTCTCATCGACTAAGGAACAGCGCGATATGAAAAAAATAATGTTCGTCTGCCACGGAAATATATGCCGCTCCCCTATGGCGGAATTCATATTTAGGAATATGCTGAAAAAACGCGGAAAAGAGTCTGAGTTCTGCGTTTCTTCGGGAGCGACCAGCTCGGAAGAGATCCGGAACGGCGTCGGAAATCCCGTTTATCCGCCTGCAAAGGCTGAGCTTGCCCGTCACGGCATCTCCTGCGAAGGGAAAAGAGCGTATCAAGTGAAATCGGGAGACTACGGGAAATACGATCTGTTCGTCGTTATGGACAGCGCAAATTATCGGAACATGATGCGTCTGTTCTCAAACGATTCCGATAAAAAACTGCGTAAGCTCATGAGTTACGCCGGCAAAGACAGAGACGTTGCGGACCCGTGGTATTCCAACGATTTTGAAAAGGCGTACAACGATATTTACGAAGGCTGCGCGGCGTTACTCGACGCTCTTCTGACGGAAAAGGACGGCTTTTGATCGCGCCCCTATTGACAATAGACGACATTTATGCTATAATTTTTAAAAAATAAAGGACGGTAAAAAACAATGGCAGAGATTCTTGAAATTATTATGATCGTAAGCTTCGGCGCTTCCTGGCCGATGAACGTGATGAAATCCTACAAGGCGAGAACAACAAAGGGAAAGAGCCTTCCCTTCCTTTGCCTCATTCTCTTCGGTTACGTTGCGGGAATAGCATCCAAGCTGGTAAACGAGGCTTATATGGCGGCTTTCGCCCAGAAATGGTACGTGCTTTTCTTCTACGTTCTCAACTTCATCATGGTCAGCGCTGACCTCGTTCTCTACATAAGAAACTACAAGCTGGATAAAGCTGCTGAAAAAGAAACGGGAAACAAATGATTATGAAAAGCTACACAGATATCGATTACGTCGGAAACGGAAATAACGCCCAGAAGCTGGATATCCACCTTCCCGAGGCTGAAAGCTTTCCGGTTTTCATCTATTTCCACGGCGGAGGAATAGAAAAAGGAGACAAGCGTTCAGACACCGCGTTCAGAGAATACCTGGTAAGTAACGGAGTTTGCGTAGTCTCCGCAAACTACCGTATGTATCCTGAGAACTCCTATCCCGATTTTCTTCACGATTCCGCCGCGGCAGTCGCTTGGGTGTTTAAGAACGTCGGGAAATACGGAAACTGCGAGGGTATCTACGTCGGCGGAAGCTCTGCGGGCGGGTACATAACCATGATGCTCTGCTTTGACAGAAAGTATCTCGGCACCCACGGAATATCTCCTATGGATATAAGCGGCTTCGTTCACGACGCGGGACAGCCCACCGCGCATTTTAACGTTCTCAAATACAAGGGTATCGACTCAAGGCGCGTTATTATTGACGACACCGCGCCCCTCTATCATATCGGAACGGATAAGGAATATCCGCCCATGCTGTTCATCGTGTCTGACAACGATATGCAGAACCGATACGAGCAGACGATGCTCACCCTTTCCACTCTGAAGCACTTCGGTCACGAGGAAAAGACATCTCTGAGAGTTATGAACGGAAAGCACTGCGCCTACGTCAAACACGAAGTATTCGGCGAGATCATTTACGATTTCATAAATAAGACAACAAAATGAAAACAGTAGTTCCGAACTATTATAAAAGCTTTCAATGCATCGCGGACAAGTGCCGCCACAGCTGTTGCATAGGCTGGGAGATCGACGTTGACGAAGAGACTCTCGCCTCATACGACGGCATTTCAGAAAATATCGCTGACCGTCTCAAGGCTAACATCAGTTTTTGTGACGGTCAGGCTTGTTTTCGTATGGATGAAAAGGAAAGATGCCCGTTTTTGAACCAAACGGGGCTTTGCGACATAATATCCGAGATGGGGCAGGACGCTGTACCCTACATCTGCCGCGAGCATCCGCGTTTCTATAACGAGCTGTCCTTCGGCTACGAGCTGGGACTTGGGTTATGCTGTGAGGAAGCCTGCAGGATCATACTCGGACAAAAGGAAAAGACCGAGCTTGAGATCCTCGAGGACGACGGAAAGACCGCAAGATCTACCAAATACGAAAACGTATTACTGCGTCTGCGGGACGATATGATAAGCAAGATCCAAAACAGAGACGTTCCTCTTGAAGAGCGACTTGAGGAGCTGACGTATATCGCGGATATCGAGATCCCCTATCTTCCGCCGAAGATATACTGCGAGCCGTATCTGGAGCTTGAGAGCCTCGACAGCGCCTGGAGCGATCTGCTTAATGAATACGAGAGATCCGATTTTAATTATTCGGGCGACGGGCTTGACGGATACGACACTGTATTCGAGAAGCTGACGGTGTACTTTCTTTTCCGTCACATCGCCCCGTCTTCAGATAACGACGGTATTTTCGCGCGGCTTTGCTTCTGTATCTTCAGCGTTCGTTTTATCCGTTCACTCTGCGCCTACCTGCTCAAAAAGAATGGGAAACTGACGTTTGAGGATATCTGCGAGGTATGCAGAATGTACTCTTCCGAGATCGAATATTCCGAAGAAAACACCACGGCTATGATAGATTATTTTGCAATAGGCTGAAAAGTTTGAAAATAAATTTTCAAACAAGGCGTAAGCAAGAAATGGTCATAAATATGAAATATAACAAAGTTATCCCCGCAATTTTCAAAGAAAGAAAAAACAGATTTATCGCTACTGTAACGCTAAGCGGCTCCGACGAAACGGTCCACGTAAAAAACACGGGACGTTGCAAGGAGTTGCTGGTTAAGGGATGCAAGGTTTGGCTTTCCGTATCGGACAATCCACTCCGAAAGACGAAATACGATCTTATCTGCTCGGAAAAGCCACGCGTAAATCAGCCGCCGCTTCTTATAAACCTTGACTCTCAGATCCCAAACGACGCGGCGGAGCAGTGGCTTCGAACAGCGCCTCTTTTTTCAAAAACCGCCGTTATCCGACGGGAATATACTTACGGAAATTCCCGTTTTGATTTCTACATCGAGGACGGAGATAGGAAAGCGTTCCTTGAGGTGAAGGGCGTTACTCTTGAAAAAGGCGGCGTCGCGTCCTTTCCCGACGCTCCCACCGAGCGTGGAATAAAGCATCTGAACGAGCTTATCGGCTGTATTTCGGAAGGCTACGAGGCTTACGTTCTCTTCGTGATACAGATGAAGGAGATCACCTCCTTTACGCCAAACGATGAGACTCACAAGGAATTCGGGGACGCTCTGCGTCTTGCAAATGCCAGCGGAGTTAAGATAATCGCTATGGACTGTATAATAACGCCTGACTCCATAGTGATCGATAAGGAAGTACCTGTGGTTTTGTAAATTGGTGTTTATAGGTATGTTTTAAGGAATGCTCTCATAACTTGTAGAGAAGGGGCTTGCTCCTCCCGAAAGAAACAACTGCACAAAACGGGAGGACCAAGGCCCCCCTACGGATTTGCTGAAAATTCATTTGCGCAACGCACCTCTAAACTCCAATTTTTAGGTCTTATATAATGACATAGCCATAGTAAAAAACACAGACGGCACTTTGAACTGCCGCCTGTGTTTTTATATCAAATCTATTTTTTCTGATCGGAAATAAACTTTTCCAAATTAGTATCGTGTCCGTATTTAAGCGATGCCTTTTTATCCTTTTCAAGCATTACTGACGTCAGGTCAATATCGTTTATCGCGGCTATCGCAACGATATAATGGATCATATCCGCAAGCTCGGTTCCCAGCTCCTTTTTCAGATCGACATCAGCCGCTTTCTTACTTCCGGAGCGCATATTTATAACCTCTGCGACCTCACCCATTTCTTCAACTAATTTCAAAAACAGTCCTTGTTCATTTGCCCATCCGCCGTATCTCTTTTGCAGATATTCTTCTAAAGCTTCAATAGTTATTTTCATACAAATAATTTTACATCTCCGAATACATTTTATAAAGCTCGCTATACATTCCGTCCTTTGCCATCAGCGCCTCGTGAGTTCCGGACTCCTCTATCCCGTTTTCGGTGAGGACCAGTATTCTGTCAGCGTTTCTGATAGTTGTAAGACGGTGGGCGATCGTGAACGTAGTTCTTCCCTTCGCCAGCTTTTCAAGAGATCTCTGGACCAGCTTTTCGCTCTCGTTATCAAGCGCGCTGGTCGCCTCGTCAAGTATCAGCACGGGCGGGTTCTTGAGGAATACTCTGGCAATAGAAATCCTCTGCTTCTGACCGCCTGAGAGCTTGACTCCCCTCTCGCCTACGTATGTAGCGTAGCCGTCAGGCATCTCGCTTATGAAGTCGTGGGCTCCCGCAAGCTTTGCCGCCTCGATGATCTCTTCGTCCGTCGCGTTCTCTTTGCCGTACGCGATGTTCTCTCTGATGCTTCCAGAGAAGAGGTAAACGTCCTGCGCTACCACGCCGATATGGTCGCGGAGCGACGCGGCGGTAACGTCACGGATATCAGTTCCGTCAATGAGTATCGCTCCGTCGTTTACGTCGTAAAACCGCGGGATAAGGGAGCAAAGCGTCGTCTTACCGCCCCCCGACGGACCGACCAGCGCAATACTCTCACCTGCCGCGACCTTGAGAGACAGACCGCTGAGCACCGTCTTCTTTTCGCTTTCGTAAGAAAATGATACGTTTTTGAATTCGATCTCACCCCTGACATCGGAAAGCACCTCCGCGCCTGCCTTGTCAACTATCTCGGGGTCGGTATCCATTATCTCACAGAAGCGTTCTATACCCGTCATACCTCTTTGGAACTGCTCGGTAAACTCAACTATTCTGCGAATGGAGTTAAGGAGCGTAGTAACGAACATAAGGTACGCTATGTAATCCGCGGGCTCTATCTGACCGTCGAGCATAAACAGTCCGCCCGCAACGACTACGACGATATACATAAGTCCGTCGAAAAGTCTTGTGGACGAATGGAAGCCCGCCATTATCCTATACACCTTGGATTTGATCTTGAGGAACTTCTGGTTGCCTTCCTCGAATTTCGCTTCCTCTACGCTTTCGTTGGCAAATGACTTTACCACTCTTATTCCCAGCAGGCTGTCCTCAACTCCCGCGTTCAGCTCGCCCACCTGAGTTCTGGATTCCTTAAATCCCTCTTTCATCTTCTTATTGAAGCGCATAAGAACGATAAGCATAGGCGGAATGACCGCGAATACGATCACCGTGAGCAGAGGGCTCATTGTGCAAAGAATGATAAAGGAGCAGATTATCTTAATACCCGCGATAAAGAATTCCTCGGGGCAGTGGTGCGCGAATTCCGTAACGTCGAAAAGGTCGCTGGTAATTCTGGACATCAGCGTTCCGACCTTTGTATTGTCATAATAGGAGAAGGAAAGCTTCTGCAGGTGGCTGAAGAAGTCGCTTCTCATATCCGTTTCGATCTGCGAGCCCATTATGTGTCCAACTGACGCCATATAGTAATTCGCCGCAGTGTCGATAACGCGCATGACCATATACAGTATTCCGCAGCGGAGTATGAGCTCTACCGTAAGCGACGAGACGTCGTCCGACGCCGCCCCCGTTATCTCTCTTACTATCAGCGGAAGTATCAGCTCGCACACCGTGGTGAGCGCCGCGCAGAAAAGGTCCGCTATCATTATCCATTTGTACTTTTTATAGTACGGTAAAAACCGCTTTAAAAGTCCTAAGCTTCTTCTTTTTGTTTTCTGATTTTCCATTTTGATCTTCTTTCTCTGGATTTAACTTAAAAAATTTTTTGAGCTGCAAAAACAAACAGCTTGATTTGCAATATGTGCGGCTGTCAAAAAACAGCCGCACATAGATCAAAGTGTCACTTGTTACTTAGAGAGAATTCCTGTTGAGCCCTTGTAAAGCTCTGTAAAGCTATAGCTCTTGCCATTGACCGTTACGCTGAGGGAATCAAGCTTCTGCGTGGGATCTGCAGCCGCTACCTGAGTATCGGAAACCATAACGGTGCAAGGCTTTGTCACCTTAACGCCGTTGAACTCTCCCGCTTCCCAGAAGATATATCCGACCATTCCGCTGCTGACGTCCTTGACTGCCATTACCTTGCCGTTATTGCAAAGTATCTCGATCTCGGGGGCAGACGCGTACTTATTGATATCGGAGCTGCTCATTGTGGGCAGGAGAACGTAAGCGTAGGTCTCATCCTTAAAATTCTTACCGTGATCGATATAAAGCTCAAGGAAGGCTACTTTCTTATCAGTTCTGTTATACGTTACCTCGGTTTCAACGGGGAAGTAAACTCCGCCAAAGCTTTCGATATACATATATTTTGCCTTCAGCGTATCGCCTTTACCGTTTGTGACTTTTCCATCGATGCTGAACTCCTGATCCCCGCTGAGACGTCGGTTCTCTATTATGGTCTCCGTGTTATAGGAATCGGAGCAAGAAAGCCCTGCGCCAAGGCATACTATCTCGTTATCGAATACGAACCATCCCTTCTTACCTTTAAGAGTGGAGCTGATATCCATATTCGCCGTAGCAGACTCAAACTCCATAGCCGCGACAATTGAGTTCTCAAGCGCGACACCGCCTACGAAATCGTATTTGGAAAGAGTGTTTTTCGCAGTTATATTCTGATCAACTCTCGGAACTGTCGTGACTGTCGTTCCGGGGATACGGTACAGATTTACGTTATGCCAGAACTCGGGGTTATAGTCGTTTACGGTGGTGTAGATATAGAGCATACCGTCGCCTGTATACCAGCCGTCGCCGTTCTCCTCGTTTATCGCCTCATATTTTGCGATACGTGAAGAGGAAAGGGAAAGTCCGACGGCGTACTTAGTAAGCTGAGCGATCGGTCTGTCCATTCTTGAAAATACCTTTGAAAATTGGAAATCCGTTCTTGCTTTTATGCTATCGTTTGCGAGTATTGCGTCGTATATTGCAAGGTCGTGGGGAGAGAGGCTATTTCTGTAGTAATCGTTATTGTACTCCGCATACTCCTTGATGATGGACGCAATATAATCGCTTTTTTCAGCGTCGGTCAGATACTTGGTCATTCTCAGCATACCCTGAACCGCCGTATTACCAAGGGATACGTCCGTAGAGGTACGGCAGATAGAGCGTCCGCGTACGTGACCGAAGAAGGCCCCGTGATACATAAGGGGGACGTAGGAGTCCACCGCCCAGCCGTACTGATGGTTTATCATCTCCTCGCTGAAACGGAAGCAGGTATCGCTGGTGGCAAGGATGATCTTGGAAAGCGCCTCAAGCATTATCGGACCGTAGCTTCCCGTGTATGCGATTATGTCGTGCTGAACGAAGGAGCCGTCCGAATAGAAGCCGTCTCCGCTTTCAACTATGATACAGCACTCGTTGAGCGCCTCTCTGGACTGAGCCAGACGCTTGAAATCCTTCTGAAGAGCCGCCGCCGCAAAGGTTACGTAGGCGATATCAACGCGGTTCGCCATGGTAAGCGACGGAAGCGGATCATACTTGTTTACAGGCTCAAGATACTTATCGATCTGCTCCTGTTTGATCTCGTCCTTTATAAGCATCAGAATATTTACTATATGCTGAGCCGAACCGATCTGCCAGTCCCACCAGTTATTTCTGCTCGGGTAAGAATGTAGATTCTTATCCTTATAGTAGTTTTCGTGCATTTGGTCAAGAGCGTAAACGATATCCTCCAAAAGCTTTTTGTCCTTATATATATCGCTTCCCTTGACGGAATAGCCGATCGCCATATTTCTGATCTTATTGTAGTTTGAGGTTATTCCCGCCGTGGTCTTCATATCAGCATCAAATGGAGTATCGGATCCGCGGCGCATATTCTTCTGCGCGTTTTTTGCGTTCTTAACGTAGCTTTCAAGTCTTTCCTTGTATTCTCCCGTAGCGCCCTCAAGACTTCTTCCGCCGTTGAGCATATCTGTCAGGGTTTCGATGATATGGTCGTAGTTATAGTCGCCTATATCCTCCGCCTCCATACTGAAGGAGTACGCCTGATCGGCAAAATAAATTGAGTCTATGTAAACCACCGTATCGGGATTCGGAGTCATGCTCCAGCCCGAGGTATTGAAAGCGAAGCTCTTTACCTTCGAAAAATCCGCGCCGTAGCCATCAGCAAAGTCTTCAAGGTTGAGCATGATAGTCTTCCAGCCGGTCCAGTTTACGGCTATCTGATGACGCTTATAGGCGTTCTTTCCCTCGGGAGTCTTCTGACAGTTGATGCAGAACTGCATGAGAGATCCCGTATTCTTTTCGCTATACATACGGATAAACACGAATTTATAACCCGTAATATCTGTAAATATCTTTTGGGCGTTGATAGTAACGTTAGTCTTGGAATGCTGATTTTCCCACTTTGCAGAAGCCTTCGCGCCGTCGTAAGTCGTTTTCTTATCAACGGGAAGTCCCATCTTATTATAAGCGTTCGTGTCGCCCGATTCGAGAAGATAGTCGACCATGGAATTCTCCTCGTCCAGCGAAAACGTAATGACCTCGTTGTGACCCTTCATATATTCGGACTCCACGTTATCCACCTCGTTATCTTTATCATCCGGCTGATCTGTGTTTCCGTCCTTATTGCATCCCGCTAATACGGGAAGCAGCGTGAAAATGCACAGCGCCAAGGCTGTAAGTCTGATCCAGAGTTTTCTGTTCATAAAATGCTCGATCCTTTCTGAATATAACTGTATGTATTTATTATACCATTTTTCCCGGATTTGTCAATAGAATTGCTTTATTTTCATTATATATTGACTTCTATTACCGACTATGTTATAATTATACCACAATACTTTCGAGGTGGTTTTATGGTATATTTGAAATATTTTCGTATTCCGAATGACAAAGAGGAATCCGACTGCGTTTTAGGCTTTGATCCGGATCCCGACCGCAGGTTATACGAGCTCGACCAATCATGCTATTCCCAGAACGTCTATCCCTTCAAGGTGTTCAATTACAAGAGAGTGCCTGTCATCGAATTCGAGCCTATAACTATTTTTTACGGAAATAACGGTTCGGGAAAATCCACGCTTCTCAATCTGATGTGCGAAAAGCTCAGAATGAACCGCACGACAAATCTTAATATGACACCGTATTTCAGAAAGTATATCAACCTCTGCAATTATAAGCTTGATACCTATGCAAGAGATATTCCCCGCGGAAGCAAATTCATCTCGAGCGACGACGTTTTTGATTTTATGCTGAATATCCGCGCCATAAACGAAGGTGTTGACATTCGCCGACACGAGCTTTTTGACGAATATAACAGCGTCAAGGAAGATTTTAAGCATAATCCCTATCAGCTAAAAAGCCTTGACGATTATGCGGAATTCAAACGCAGACAGGATATGAAGCGCCAGAGCCGAACTCAGTATACCTCCCCAAAGCTTCGAACCGAATTGAATCTGAAGAGCAACGGCGAAAACGCGCTGGCGTTCTTTATGAACGAGATTCGCGAAAACTCCATATACCTGCTGGACGAGCCCGAAAACAGTCTTTCATCCGAATACCAGCTCCAGCTCGCGGAGTATCTGGAAAACGCCGCTCGGTTCTATGGATGTCAGCTTATCATCTCCACCCACAGCCCTTTTCTGCTTGCTATGAAGGGCGCGAAGATCTACGATCTCGACAGCGTTCCCGTAACCCCGAAACATTGGACGGAGCTCAAAAACGTTCGCATCTACCACGATTTCTTTGAAAAGCACAGAGAGAAGTTTTAGGAATAGTATTAGCGGTTAGTGATGTGACGCACAAATTAAGGAAAGCCTTCTCCAGTGGGAGAAGGTGGCGCGAGGAACGAGCGACGGATGAGGTGTTCTATAGCATTTAAACTCTCTTTTTACACCTCATCCACCATCTGCGATGGTCCCCCTTCTCCCACTGGAGAAGGCTAAAATTCGTGCGTTCATCTCGCTTACAAGTAAAGATTTTAAAACAAAAAAACGCCCTACAGGGCGGCAGGCGAGCGCCTGCAGGCAATAATGGATTTATGTAGAATTTATACTATATAATAAAAAATGCCCTATCGGGCGTTTTTTATTATATAGTGCCAAGAAACTCTCTCAGACCTTTTCCCGAACGAATTGTCACGTCGGGGGTGAGCTTATCGCCGTTATAAAGCTGGCTGAGCTTGTTTCCGTCGGTCACAGTCAGCATAAGGGGAATGGGGAAAACGCAGAGGATAAGCTCTTCGTTCTTTTCGGGAGTTGGGAATTCGTAATTTTTGAATGTAATGAATTTATTTTCAATCAATCCTACGGACATTTTCGAACTCAAATTTCCAATATTTCTGCCCATCGTGCGGTTTGCAAAATTAAATATAATGCCTTTGCGGAAAAGCCGAACTTTGCCGTCCTCAAAATGATAACGGGTGCGCTTAAAAACCGTGGTCAAAACAAAAATCCGATATTTTTTCGCACCCGTGTCTATTTCAATATCAGCCTCTTCGCGCTTGAATATAGAGCGAATGCGGTTGCGGATAACGAAGTCAAAGCCGCGCTTTTTGCAAATGCGCCCTATCTTTCCGAAAAATGACAGACGCTTGATAACAGTGACGATAAATGAACAAAGAAGTAAAAAGGCGATTATGACAATGAGCGCGCCTCCGCCGAGAATAACGACGTTGTAAAGCACGCCTAAAAAGTTAGTTAATATGTAATCCAATCTCATTTGCACTTGTCTCACTTTCATTCTTTGAAATCAGTATATCATACCGCTATACGAATGTCAAGTTTTTCAAAGAAAACCATAAAAAATCTCTTCTGCCTATAGTTTTTGCTATTGGCAGAAGAGACGTTTTGCGGAGCTTTTTCAAAAGCGACCGTATCTCTTTTTAAGAGTTTACCATTTCGATCAGCTTGCCTAAGGAAGTTTCGAACTTTGCGCCATACCAGTGGTTGTCTTCCTCCTGCGTGGAGATGATACAAGCCAGAACGTAGTCTGCCGCGATCTTAGCCGCATCGTAAGCGCTTTTACCGCGAACGATCGCACCCACAAACGCAGAAGCGTAAATATCTCCGGTTCCGTGACAGCCCTTTGAATGTTTATCATGCTCGTAATATTTGTACTCGCCGTCTTCAAAAACTACTACTCCCGTCTTACCCTCGCGATAGGAAACGCCGGTCAGAATTATGTTCTTGCTTCCGAGAGCTGAAAGCTTTTCAAGCAGAGCGTCGACGTAAGCTTTGTCGTATTCAGTCTTGTACTCGCTGTCGGTAAGGAAGCAAGCCTCGGTAATGTTGGGAACGAGATAGTCAGCCTTGGCGCAGAGCTTCTTCATAGCCTGAACGAAGGCGTCATCGAATCCGTAATAAAGCTTGCCATTATCAGCCATAGCGGGATCGACAATCTTCAACGCACCCTCTTTTCCGACTGCATCAAAAATATCGGAAACGTAATCTATCTGCTTCGTGCTTCCAAGATAACCCGTATATATCGCGTCAAAGGCTATCCCCTCTTTCACCCAGTGGTCCTTGATCGCAGGCATATCCTCAGTCAGATCGCGGAAGGTGTAGCCCGTAAAGCCAGCGGTATGAGTTGAAAGTACCGCAGAGGGCAGAACGCAGGTCTCAATTCCGCAAGCTGAGATCACAGGCAGCGCCACAGTAAGGGAGCACTGACCGACGCAGGAGATATCCTGAATAGTTAAAACTTTTTTGTATGACATATTTATGACTCTTCCTTTCTTACGCCAAAAGGCTGCGTTTGAAAATTTGTTTTCAAACTTTTGTACCTCATTTTATATTCTGTAAAAATTATACAACGTTTTTGGCATTATTTAAATAATCACATTTAATGTTTTTTATATAACCAGATGAAAAAACAAACGCAAATTTTCGCTTACGCTAACTTTTAACTTGACTTTTATATCCTACTTGGTGTATAATTTACTTACACAATTATCTTCACGGAGAAAGGAACATAATTATGAAATACTCTGTACCGCGTTCAAAGGAAGAGCTTGAAGCCATCTGCCGTGAGAACGGAATCACACTTCCCGTATCGGAAAACACATCAGCCGTTCTCGGACAAAAGCTTACTATAAATAATAAGACTGTAAATAACCGCTTCGTTTACCAAGCAATGGAAGGCTGTGACGGTACGAAAACGGGAGAGCCGGACGAGCTCACTATAAGGCGTTATAACCGTTTCGCAAACGGCGGTCCCGGCATAATCTGGTTCGAGGCTACAGCCGTTATGCAGGAAGGCAGGGCAAATCCCCGTCAGCTCTACATAACTCCGAAAAATACGGACTGCTTTGCAAAAGCGGTACACGACATAAAAGAGGAATGTTTAAAGAAAAACGGATACGAGCCCCTTGTTATCTGTCAGCTCACCCACTCGGGAAGATACAGCAAGCCCGAGGGCGTTCCCGCGCCTCTGATCGCGTACAACAATCCCATTTTTGAAAAGGTTAGTCCCATCGATAAAAGCCGCATCCTCAGCGACGATCAGCTGGACAGAATATCTGAAAAGCTGATCGCGGGCGCGATGCTCGCGGAAAAAGCGGGCTTCGACGGCGCGGACATCAAGAGCTGTCACAGATATCTGCTCTGCGAAACGCTCTCCGCCTTCACTCGCGAAAACAGTAAGTACGGCGGTTCATTTGAGAACAGAACACGTCTGCTTCTCGACTCGGTCAAGGGCGCAGTCGCAGCTTGCGGAAGCGACTTCATCGTAACGACCAGAATGAACGCCTACGACGGATTTGAGTACCCTTACGGTTTCGGAGTCAACGAAGGTCAGGGCATCACTCCCGATTTCACCGAGGCAAAGCAGCTCGTCCGTCTCCTCATCGCGGCGGGAGTACCTCTCATAAACATCACCATGGGCAACCCTTACGTCAATCCTCACGTCAACCGTCCCTTCGCTATGGGACCGTACGAGCAGCCCGAGGCGCCCATCGTCGGAGTCAAGCGTATGCTTGACGGAATCGCTGAGATCACCGCCGACGCCGCAGGTGACGTTCCGATCATAAGCTCAGGACTCAGCTTCCTCGGTAGCGCATCCGCAGACGTTGCCGCGGGTTACATCGAAAAGGGCGGATTCGCGTTTGCGGGTTACGGCAGAGAGACGCTTGCATATCCCGACGTCGCTAAAGACGTTGTAAACGGAAACGGCATTGCGCCAAACAAAATGTGCATAACCTGCGGAAAGTGCAGTGAGATAATGAGAAAGCCCGGCGGAACTCCTGGCTGTGTTATCCGTGACGGCGGCGTTTACGCTCCAATATACAAAAAGCTCTGCACCTGACGTAAGAAAGGAACTATCATTATGAAAGTCGCAATAGTAACCGGCGCGGCGGGCGGAATAGGCTACGCCGTCACCGAGAGTTTTATTAACAAAGGCTACGCGGTCGTCGGAATGAACCGACGTGATTACGAGTCGGTAAAAGACAAATTTGAGCGTTTCGGGGATAGATTCACCTACGTTCAAGGCGATCTTTCCTCAAGCGACGCCCGCGCGGCGTTAGTTGAAAGCGCCGTAAATAAATACGGACGGATCGACGTTCTCGTAAACGTCGCGGGCGTTGCTCCAAAGGTGCGCGCCGATATGCTGGAAATGACTGAGGAAAGCTACGATTACGTTATGTCCATAAACTCCAAGGGAACGTTTTTCCTCACCCAGTCTGTGGCAAACGTAATGCGCGCTCAAGAGCCCGAAAACGGAGTTAGGGGTTACATCGTCAACATCTCCTCCATCTCAGCTTACACCAGCTCGGTCAACCGCGCGGAGTACTGCATATCCAAGGCAGGGGTTTCAATGATGACTAAGCTGTTCGCGGACAGACTTTCAAGCGAAGGTATCCCCGTAAACGAGATCTGCCCTGGCATAATCTACACCGAAATGACGGAGAAGGTCAAGGACAAATACGACGCGCTGATCGGCGGCGGACTCGTTCCCCAGGGACGCTGGGGCTATCCCGAGGATATCGCAAAGGCGGTCATGGCGCTTTCCGACGGCACCTTCGGCTACACCACGGGAGAATCGATAATAGTTGACGGCGGTATGCACATTCAAAAGCTGTGACGTTCACGAAAGGAGCTCACCCACAATGCGCGAAATTATGGTAAACGGCGAAAAAGCCTGCCTTATCACCACCGACGTTCTGGTGGTCGGAAGCGGAGCTTCAGGCTACAACGCCGCGCTTCAGCTTCACAAAAACGGAAGAAAGCCCGCCGTCTTGACAGAAGGCAGACTGATGGGTACGTCCAGAAATACCGGCTCGGACAAGCAGACGTATTATAAGCTCAGTCTCAGCGGATCTGTCGCGGACTCCACCTTCGATATGGGAAAGGATATCTTCAGCGGCGGCTGTACCGACGGCGACTCCGCTTACGCTGAAGCGGCGATGTCCGCGCGGTGCTTTATGCACCTTACGGAGCTTGGCGTTCCCTTTCCAATGAACAAGCTTGGCGAGTTCGTTGGTTACAAGACAGACCACGATAAGCGTTCCCGCGCTACATCCGCAGGCCCTCTGACCTCAAAGCTGATGACTGAAAAGCTTGAAAACGCCGTGACCGAAGCAAGGATACCGATCTTCGACGGCTTTTTGGCGATAAAAATCGTAACCGACGATAGCGGTAAGGCTATCGCGCTGTTGGCTCTTAACAAAAACGAGAACTGCGCTCCATGCTTTTTCCTCTTCAACGCTCTGATCTTAGCGACGGGCGGTCCTGCAGGAATGTACGCGGCATCCGTTTTCCCCGAATCTCAAAACGGCGCCATCTCCCTTGCGCTTGACGCGGGAGCTTACGGAAAGAACCTCACCGAATGGCAGTACGGACTCGCTTCCATCGCACCCCGTTGGAACGTTTCGGGAACTTATATGCAGGTGCTTCCACGAATGATATCCGTTGACGAGGCAGGAAATGAGCGCGAATTTCTGACAGAATATTTCATTGAAAACAGTAAATCTCTCTCTTTGCTTTTCCGAAAAGGCTACGAGTGGCCCTTTGATTCAAGCAAGGCAAAGAACGGCTCTTCCGTCATCGACCTTCTGGTCTGGTACGAATGCTCGGTCAAAAAACGCAGAGTTTATCTTGATTACACTCAAAATCCCGGATGCGCCGCGTCTCTTGACTTCGACGCTCTTGATGCCGAAGCCCGCGACTACCTAAAAGCCGCGCAGGCTTGCTTTGGTACGCCTATCGAGCGTCTGCGTTTTATGAACGAGCCTGCATATCAGCTTTACCTTTCAAAGGGCGTCGATCTTGAGAAGGAGAAGCTTGAGATCGCCCTCTGCGCCCAGCACTCAAACGGCGGCGTTTCCACGGACATCTGGTGGAAAACCTCGGTTGCGGGTTTGTTCGTCATAGGCGAAGCGGCGGGAACTCACGGCATTAAACGTCCGGGCGGAAGCGCCCTGAACGCAGGTCAGGTCGGAGCTTTGCGCGCCGCGCTATATATCTCTTCTAACATCGAAAACACTCTTCCCGCCGAGGACAACGCTGTCCCATACCTTGAAAAAGTGCTTGCGACTCACCTTTCGGAAGCCGCAAAGCTATTTAGTAAATCCGAAAACAGCGTTACCGATATGCGAATTCGTTACACCTCGAAAATGAGCGACTGCGCCGCGGCTATCCGAAATCTTGAGCAGATCTCTTCTATGAGACAGGAGCTTTCAAACGCCCTTTCAAGCTATTTTGATACGGTGAGCGTATCTTCACGGAAGGAATTGTTCGAGGCTTACCGTCTTTACGATTCTCTGAAAACTCAATACGCGTACCTTGGCGCTATGCTCGATTACGCCGAAAACGGCGGAGCGTCCAGAGGCTCGGCTATTTATCTTGACAGCATTTCAGACTTCAATTCGCTTCTGAGATTCACTGAGGATACCGGCACACTTGACGGCAGGATCCAGGAAACCCGCGTTTGCGGGTTAGATCAAAGCTATGTTTGGCGCGACGTCCGCCCTCTTCCCGAAGGCGGCGGAGTGTTTGAAAACGTATGGAGAGACTTCAGAAACGGAGAAATTTTTAAATAGGGCTATGTCACATTATGTAACTGATAAATTGTGTTTTTCGGTGAGTTTAAAGGATTGCTTTAGCAATTCGTAGGGGAGGGGCTTGCTCCTCCCTAAAAAATCTCCATAAAACCCTCTGCTTACGCAAACTAATTGATCCTCTGCAGGCAGACGCCTGCCGGGAGGAC
>SVSQ01000106.1 GCA_015064245.1 Oscillospiraceae bacterium | reverse complement strand
TTCGCTCGTGCTTTTGAGCGAATTTTCAGAAGATGTTCGCACCCGTTTCTTTTTGCTTTCTTTGGTTAGTTTCTTTCCTTTTTCTTCGGAAAGAAAAAGAGAAAGAAAGTAACGAATAAAAAATATTTAAAAAAATAAGCAAATATCCTTTTTACACAAACAAAATTTCAAACTCACCTACAAATCAAAATTTATCACTATTTCAGCACACTATAATTTATTATATCATATTTTAATCTCATTTTCAATAGTTTTCAAGAATTAGCGGAAAACCTCTTGACAAATGCTTCTTACGCGGTATATAATAAATACACCAAATATTTTTCGCAGTATCTGAGTGCCTTGCCACCACGGTATTCGATATCAAGGAGCAAAGATCTAATGGCCAGACAAAAAGTCAATTTTACAGAAGGCTCTCTTTTCGACAAAATTTTCTTCTTTACAATACCCCTAATGCTCTCCGGTATATTGCAGCTTATCTACAATATGGCGGACAGGATCGTTATCGGAAGATACGCCGGAGACCCAAACGCTCTCGCGGCGGTAGGCTGTACCGGTTCCATAAACAACCTTATAGTCAACTTTCTTATAGGCGTTTCCGTCGGATGCTCAGCCATTATCGCTCAGTATTACGGTGCAAAGAAAAAGCACGAGCTTTCCCGCACCGTACATACATCCATAACCTTCGCCCTCATCGGCGGAATAATCATGGCGGTCATCGCGTTTATATGCGTTCGCTCGCTGCTTGAGCTGATAGATACCAAGCCGGATATAATCGATCAGGCAGAGCTTTACATTAAAATCATCATTCTCGGCGTTCCAGGCTCCGCAGTCTTCAACTTCGGCGCTACCATTCTCCGCGCTATAGGCGACTCCAAAACGCCTCTTATCATCCTGGCAACCACGGGATTTGCAAACGTCGTTCTCAACATCCTGTTCGTAGTTTGCTTCAAGATGAATGTTGAAGGCGTTGCGCTGGCTACCATAATCTCGCAGTATATGTCGGCGGTGGCGGTTATATGGACGCTTTATAAATCGAACGAGGATTATCAGTTCCGCTTCAAAAAGATGTGCATCGACGCGCAGATATTCAAGCGGATAATCAGTATCGGTTTTCCATCCGGACTTCAAAGCACCCTCTTCTCCATTTCAAACGTGGTATGTCAGGGCGCTATCAACACATTTCCCACAGAGGTCGTATCCGGAAACACAATAGCGAGCACCGTTGACGGTCTTACATATACGGCTATGCACAGCTTCCAGCAGTCCGCGATCACCTTCGCAGGTCAAAACTACGGCGCAGGAAAGTACAAACGAGTCAAAAGATCGCTTATCTACTCCATGATCCAGGTATCTGTCGTCGGTCTGATAGTAAGCTGGACGGAAATACTGTTTGCAAACCAGCTTGCGTCTCTGTTCGTTGATAAGACTGCTGAGAACGCTCCCCAGATAATCGCCGCAGCCGTCGAGATATCGAGATTGATCCTGTGCGTCTACTTCCTCTGCGGCGTGATGGAGGTGCTTTCGGGCTATCTCAGAGGGCTCGGATATTCCTTCAGCACCATGGTATGCTCTCTTCTCGGAGCCTGCGTATGCAGGATACTCTGGTTTGAGTTCATCTTCCCTCTCCCCGCCTTCAATTCAATATTCGGACTTTACATATCTTATCCTATAACCTGGTCGCTCACCGCCCTGCTTCTCGCTTTGATATGTATAAAGCCATGCAAAGCCATGAAAAAAGCTGAAATGCTGTCTGACACTACGAAATAAATCAAGCGAGGCTTGATCAAATAAAATTTAAGTTACGGAGGTTTTTATGAATTGGCACAAAAAATGGACTAAAATTGCCGATGCTGCAGAAGACGACTATTATTCCCTTTCGGATAACGAGCGCGCGGTCTATAACATGAAAAATCTCATAGACGCAGTAAATGGCTCAGGTCTATTGAGCTATTACGAATCGTACAACGCGGATTACGCGGAGGATCTTATAGAAGATCTTTTCAATAACGGTATGGACGAGATCGCTTCTGTCGTTGAGAGCGCGAACGCTATCTTCCCCGGAGGCTGTCCCCCTGCCGATCTGGACGCGCGGATCGAGATAATCGATTCCTGGGAACACGAATACGATTCGCTCTTTGATCAGTGGACTGAGGATATTCAGGAATTCGGGCTTCCTCTTGAGTCCGCTTTTGAAAAGCTGATCGCTGAAATCGAATGATCCAATAACATATAAAAAGCCTTGATGATCTAACCTGTAACCCGCGGTTTGAGGATTTTCCAAGGCTTTTTGTTTTCTGTGTTACCGCCCCTCAAGATTTGAACCGCGACGGGGCAAACAGCTTTCCAAAGAGCCATACGCACAGAACGAAAAGCGAATAGTTCGCCCCCGAAAACATAAAAACGTACACCGCGGGTATCCAGATACAGAATAAGGTCACAAAAGAAATGATCCTGCATATCGCGTCCGCTTTATCGGGCAGCATACCGAGACACAGCATAGAGTTCAGCGTTACTCCGCCGTCAAGACAGCTGATGGGCATTATATTAAGTATTCCGAGGGCTGCGGAAGCGATCGCGAGCCGCTGCAGTATCCCGCCGAATCCGTAAAGCATCACAGCCGACAGAAAATTTACCGCGCATCCCGCAAGCGACACGCTTATCTCTTCAAAAAAGCTTCGGTACTGCCTCGCCGCGACTATTTCGAAGCCGTACGGAGTTATTCCTATCTCTCTTATGCCTACGCCGTTCATATACATGACCGCCACGTGTCCCATCTCGTGTAAAAACGCCGCTATCAAGGTCACCGCAGTATCTCCGCTGCCGTCCCAGAATACTAAAACAGTCATCCAAAGGCTGAGCAGATCAAATCTGATCTTCGGCATTTTTAATTCCCCGCTTTCTGCTATAAGTCATTCGTTTGCTATTATATGATGAAATTTGTAATAAAATAACGTTGAAACAAAACTGAATAATGTGCATATCGTGGAACTTAGAATGAATTTTTATTCTTCCTATTGACAAATTCTTTACTTTTTAATATAATATTAAAAGGTGTTTTTATACACATTCGGCTTTTATTTTTTTAAGGAGTAATAACTATGGTTAAAGTTGTAAAATTCGGCGGAAGCTCTCTTGCGGACGCCGCTCAGTTCAAAAAGGTAATGAAGATCATCAACGCTGAGAATGACAGAAAGTACGTCGTTCCTTCCGCTCCCGGCAAGCGTTCTTCCGATGATATAAAGGTTACCGACCTTCTCTATCGCTGCTATGAGACCGCCGCTAAGGGCGAGGACATAACAGAGATGTTTGCAATGATAACCGACAGATATAACACTATCATCAAGGATCTCGAGCTTGATCTCGATCTTTCCGAAACATTTGAGAAGATCAAGAATTCCATGATCCATAAGGCAGGCAGAGACTATGCAGCCAGCCGCGGTGAATACCTCAACGGTCTCATCATGGCTAAGGCTCTCGGTTATAAGTTTATAGACGCTGCAGACGTTATCTTCTTCAAGGATGACGGTTCTCTTGACTCCGAAAAGACAAACACCGTTCTCGGCGACGTTCTCAAGGAGCACGAAAACGCAGTTATCCCCGGATTCTACGGAATCATGCCTAACGACACAATCAAGACCTTCAGCCGCGGCGGCTCCGACATCACCGGTTCTATCGTCGCAAGAGCGGTTGAGGCTGACCTTTACGAGAACTGGACAGACGTTGACGGCTTCCTCATGGCTGATCCCAGAGTAGTCAAGAACCCCTGCACAATTTCAAAGATCACCTACCGTGAGCTCCGCGAGCTTTCCTACATGGGCGCTACGGTGCTTCACGAGGACGCTATATTCCCCGTTCGTACTGCCGGTATTCCGATAAACATCAGAAACACAAACCATCCCGAGGAGGCAGGCACTATGATCGTTGCGAAGAGTGACGGATACGATCATCACAAGGTCATCACCGGTATTGCCGGTAAGCACGGCTTCAGCGTTATCAATATCGAAAAGGATATGATGAACTCTGAGATCGGCTTCGGACGCAAGGTTCTTGAAGTTCTCGAAAAGGAACATATCTCCTTCGAGCATCTTCCCTCCGGTATTGACACCATGAGCGTTGTTATTGCTACAGAGGCCCTTGAAGGTAAGCGCGACCGCATTATAAATAATCTTTACGCCGCTTGCAGCCCCGATTCCGTTACGATCGAGGACGGCATCGCTCTTATCGCAGTCGTTGGACGCGGTATGAAGAACGAAAAGGGTACTGCTGCGCGCGTTCTCAAGTCCATCGCTAACGCTGACGTCAACATCAGAATCATCGACCAGGGCTCCAGCGAGCACAACATCATCATCGGCGTTGACGACGAGGACTTCGAAAAGACTGTCAATGCTATCTACGCAGAGTACGTCTCTGAATAAAGTAACCTTTTGTTCATAGAAAATCTACTTTCAGTTAATCAAAAATCATTTTGACTGTGCTATAATAGTACAGTCAAGTATAGGGGCATAGCTCAGCTGGTAGAGCAGCGGTCTCCAAAACCGCGTGTCCTGGGTTCGATTCCTAGTACCCCTGCCATCATTATCGGTCAAAAAAGATCCGACCGAGAAAACAAGAGAAAACGGGAGATTTCGAGAGATTTCTCCCGTTTTTTCGCGCCTACTTTTTTTCAAAGTTTCATAGATCCATTTTCGC
>SVSQ01000011.1 GCA_015064245.1 Oscillospiraceae bacterium | reverse complement strand
CTCGCCTCAAGCTCTGCCTGAAGCTGAGCCGCCTGCTCCTGCATCTTCTGAGCCTGCTTGAGCATTCCCTGCATACTTGAGGGACCTGCTGTGTATTCCTTAGGTAATCTTGCTTTCATGATATATGTTCCTTTCTCTGTTTAGAGATTGCGGGTGAGCCCCCGCGGGCAAATATTTTTATATATTTATTTCATTTCGTAGCAGAGGTCCTTTGTCCTCTCGCCTTAATTTGATCACACCAGATCGTTAATCGGATGATCGTCATTCTTGACCGTGACCTCGATGAACTCAAAGCAGTCGGGAGTATGAGGCTTACCCGATATGGACGTAGCAAGGGACGCGAGCGTGGAACGCATCTCGGGCGTATCCAGCATAAACACAGCCATGCTTCCCTCGGCGCGGATAAGGACCTTGCTTCCGTTCTCGTAACCCTTCGCCAGCTTCATGAACGGCTCGATGGACGGATCCTTCTCGCCTATCTTCTTAGCCGCTTCGATCCACCAGCTTACGGGCTTCAGCCCTTCGCGTACGTTCTTCTGTCCGCTTTTCACCGTCTCTTTAACGGTTTCGGTCTTCGGAGCCTCGACCGACTTTTTATACATCACCGTCTCCCCTGCTTTAGCCGACGCGGAAGCGGAAGACTTGGGCGCAGGCGCGGAAGCGGTCTGGGCTATCGGCACAGCTCCCGCAGACAGAAGAGCTATCTTCTCTTCAAGGGCAGAAACTCTTGCAGTCAGCCCCTCGGGGAAGGTATCCAGCTTTTCGTCGCACATTTTAAGGAACGCCAGCTCCGCGCAAAGACGTTTTGAAGCTCCGGGGCGGAGCATATTCGCGTACGTCTCTTCAAGAAGCGAACAATGCCGGAGCAAGGTCGCGGGCGAAAATCTTGCCGAAAGGTCGCCAAGCATCTCCTCCTCGTCTGAGGTCAGGTCTATGAACTTTGCCGGCTCCTTCGCCGTCTTGAACACCAGCAGGTCTCGGTAGAAGTCCGTAAGCTCCTGCCAGAAAACCGTCATCTCCTTGGAAGATGACACCACCTTTTCAACTATTTCAAACAGGGCGTCCGTGTCTTTTTTACTGACAGCGTCGGCGACCTCCGCCGCCTGCTCTCTTCCCATCGCGCCCGTAACCGCGCGAACGGCTTTCAGAGTGATCTCCTTGCCGTCGCCCGCGCAAAGCTCAAGCAGACTGATAGCGTCTCGCATACCGCCCTGCGCCATCTTTGCGATGACCTTCGCCGCCTCGGGCTCTGTGACTATACCTTCTTTTTCGGAGATATAAAGCAGTCTCTGCGCTATTACGTCCGAGGATATTCTGCGGAACTCGAATTTCTGACATCTTGAAAGTATGGTGGCGGGGATCTTCTGCTGTTCCGTGGTCGCCAGAATGAATACCACCTGCGACGGCGGCTCTTCCAGAGTTTTTAGCAGAGCGTTGAATGCGCTCTGAGTCAGCATATGGACCTCGTCGATGATATAGACTCTGTTCTTCAGCATGGACGGAGCGTACATCACCGCCTCGCGGATGTCTCTGATGTAATCGACGCCCGTATTGGAAGCCGCGTCCATCTCGATAACGTCGGTGGTGGTCTCGTTCTCTATGGCGAGACAAGCCTCGCATTTACCGCAGGGGCTTCCGTTCTCGGGAGAAAGACAGTTGACTGCCTTGGCAAGCAGCTTGGCGCAGGTAGTCTTACCCGTTCCGCGGGAACCGCAGAAAAGATACGCGTGGCTGTATCTGTTATTGATTATCTCGTAACGAAGAACCGAAGTGATATGCTCCTGCCCGCAGACAGAATCAAAGTCCTTCGGACGCCATTTACGGTAAAGCGCCTGATGCATATTTACAAGACCTCTCTTTCATCCGATCGCAAAACAAAATTCCGCTAAAAAAAGACAAGGTACAAAATAAGATCATACACCTCACTCTGAACGTAACAGAATATGCGTTAACCGCGGCTCTCGCTCGGAACAGGCACCCTCGTGGCACATCAAACATACCTCTTAATGCTGCTCGGTGCGCCCGCCTGACATGGTTCGGGGCCATTGATTGCACAAGACCCATTCGTCATCACGATTACACACGGCGCAGACCACACACGGTTAGCCCTCGGATCGGAAACCACCCCTACTGTAGCGGATTGTAGGTTACAGGGCACCGCTAGCTCCCCGGCCGGTATGATCTTATTTTATATCTTGTCTTCGGTTATATTATATCAAAAAACTATACGTTTTGCAATAGTTTTTTGAAATCTTAAAAAAAAGTTTTCTTTTATATGTGAGCTCACGGCTCACCACACGCTTAGATTTTATTCAAAAGTTGAATTTTGGCTATATTTTGTGAGTTATTTGGCGTGAAAATTTATTCTGCAAGAAGTAGAATGTAGGTGTGGAGATTATTTTTGCGGTCATACCGCAAGAAGGTTATTTTGAGTAAATTTTTTAATTTTTCTATAAAAGTTCTTTTTCGTTTAGTTCTTCATTTCTTTCCTCTTTCTTTCCGAAGAAAGAAGAAATGAAAAGATGCATTCTTCGAATGCTCAAAGAAAGAAGAAAGAAACGGGTGCAATCACACCACGAAAATCCTCGCGTAACACACTCCGTGTGCTCGGATTTTGGGTACATGAAATACTGCCGAGTTGCTACCGCAACTACCTGTAGCATCAAATCATGCGAAAAAACGGAATAAATAACCCGAAAATGCGAAGCATGGGCGAGCATTTTTGTCGAAATGACCGCAGAAGCATCCTTTTTTACAACCCAAAATTCGCTCCTGCTTTTGAGCGAATTTTCTGCGAGCCGTTTAAAACCTACCACGGTCTTTCTTTCTTCTTTCTGGAGCGTCTTTCTTCTTTCTTTCTCGAAAGAAAGTAAGAAAGATGCGGATATCAAAAAGAGAATGTATCTAAAAAATAATTTTTAAGCAAAATATCCGTCTTAACCCAAATCAAAAATAAAATAATAAAAAAATAACATTTTTCCTCCCCTCTATTGACAAAAGCGAAAATAAATGCTATCATTGAATTAACAGTTTTCTTAACGGTAAGAAAGGATTACATACTTATGAAAAAGAACGTAACTATCATCGGATACGGCGGACAGGGCGGTTGGCACGCAAACCACGCGCTGAACAGCGACGTTGTCTCCCTGCTCGGTATATACGACATAGATGAGAAAAAAATAGAGCTGGCTAAGTCCAGAGGTATAAATACATACGCTTCCTTCGAGGACGCTATAAACGATCCCAAGTGCGACATCATCGTCTGCGCTACCCCTAACGACGTCCATAACGATATCGTCTGCAGAGCGCTGATGGCAGGTAAGAACGTCATTTGCGAGAAGCCTGTTGAGATGACGGTCGCGGCTCTTGACAAAATGCTGGACGCTCAGAAAAAGAGCGGTAAGCTCTTCACAGTTCATCAAAACAGACGTTGGGACGTCGACTTCCTCGCTATGAAGAAGATCATCGAGGACGGTGACATCGGCGAAGTCATTCGTATCGAAAGCCGTATCCACGGCTCCCGCGGTATCCCCTCCGACTGGAGATGCCATAAGCCCTACGGCGGCGGTATGATCCTCGACTGGGGCGTTCATCTCATCGACCAGATGCTCCAGCTCATTCCCGATAAGATCAAAAAGGTCTCCTGCGACATCACCAATATCACCACCGACGAGGTCGACGACGGCTTCCGCCTTAACCTCTACTTCGAGGGCGGCAAAACAGCTTATATCGAGGTCGGAACTTATAACTTCCTGCCCCTGCCCCGCTTCTATATGCAGTGCAAGAACGGTACGGCAAAGATCGAGGATTGGCGTCAGAACGCGCAGGTCGGTAAGTGCCTGGCTTGGCACGAGAGCGACGTCGTTCCCGTTCAGACAGCGGCAGGTATCACGAAGACTATGGCGCCCAGAGACGAGCTTACCCTCAAGACCTACGAGATCGAGCGTCCCGTTTCCGACGTTCACGATTTCTACCGTAACGTAGTTAAGGCGATCGACGGAGAGGCTGAACAGCTCGTAACTCACGCTCAGATCAAGAGAGTTCTCAGAGTTATGGAAGCTTGCTTCGAGTCCGCAGAGCTGGGCAGACCTGTAGATTTTGGCGAGTGAGCACTCGCACGCAAATAAATTAATTGCATAGAATTTATAACATACCAAAAGGGCGGGCAGGCGAGCGCCTGCAGGCAAATAATTTATTTGCGGAAATTTTATAGTATATCAAAAGGGCGGATTTGTTCCGCCCTTTGTTGTTTATTGTAAATCTTTAACACGGGTTGTCGAGGCGCCAACCCCTACCGGTTTTGCGTATATTTTATAATATGGGTTAGAAAATGTACGCTCTCATTGAAATGGGGATGCAACTTTTTCGAAGGAAAATTACCAAATATTCTCTGACATCGATGCCATCGCGGTGTCGGTGTAAATGAAGTTTCTTTGCCTACTTTCTTTTCAAAGAAAGTACGGTTAGCCCCAGATCTTCTTGCACTTTTCGGAGAAGTCTTTTTCCATCAGCTTGATGAACAGACCGCCCTGAACGGTTCTGTGCTGGAAGCCAACCATAAGAGAAGTCGCGGTATCGTACCAGTCGGTAAGCGGAACACGGGAAGGAGAATAGTGATATGCCTTCCACAGAGGTTCGATGTAACGGCGGAAATCGTCGTCGCTTTCAAGCATAGTCGCGGTCCAGACGAGCCAGTCGGACTTGGTGTACTGAGCGCGGTTATCAAGAGGCATACCGTAGGGGTTCATACGGGCAAAATTGCTCTGAACCTCGCTCTGCATAACCTCGGGAGCGAAAATCTTCGTGCCGAAGAGCTTATCCCAAACAGCGTTATACTTCATAGAATATGTACCGGGACGGTCAAATGCCAGACGGAAGGAGCCGTCGCCGTTCGCAGCGGTCTTGACCCAAATGTCAGCCATCTCCTTAGCTTTCTTGTAGTAGCTCTCGGATTTACGCTTCTTGCCAAGCATCTTGAAGATGATAGCAAGTCCTGCAAGTCCCATTATAGCCTTGAGGGAGAGGTTGCAGTTGTGAGCCAGGTGACCTGCGAAGTCGTCCGTACAGAGCTGATGCTCGGGGTCCTGACCGAAACGGATAAGGTACTGAGCCCAGGTCTCAAGGATCTCGATATGGTCTCTTACAAAGGACGTATTGCCCTGCGCAACGCAGACAGCCGCAGCCATGACCAGCATATTACCGCATTCCTCAACAGGCATCTGCATATGGTGCTGCTGCTTGCCCGTCTCGCGGTTCTTGCCGTAGACCTGACCTTCGACCAGCGGATACTGTCCCGCGTCGTGGGGCGCGAAGTCGAACTCCCACTCGTCGGTAGCCGCGTACTTGAATATAGGTCTCATCATACCCTTAACGAATTCGGGATTGTAATGTAGGAACATAGGAATGGAAGGATAGCTTACGTCAACAGTCGCCGCGCAACCGTTGGAGAAGCACTCCTTGGAGATGAACAGAAGCTGTCCCTCGGTATCAACGGCAACCTTATGAGCCGCGAATACCTGACGGTAAGCGAGAGAAACGATGTCCGCGTACTGCTCGCCGCCCGCCTTGCAAGCGTCGATATAGAGCTTATCGGAGAACTCGCGGCACTTCTTTGCAAGCTTGTCGTAAGATGACGCCGCCTTCTCTATCGCCATTTCAATCGTCATGCCGTCCTTGTTCCACCAGGACTTCAGCTTCGCGCCGAAATAGGTGACGCTGTCGATATCGTCGTAAGCGAACATAATAAGAGCGTCGCCCTCAGCCTTTGCGGTGAGAGACTCAAGCTCCGCGGACTCGGGCTTCTTATCGGGCTCTTTCTTATTGAAGCGGAAATCTCTTGCGTATGTGACCTTTGTATCGGAAACTGACGCGCCCGCGCCGACTACTGCCAGATAAAGGTAACCCCAATCGATGCGAACGTCATCGCCCGAACGGTTCAGCACGTTCTGAACGGAGTTGCCCATCTTCATACAAGCGGAGACGCCCTTTATCTGAACGTCGCTCTTAACAACTGGGGACTGTCCCGCGACGTTGAGGCAAAGCTCCTCGGAAACGGAGACCTCGTAGGAAACGTCGTGCTTTTTGCCGTCCTTAGAGACTGCGGAGAGCTTGAGGTAACTGACGGGACGGGTGAGAACGTCAAGCTCCGTGGGGAGCATTGGAGTCATAAACGCCGCGGTGACCTTGATCTCGTCTGTTTCGAAGGTGTAAACGGTGTTCAGCGCGTCGATATCGAGACCTGTCTGCTCGATAGCCTCGTGGTCGGAGGCGCCCATGAAACGGTAAGTCTTGCCGTCGACGGTGACAAGTCCGAGCATGGAGTTAGGTCTGGAGGCTTCTCTTGCCCAGTCTGCTCTGGAAAAGCTGGTATAACGGTCTGTCCAGTGGCTTGTGGGACGGTCGGTCAGCTTGTCTGCTGCAGACCATACCGAAAAATAAGGGTCAACTGTGATAAGCGGAACTGATGGTGCTCTGAGTTTCATAATTTTGTTCTCCTTTGCGGGTAAGCACCCGCGGGCGAATATTTTTTATTTGTTTAAATGGTTTATTTGTGTAAGACGGATATTTGAGTAAATTTTATAATTTTTCTTTAATATTTCTTTTTGTTAAAGATTTCGCGTTTTTCTTCCTTCTTTCGCAAAAGAAAGAAGAAAAATGCTCGCAAAAAGAAGAAAGAAAGACCGTGGTAGTACGGAAAGGCTCACAGAAAACCGCTCGGAAAACTCCGCTCGCGGTTTTAAGGAACACAAGGCTCCGCAAAGGCTTGTCGAAGATTTCGGTCTTTTCGTAAGAAAAGCGCTGACCGCTGTCAGCGAGAAAGCTTCGAGGGGTGACACAAACCTATGTTCGCACAAACAAATCAGTGTCACCTATATTCTAAATTGTTTTACGGGTTTGATAGCGGAGCCGTCGGGGGTAGAAATAACGCGTCCGAGAGCGAAGAAGCCGAGGGAGTCGTAAAGTCTGACGAGCTGACCTTCGGGGAAGGATGTGCGGAGCTTTTTCTGATAAAGATCGCACCCGTGAGCGCCAAGCTTCGCGAAAAAGTCCGAAAGAGTAAGAGCGGGACAGTCGGGAAATAGCTCATCGGTCGGACGGAGAGCGGCGTAACGCTCCTCGTCGGTCATCGCTTTGAGCTGCTCCTCGTCGAAGCTCTCTTCAATACCGAAATTACCGCTTGACGTTCGGGTAAGCGTCGCCATGACGCCGCCCGTACCCAGCTTTTTGCCTATATCGGCGCAAAGAGTCCGTATGTAAGTGCCCTTGGAAACGCGGACGTTCAGCATAAATTCGTCGGGCTTTTCGGTTTCAAAGACATCTATCTTGTCAACTCTGACCTTGCGCGCCTCGCGCTCAACGGTAACGCCCTGTCTCGCCAGATCCACCAGCTTTTTGCCGTCCTTTTTCAGTGCGCTATACATGGGCGGAACCTGTTCGATCTCACCCGCAAACGCGGAAACCGCGTTTTTCACCGTTTCGAAGTCGGGCATCTCGCCCTTGTATTCGGAAAGCACCTCGCCCGTAATATCCTCGGTATCGGTGGTGATACCCAGCTTCAGAGTGGCAACGTACTCCTTTTCGTCGGCGGTAAGAAATTCGGACGCCTTCACCGCTCTGCCGACCATAACGACAAGCACGCCCGTTGCAAGAGGATCAAGCGTCCCCGTGTGGCCGACCTGCTTCGTGCCGTACAGCTTACGGACGCGATAGATTATATCGTGGGAAGTGCATCCCGCGGGTTTGTTGAAGCACAAAACGCCGCCAAGATCGTTTTTTTCCATAATTATAACTTCTCTTTCTTACACCGAGGAATATTTGGATACTATTTGATATTATATACGCGCTTTGCGTTCTCCATGGTGATGGCACAGACCTCGGCGTACGTGAGCCCCTTGATCTCCGCAAGCTTGAGGGCGGTGTACTTCATCAGCTCCGAGTCGTTGCGCTTACCTCTGTGAGGGTGGGGCGCAAGATAAGGAGCGTCCGTTTCGATCAGCATACGGTCAAGCGGGACTCTTTTCGCGACCTCCGGGAGCTTAGCCGCGTTTTTGAAGGTCAGAACTCCCGAAAAGGAGATATACCAGCCCATCTTTATCAGCTCGTCCGCCATTTCGGGACTGCCGCTGAAGCTGTGCAATATTCCCTTGACCTTCGGGTGACGTCGGAGTATCTCCATAGTGTCGCCGTGAGCGTCTCGGTCGTGGATGATGACGGGATAACCCGTCTCCTCGGCAAGCTGAAGCTGCAATTCAAACCACTTCTTCTGAACGTCGCGGGGACAGTCGTCCCAGTAATAATCAAGCCCAAGTTCGCCGATAGCGACGGTTTTGGGCTTATTCAGGTAACTTCTTATGATCTGAAGCGCCTCTTCGCCTCTCGCGTCTGCGTCTGCGGCGTCGTTCGGGTGGATGCCTGCGCTGGCGTACACGAAATCGTATTTTTCCGAAAGCGCTGAAGCTTTCTCCATAGTATCGAAGGAACAACCCACGTCAACGATATATTCGACTCCGCTTGCTTGAAGGCTTTGCAGTATTTCGTCGCGGTCTTCGTCGAATTTCGCGTCGTCGTAATGGGCGTGTGTATCAAAAAGTTTGGCGTTTATATCGAAAAGCGCCGATTCTTCTGTGTTAAGCATAGATTTTATTTTTTTATTAGAGTTTTTTTGTTTGAGGAAATTTTATAATTTGTTTTTTTAGATTCTTTTTGTTTACGATTTCGCGTTTTTCTTCCTTCTTTCACGAAAGAAAGAAGAAAAATGCTCGCAAAAAGAAGAAAGAAAGGTCGTGGTAGCGCGGAACGGCTCGCCAGAACTTCGCTCAAAAAGCACGAGCGAAGTTTTAAGGAACAAGGGGATGCTTGTGCTATCATTTCTACAAAAATGCTCGCCCACGCTTCGCATTTTCGGGATGTTTCGGTGTAGCAATTTTTGGTGCTATTGGATAAGAAATGTGCGCTCTTGTTAGAAATGGAAGCACGGACTTTTTTCGAAGAAAAACTTTCAATATTTCTGTGACATTGATGCCCTCGCGGTGTCAATGTCACAGAAGTTTTTGCGCAGCTTTTGCACTAAATTGCTTTAAAGAGAAAAATCAGTACAAAAGTTTCTTTGCCTACTTTCTTTTCAAAGAAAGTAGGTTAGCTGATGCGGTCACCAACAGGGGCGTCGGGGTCAGCGAAGAGGACTTTGACGACAGCGTCGGGGGAGTGTCCGCCGGAAGCGACGATCATACCGTTGCTTTCCTCCTCAACGCCGTTGATCTTCATCATACGGGGAGCGAGGTTAGCGACCATAACGACCTTCTTACCGATCATCTCCTCGGGAGTGTAGTACTTAGCAATACCGGAGAACACCTGTCTGGTCTCGAAGCCGAGGTCGAGCTTGAAGCGAAGGAGCTTCTTGGACTTCGGAACTGTCTCGCACTCAAGGACCTTAGCTACACGCATATCGATCTTAACGAAATCGTCGAAAGCGCAGGTCTCTGCGAGGGGCTCGTACTCTTTAACCGCTTCTTCTACTACTTCAGCTGTATCTTTTACTTCTTCCATTTTGTTATCCGTCTCTTTCTTTTCGTTTTCTGTAGGAGCGGGCTCGCCCTTCATAGCCGCAAGCTGCTCGTAAAATTCTTTTTCGTCTATTCTCTTGAAGAGGACCTCAGCCTCTCCCGTCTCCTTACCGCTTTCAAGCGAACCGAACTCAAGCGAAGTCACGTCGGTTCCAAGCTGAGCGAGTATCTTACCCGCAGTCTCGGGAATAAAGGGAGTAAGCAGGACTGCGCCTATTCTGATAGTCTCCAGCAGGTTATACATAACCGTCGCAAGACGCGCCTTACCCTCCTCGGTCTTTGCCAGCGTCCAGGGAGTGGTCTCGTCGATATACTTATTTGCTCTGCGGAGCATTGTGAATATCTCGTAGAGCGCGTCGGACACCTTATAGCCATCCATACATTCGTAAGCCTTCTTGCAAGCCTCGGCTACAGCCGCTTTAAGCTCGCCGTCCGTACCCTCGTCAGCGCCCGGAGCGGGAACTACCTTTGCAAAATACTTTTTATTCATGGAAATGGTACGGTTGACCAGGTTTCCGAGGTTATTTGCAAGGTCGGAGTTATACGCGGTTATCATGCTGTCGTATGTGATGCTGCCGTCCGAGGAATATGGCATAGCGGAAAGGGTGTAGTAGCGAACGCCGTCAACTCCGAAGAGCTGAGCAAGCTCGTCCGCATACATCACGTTACCCTTTGACTTAGACATCTTGTCCGTACCGAAGTTCAGCCAGCCGTGGCCGTAGATCTTCTTAGGCAGCGGAACGCCCAGAGCGAGAAGCAGGATAGGCCAGTAGATAGTATGGAAACGAACGATGTCCTTACCGATAACGTGAACGTCACATGGCCAATATTTCTTAAAGAGCTCGCCCTGCTCGTCTACGGTATAACCCATAGCTGTGATATAGTTGGAGAGCGCGTCGATCCAGACGTAGATGACGTGCTTTTCGTCGCCGGGAACCTGAACGCCCCAAGTGAAGGAGCTTCTTGTTACGCAGAGGTCCTGAAGTCCGGGCTTAAGGAAGTTATTTATCATCTCCTTAAGGCGAGCCTCGGGCTCAACGAAACCGGGATTGTCTTCCATATGCTTAAGAAGCTTATCGGCGTACTTGCTCATTCTGAAGAAATACGCGTCCTCTTTAGCTCTCTGAACGGGACGTCCGCAGTCGGGGCAAACGCCGTCCGTTACCTGCGTATCTGTAAAGAACGCCTCGTCGGGTACGCAGTACCAGCCCTCGTACTGTCCTTTGTAGATATCGCCCTGATCCAGCAGTTTCTTGAATATACCTGCGACTGCCTTTTCGTGATAGTCGTCGGTGGTACGGATGAATTTGTCATAAGACGCGCCTACAAGAGCCCATATCTCCTTGACCTTATCGCTGACGCCGTCAACGAACTCCTTGGGAGTAATGCCCTGCTCTGCGGCTTTTGTTTCGATTTTAAGTCCGTGCTCGTCCGTACCTGTAAGGAAGAATACGTCGTAGCCTCTCTGACGCTTATATCTTGCGATGGCGTCCGTGAGTATCACCTCGTAGGTATTGCCTATATGAGGCTTTCCTGAGCAATACGGAATGGCTGTGGTGAGATAAAATTTTTCTTTCATTTTGTTATATTTCTCCTTTCCGGCAGGGCGAATGAGCGCGCCGGATTATTTTTTTAGTAAATGTTTTATTTTGTGTAAGAGGGTTGTTTTCAAGCCTTCTCCAGTGGGAGAAGGGGGACCACGATAGTGGTGGATGAGGTGTTTATAGAATTTGCTTTTGAGTAAATTCTATAATTTTACTTTAATATTTCTTTATGTTAAAGATTTCGCGTTTTTCTTCCTTCTTTCGAGAAAGAAAGAAGAAGAAATGCGTGAATGCTACGCATTCTGCAAAAAGAAGAAAGAAAGACCGTGGTAGATTTTTAACGGCTCGCCGAAAACACGCTCGCATAACGCGGCTCGCGGTTTTTCGTACATAAAATACTGCCGAGTTGCTCCCGCAACACCATAAAAATAGGTAGTTTTTCTCGTTTGTGGGATAGATGATGTACGCTCTTGTTGAAAAAGGGAACACATACTTTTTTCGAAGAAAAACACCAAACTTTTCAATGACATCAATGCCCTTGCGGTGTTGATGTCATTGAAGTTCTTTGCGCAGCTTTCTTTCAAGAAAGCGCGTTTTCCCCTCTCAAAAGTGCGAGTATATCATCCATCCAAGCGGGGATGGGTGCCTTAAAAACGAGGTGCTCGGCAGTTTTCGGATGATCAAAGCCAAGGGACATAGCGAGCAGCGCTTGACCGCACTTATCGCCTTCGAAGAGACGGGGATGCTTCTTTTCGAACTGAGTGCTTCCGCCGCCGTATATTGTATCGCCCATGAGCGGATGCCCGATAGACGCCATGTGCACTCTTATCTGATGAGTTCTGCCCGTTTCCAGACGCATCTCGCAATACGCAAAGCCTTGAAAACGTTCAAGGACCTTAAAATGCGTAACCGCTTTCCGTCCGCCCTGAACTATCGCCATTTTCTTACGGTCGGTAGGATGGCGGGCGATGGGCTTATCGATAGTCCCCTCGTCCTCTTTTGGATTTCCGATAACTATCGCGCGGTAGACTCTGTCAGCCTTATGCTCCTTGATCTGCAGGGCGAGACTGTTATGAGACACGTCGTTCTTAGCGACCACTAAAAGCCCCGACGTATCCTTGTCGATACGGTGAACTATTCCGGGACGGATGACTCCGTTTATTCCCGAAAGTCCCTCTTTACAATGGAACAGCAAGGCGTTGACCATCGTACCCGTATAGTTTCCCGCCGCGGGATGGACCACCATACCCTTCGGCTTATTGACCACCAGCAGATCCTCGTCCTCGTAGACTATATCCAGCGGTATGTCCTCGGGTATCGCCTCGTCGGGTACGGGCTCGGGATAGTCCGTCTCCACCTCGTCCCCCGCGCACAGCTTGTAATTTTTGTTTTTTACCTCTCCGTTTACGGTGACGAACCCGTTTTGTATCAGCTTCTGAGCCGCAGAACGGGTTATCTGTTCCGTCTCGGAAACGTACATATCAAGTCTCTGACCTATCAAAACGCTTTACCATCCTCTGAGGATTTTTTATTTTCGCGTGTTACTATGGTAAGCCTTCTCCAGTGGGAGAAGGTGGCACCGTAGGTGACGGATGAGGTGTTAAAAAGCCCAAAGATTCGGTACACCTCATCCGCCTCGCAAGCTCGGCACCTTCCCTTCGGAGAGAGGCTTAGGTTTAGCGTATATTCATTGGTTATCCGTAGGGGCGTTGCCCCTACAAATAATTATATTTCCTCTGCTTCCGCTTCTGCCTTTTTACGCTTTGACTCCTTTATCTCCGCGCGGATATAATAGATAACGAACAGACCGACGCCTATACAGACGAAGGCGTCCGCGCCGTTGAATATCCACATCCAAAGGTTCGGAAAAGCGCAGAAGTCGATGAAGTCGATGACCGTACCGTAAGCGATGCGGTCTATCATATTGCCAACTCCACCGCCCAGTACCATCGACACCGCCGTATAGAACATCGGATCCTTGTCCGTCCAAAGTAAAAGAAGCGCAGCCATAAACAGTATCATAACGGTGCTCATGGTCATAAATACCCATCGGTGCTCCGAGAAACTGCCAAAAGCCGCGCCGTCATTTGTAATGTACGTCAGGTGCAGGACGTTTTTTATAAGCGGTATGCTATCGTATATCTCCATATTGCTCATGACCAGCTTTTTAGTGATAAAATCGATAACCACCGTCGCAATAATGACCGAAAGGGAGATTATCCCTCCCTTTCGGTCCATAGCCATTTTAATTTTCATAAATATAATTATTTCTTTCTTACGCTAAGTTTGAAAATTCATTTTCAAACTATATACCGAGGATCGCCTTGCAGCGAGGACAGATATGCTCGCCGTCTACCTCGATAGCTCCCTCGGAATGCTTCCAGCAACGAGCGCACTTCTCGCCCTTAGCCTCGGAAACCTTTACGGAAAGCTCAGCGCCTTCTGCCGCCGCGCCCTTAACGAGAGCAGTTCCCGAAACGATGAACACGTCGGAAAGCGCGTCTTCGCTGAAGCTTGAAAGGAAGTCGTAGGTCTCGCCGTCGCAGGTGATCTCGACCTCAGCCTCGAGAGACTTACCGATAAGCTTGGAAGCTCTGGCAACCTCAAGAGCGGAGAGAACCTGATCGCGAAGACGGAACAGCTCCTCGTACTTCGCCTCTTCCTCTGCGAAAGGACAGCTCTCGTCGTACTTAGGCATATCGTTGAGCAGAACGTTTCTTGCGTCGTCGTCCGCTGTGTGAGCCATGGTCTTCCAGATTTCGTCCGCCGTGAAGGAAAGGATAGGCGAGATCATCAGCGTAAGAGCCTTGAGGATCTTATACATGGTGGTCTGAGCCGCGCGGCGTCCGAAGCCGTCCTTCTTATCAACGTAGGTTCTGTCCTTGGAGATATCGATATAAAGCTTGGACATCTCGATGGTGCAGAAATTGCTTACGGCGTGATATACGTCGTGGAAGCGGTACTGCTCGTAAGCCTCGTTCACTTCCTTAACCAGAGCGTTAAGTCTTGCAAGAGCCCACTTATCGATATCCGGCAGTTTTGCTTCATCTACCATATCCTTTTCAGGATCAAAATCCGTTTCTGCCGTACCGAGGTTAGCCATAAGGATACGGGCTGTATTTCTGATCTTTCTGTAGACCTCGGAAAGCTGCTTCAGGATATCCTTGGAGATCCTTGCGTCAACGGTATATTCAACGGAAGATACCCAAAGACGGAGGATATCTGCGCCGTAGGTATCGATGATCTCCTTGGGAGATACTGCGTTTCCGAGACTCTTATGCATCGCCTTACCCTCACCGTCAACGGTCCAGCCGTGAGTGATGATGGTCTTGTAAGGCGCCTTGCCTCTTGCCGCGATGGAGGTCAGCATGGAGGACTGGAACCAGCCTCTGTACTGGTCGCCGCCCTCGAGATAAACGTCCGCGGGGCTGACGAGGTCGTCTCTCTCCTCAAGAACTGCCGCGTGGGAAGAACCTGAATCGAACCAGACGTCCATAATATCTTTTTCTTTATTGAAATGCTCGCAGCCGCAATCGGGACACTTGAGTCCTGCGGGAGCGATCTCGTCCGCGGTCATATCGTACCAAGCGTTAGAGCCCTTTTCACGGAAGAGAGCGGAAACTCTCTTGATGGTCTCGTCGTTTACTATGTGCTTTCCGCAATCCGCGCAGTAGAGGATCGGGATCGGAACGCCCCAGTTACGCTGACGGGAGATACACCAGTCGTTTCTCTCCTTGATCATCGCGACCATTCTCTCTTTACCCCAAGCGGGGATCCACTTGATGTCGTCGCAGGACTTGACTGCCTGCTCCGTCATATCCTTAACGGATGCAAACCACTGCTCCGTAGCTCTGTAGATGATAGGATTCTTACATCTCCAGCAGTGAGGATAGGGGTGAACTATCTTCTGTACCGCAAGCAGCGCGCCGCTCTCGGTGATGTCCTTGAGGATCTCAACGTTTGCCTCGGAGGTCTTGAGTCCGCAGTACTTGCCTGCTTCCTCTGTCATTCTTCCCTTTGAGTCAACGGGAACGATGAGCTCGGGAAGTCCCTCGTACTTGCGCCATACGTCAAAGTCCTCTGCGCCGAAGCCGGGAGCTGTATGAACGCAGCCTGTACCGCCGTCGAGAGTGACGTGAGCGCCGCAGATAACGTAAGAAGGTCTGTCCATGAAGGGGTGCTGAGCCTTCATGCCTTCCATTTCGCGTCCCTTGAGCTGAGCCACTACCTCGTAGCTCTCAAAGCCGACTGCCTTTGCGACCGTTTCGACCAGCTCGGATGCGATGATGTACGCTTCGTCTCCTACCTTAACGATAGAATACTGATAATCAGCGTTCAGACAGATACCCAGGTTACCGGGAAGTGTCCAGGTGGTAGTAGTCCAGATAACGAAATAAAGCTTCTCGGGAACGCCGGGAATATTTCTCAGCTTTCCGCCGAAGTCATCCTTGACTGCAAACTTAACGTAGATAGAGTCGCAGGGATCGTCGCTGTACTCGATCTCAGCCTCAGCGAGAGCCGTCTCGTCGTACGCGCACCAGTAAACGGGCTTCATGCCCTTGTAGATGTAGCCCTTCTTTGCCATCTCGCCGAAGACCTCGATCTGCTTTGCTTCGAACTCGGGTTTGAGGGTGAGGTAGGGGTTCTCCCAGTCGCCGACGACTCCGAGACGCTTGAAGCCCTCTCTCTGAATGTCAACGTAAGAAAGAACGAAGTCCTTACACTTGTTTCTGAAGTCGGAAACGGACATGGATCCGCGGTCCAGCTTCGTCTTCTTGATGATAGCGCTCTCAGCGGGAAGACCGTGACAGTCCCAGCCGGGAACGTAAGGCGCGCAGTAGCCCGCCATATTGTGATAACGGACTATAAAGTCCTTCAGAATCTTGTTGAGCGCGTGACCGATGTGGATATCGCCGTTTGCGTAAGGAGGTCCGTCGTGAAGGACGAACTTCGGCTTGTCCGCATTCTTCTCCATAAGCGCTTTGTATAAATTGTCCGACTCCCAAGCCGCCAGCATACCCGGCTCGCGCTGAGGCAGGTTCGCTCTCATTGCAAATTCGGTGGCAGGCAGGTTAAGAGATTTTGAATAATCGGTTGCCATAATTGATTTGATTTCTCCTGTTGTGTTTATTGTTTTGCGCGGATTTTTTAACTTGCAGTCTCCTTCCGTCTCGCTTTGCGAGCCGCATTTCTCCCAAAGGGAGACTTACGGGCGAATACACGCCCCCTACGGTGTGAAAGGATGTTTGCGTGTTTTTTTCGGGAGCAGCAAGCCGCTCCCCTACCAATTTTGGGGGATTTCCTCTGTTTGTTGGTTAAAAGATGTACGCACGATTTTGAAATGGGGATGCACCTTTTTCGAAGAAAATTACGTAGTAATTCATTTACACCGATGCCTCCAAGGTGTCGGTGTAAATGAAGTTCTTTGCGCAGCTTTCTTTCAAGAAAGCGCGTTCCCCTTTTAATCTTCCTGAGTAGCTACCTTGATACCTGCGGGGGTAAGAAGGAAGGTTCTGTCAGCGGGACGCTCGATCTTACCGTTGATAGCGTAGATAACGCCTGCGATGTAGTCGAGGATACGTCTTGCAGCGATGTCGGTCATATCGTCGAGGTTAAGAACGATGGTCTGACCTGCGCGAAGGCTGTCAGCGATCTCAGTAGCCTCGCTGAGCTTCTTGGGGCGAACTACCTTCATCTGAAGGGTTCCGGGAGTTACGGGTGTTTCTTTTGCTTTTACGGGAATATCATTTTCAAAGTTCATCTTTTTGTTCTCCATTTCAAATTCATCATCAAAAATCTCGTCTTTTTTCATTGTGCGGGTCCTAAAATATCCGCCGCGGTCACTGCCTTCGGTGCTCCGAGGGGATAGATTTTTTACCTTTCTTAAAAATTTTTATTTTAACGGATAAGCCTGTAAGCTTTTTCCGCTTGTTTCTGTTTTAAACCTTCTGCTCGGGATATATACGCTTTCCGAATATGGCGCTTCCGACGCGGACCAGAGTAGCTCCGCACTGCGCGCCCTCCTCGTAGCTGTCCGACATACCCATACTCAGCGTCTCCATTCGTACGCCCGGAACGTCAAGCTCCGCTATGCGGTCGAATATCGACTTGACCTCTGAGAAGTACGCCTTGTACTCCTCAGAGCTTATCTTCGCGGGAGCCATAGTCATCAGTCCTACTATCTCGATGCCCTCGTACCGAGCCATATCTCTTACGAACGCCTCGGCGTCCTCAGGATAGACTCCGCTCTTTTCAGCCTCTTTGCCAACGTTTATCTCCACCAGCACCGGCATTCGTTTTCCGATAGCCAGAGCGCGCTTCGATATCTCTTTTGCAAGCTCGGCTCTGTCAAGAGACTCGATCATGTCCACCTTGTCGATTATCTGCCTGACCTTGTTGGTCTGCAGATGGCCTATAAGGTGTATCTCAAGCTTGTCCCTGCATAGAACGGGGTACTTTTCAAGCAGCTCCTGCACCTTGTTCTCTCCGATAACTGTCAGACCGAAGTTTTCAGCCGCGTAATTTATGACCTCGGCAGAAACGGTCTTAGTAGCAGCCAGAAGAGTTACTTTACCCTCTCCCGCCGCCAGACGTATTCGTTCGCGTACGCCGCCAAGGTTCTCCTCAACGCGTTTAATGTATTCTTTATCCAAGTTGAGTAAGTCACCGCCGATCTTGAGATAATAAGTAAGAGTAAAGAAGTAATAAGTAAAGACGAAAGAGCAAAAATCGTGTCGAATTTATCATTTCGCCTATTATCTTATTAAGTATAGCATATTTTATTTAATATTTAATATATTTACCGCAGAATTTACAATAAATTTAAATTTTTCCTCATCCGCAGGGCAATCGTCGGGGTATATCCAACGGATAGAGCCGTTTCTGGCAAACCAAGTGATCTGCCGTTTTGCGTAATTTCGGGACGCTTTTTTGATCTCCTCTACCGCTTCTTCAAGACTGCAAAGGCCGTCCGTATAACGGAGTATCTCCTTATAACCGATACCGTCGGACGCTGTCCCCGCTCTGAACTCGGGAGTATCCAGACGCTTTACCTCATCAAGAAGCCCCGCCTCGAGCATAAGGTCAACTCTGAGATTTATCCGCCGGTAAAGCGTTTCGCGGTCTCGGAAATTCAGACCTATGACCAAGCTGTCGTAGGGCGGCTCGGCAAGGCGGGAACGCCTGTCCCATTCCGTCTTGGTAACGCCCGTAGTCTTGAATATCTCAAGCGCTCTAATGACTCGCTTTACGTTGTTCCGATGCGTCGCTTCCGCCGCCTCGGGATCAACCTCGGTCAGCATGGCGTGAAGCTCTTCGGGGGATCTCGTTTCAAGAAGAGCGCGGTACTCGTCGTCCTTGCCTGCGTCCGAAAATTCGTTTGCGCTGAGAACGCTGTCAAGATAAAGCCCCGTACCGCCGCAAAATATGGGAGTTTTGCCTCTGGCGGCGATCTCCTCTATCTTCGCTTTGGCGAGAGCTGAATACTCCGCGCAGGAAAATTCGCTCTCGGGCGAAACGACGTCGATAAGATGATGCGGAACGCCTTGCTTCTCCTCTGCTGTTACTTTTGCTGTGCCGACGTCCATGCCTTTATAAACCTGCATTGAGTCGCAGGAGATGATCTCGCCGTTCAGGAGCTTCGCAAGCTCGACGGAAAGCGCGGTCTTTCCCGAGGCGGTAGGTCCGACTACGGCGTAAACTTTTTGTTTTTGCATAATTGAAATCCTTTATAGGAAAAAGGGATTTATTCTTCGAATGCTCAAAGAAAGAAGAAAGAAACGGGTGCGGCAGGCGAGCGCCTGCAGGCGATTAAAAACTTTACAACAAACCAGATATTACAGAAGTTTCTTTGCAGGTTGCGAAGCAATCAAACTTTCATTTTCAAAGAAAGTAGGGGTTTTTGCCAACATCAGATCAGCGAGAACGATAGCGGTGAGGGCTTCGACGCAAGGAAGAGCGCGAATAGCAATACAAGGATCGTGGCGTCCGCCGATCTTAATGACGGTCTCCTTCATTTCGGAAAGCGAGACGGTCTTCTGCTCGATACCGATAGACGCGGTAGGCTTGAAGGCGACGCGGAAGACTATAGGCATACCGCTGGTAATACCGCCGATAACGCCGCCGTGATGGTTAGTTTCGGTCATGACCTTACCGTCCTTGATGCAGAATGGATCGTTATGCTGACTTCCGCGCATAGCGGACGCGGCAAAGCCTGTCCCGAACTCGATACCGCGTACTCCGCCGAGCCCGAACATCGCACCCGCAAGGCAGTTTTCGACACCGTCGTAAAGAGGATCGCCGTAACCTGCGGGCATACCGATGACAGCGCACTCAACCACTCCGCCGAGAGAGTCGGACTCTTTTGCGGCGGCGGCAAGCTCTGCGGTCATCATCTCAGCCGCTTCGTCGCTTATAACGGGCAGGGAGCGTCCCTTCAGAGACGCGTCGAGCGCGTTGCGGTCAACGTCTGTAAGGGAATATGGCGTATCAAGAACTCCGCCCACGGAATAAAGGTGCGAGCCGATATATATACCCTTGCTCTCAAGCATCTGCTTCAGAATACCGCCGACGGCGCAAAGAGGCGCGGTCAGACGTGCGGAAAAATGTCCGCCGCCGCGAAGGTCGATATCCTTACCGTAGCGCATCTGAGCGGTGTACTCAGCGTGAGACGGGCGGGGAGTGTCGGCAAATCCGGCGTAATCGCCCGAGCGCACGTTTCTATTGTAGATGACCGCGGTTAGGGGCTCGCCGGTGGTCACGCCGTTTTCATCGACGCCCGTTACGAACTCAGGCAGATCCTCTTCCTTCCGCGGAGTGGTGAAGGGCAGATTCCCCCCCTGGCGGCGTTTCATAAACGCTTTCAGCTTTTCGCCGTCGATCTTATATCCTGCGGGCACTCCCGTGACCTTAGCGGAAACGCTTTCGCCGTGGGACTCTCCCGACACCTCGATTTTCAAGTTGTTACCGAAATGCGATCTCATTTTCAGACTTTACCTTCCTTACGCTTGCACCGAATACCGTTTTTCGCCTTACTGTTCCCCGTCCTTCTCCTCGGGCATGACCTCGCGGAGAAGCTCGGAGATACGGTTTCCGCGCTGAATGGAATCGTCGTAAACGAAATTGAGGAGCGGAGTCTCGCGCAGATTGATATTCTTTGCAAGATAGGTGCGAAGATAGCCCTGAGCGCTCTTGAGCGCCGTCTTTATATCCTTTTCCGTATATTTGGGAGAAAAGAAGGAGTAATACACGTTCGCGGTCTTGAGGTCCTTGGCGCAGTCAACGTCCGTGATCGTAACGACGCTGCTCATTATTCTGGGGTCCTTGAGCTGACGGACAGCCTCGGAAAGCGCGTGCATAAGCTCCTCGTTTATTCTTGTTTGTCTGTGTGCTGCCATTTTATATACTTTCCTTTCGGTTTTTCTTAAAATTATACAATTCTACATTATAATTATAACCATTATTCCGCCCTTTGTCAAGCGATTATATATTTTTGTGTAAGTTTTTTGAGATCAGAGCCTCGCATCGCCAAAACAAAACATCACCCGCAAAGCGTTTTTTCGCCTTACGGGTGATATCAAAATCTTGATTTTTAAATATGTTAAATACTTGAGGGATGCGGAACGTCGTCGTCCTTTCCGTCCGAACGGATCTCGCCCGCTCTTTTCAGAACTATCTTGGTGAGCAGTGGACCGACAAGCTCGTACACCAGCGTAGCGCAGAGGACCACGGCTCTTATCTGTGAGCCGTACTCCGAAGGCAGAGCGTTCACGACTATCTGGCTCATGCCGATAGCGACGCCCGCCTGAGGCAGAAGGGCAACTCCGAGATATTTTCTGATGTTTTTATCCTCATGCACCACCGCTGAGCCGAGACGCGCGCCGAAATATTTTCCCGCAGAACGGAGAACGAGATAAAGAATACCGAGAAGTCCGACAGTCGGGACCACCGTAAGATCAAGCTCCGCTCCGGAGATAACGAAGAACAGCAGAAGCACGGCGGGAGTCCAATGCTCAGTAAGATCCAGCATTTTTTCGCTTTCGCGGTAGAAATTCGACATCATCGCGCCGATAGCCATGCAGAGAAGCAGGGAGGAAAGGTGGAAAAGAGATGCGACGGATGTTCCGATAAACACCGCGCTGATTATTGAAACGAGGCGATTGGAGCGGGAATGGAAAAATCCGAGACAGAAGGAAAGAACTCCGCCGATCACCGCGCCGATCACCAAAGAAAGAACGATCTCCTTGATAGGGTCGAGCAGTATGCTCAGAGGATTTACACCCTCGACCGCAAGAGTAAGCTTCGCCAGAGAAAGGGATATGGAGAAGACCACCAGACCAATAGCGTCGTCCAGCGCGACCACGGGCATAAGTATGTTTGTAACGGGACCCTCAGCCTTGTACTGACGGATGACCATAAGCGTAGCCGCGGGCGCGGTCGCAGTGGCGATAGCTCCGAGACAGAGGGCAACAGCAGGGGGAAAGAAGAGCAAAAGTCCGATATCGACCAGAATAGTGGTCATAAGCGCCTGAAAAAACGTAATCACCATTACGCTCTTTCCGATCTTCTTGATCTTTGAGAACTTGAACTCGCCCCCGATCGAAAAAGCGATAAATCCGAGAGCAACGTTCACGAGAAGCGTACAACTTCTGAGCCATACGTCGGGAATTATCTGTAAAAAGCAAGGTCCGATCAGAACTCCCGCAACGAGGTAGCCCGTAACGTTGGGAAGCCCCAGCTTTTTGACCAATCTGTTGAAAACCATA
This sequence comes from Oscillospiraceae bacterium, assembly GCA_015064245.1. GTDB lineage: Bacteria > Bacillota > Clostridia > Oscillospirales > CAG-272 > SIG673. Next base: position 14,405 of record SVSQ01000011.1, on the reverse strand, counting down.
CCTATGGCGATCGCCACTCCGAGGGAAAGCAGTATATCCTTAGCGAAAAAATTGCCTACTGCGTCAAAAATCGACAAGAAAAACATCTCCTTTGATGTAAAACATTATATACGTTCTTATAATTTGCGCAGGAGCAAAATCCCTCGCAAAAAACGAACAGTATCAATTATACTCTTTTTCAGCAATTAAATCAACATTATTTTTACATAAAAAGCGAGGCGATACGCACGTTATTTTTCGTCACATTTTATATTTTTCCTCAATTATCAAAAAGGTACTTGAAATCGGGACGGATTTGTGCAATAATTAAATTAAGTAAATAATATAAAAGAAAGGCGTGATCATTACGGTATCTTTACTTGCAAAAATATTTATCCGCGAACGCGGTGAATTTTCCTCTCAGCGGGTGCGCTCGGCTTACGGAAAGCTGTGCGGTATCTGCGGGATCATTCTTAATCTTCTGCTCTTCGCGGCGAAAGCGGCAGTCGGTCTTATCAGCGGCTCTCTAGCTATAACCGCCGACGCATTCAATAACCTTTCCGACGCAGGCTCTTCCGTCATAACTCTGGCAGGCTTCCGCCTCGCCGAAAAGAAGCCCGACCCCGAGCATCCATTCGGTCACGGACGCATCGAGTACATCTCGGGACTCATCGTTTCCATGGTCATAATCCTCATGGGAACGGAGCTTACAAAGACCTCTTTTTCCAAGATCATCGAACCCGCGCTTCCGGGTTTCAGCGTCGTGACGGTCATCGTGCTGCTGCTTTCCATTTTCACGAAGGTGTATATCTACCTCTACAATAAGAAGTTCGGAAAGCTGATCGACTCTCAGGCTATGCTCGCCACCGCCAAGGACAGCCTCAGCGACACCGTCTCCACCGCCGCCGTACTTTTCGCCTCTGCGGTCACTCATTTCACCAGCTTCGTATATCTGGACGCTATCTGCGGTCTGGCTGTTTCGGCGTTCATTATCGTAACGGGCGTACGCTCCGCCATCGAGACCGTATCCCCCTTACTCGGCTCCCGTCCCTCGCCTGAATTTATCGCCCGAATCAGAGAACTCGCCTCTTCCGATAAGAGGATCCTCGGACTTCACGACATCGTCGTCCACGATTACGGTCCCGGACGCGTTATGGTCTCCCTTCACTGCGAGGTGGCGAGCAACGAGGACATTATGTCCCTGCACGAGCTTATCGACGGCATCGAAATGAAGATATCAGAGGAGCTGAACTGCGAAACAGTAATACATACCGATCCCATCGACACTGAGGACGAGACCTTGGCTATCGTACGCGGACACCTGCAGGAGTCCGTTAAAAAGCTTCACACCGATGCAAAGTTCCACGACCTGCGTATCGTTCGCGGCGACAACCGCTTGAACGTCATTTTCGACCTGATTCTGCCTTTCGGGGTGCGATGCTCCGCCTCCGACGCCAAAGAGATCCTCACTCACGAAATGAAAAAACATTCCCCCGAATACGAATGTATCCTCAAGCTTGACACCGACTACACCGGCGCTTAAAGGAGAATACGGTCGCTTTTTGAAAGGAAAGCATGCATGCCTACGGCAAGCTGTATGCCTTCGGCAAACCGCAAAAACTTCTGTGACATTGACACCGCGAGGGCATCAATGTCACAGAATTATTGAGTGTTTCCTTCGGAAATCGTCCGCGCTCCCCTTTCCAATAAGAGCGTACATCCCCCTACCCACAACACCCCTCATTTTACTGCTTTATGGTGTTGCGGTAGCAACTCGGCAGTATTTCATGTACGAAAAACCGCGAGCCTGCTTATGCGAGCGTGTTTCGGCGTGCCGTACCAAACCTACCACGGTCTTTCTTTCTTCTTTTTGCGAGCATTTTTCTTCTTTCTTTTGCGAAAGAAGGAAGAAAAACGCGAAATCTATATAAAAAGTAACTATTGTAAAAATCATAATAGTTAAGCAATACGCCACGGTGGCGTAAAACAAAAAACATTTACACAAATAAATTATCCCCCGAGCACACGGCAGCAAAAAAAGGAAACCAATCATGAACAAAATCTACGGACTAATCGGCAATCCCCTCGGCCATAGCTTTTCACCCCAGATCCACGCAGGTCTGGGCGACTATACCTATAAGCTTTTCCCTATGGAAGAGAGCGAGGTGGGAAAGTTTCTCACCGAAAAGAGCTTTGAGGCGATCAACGTTACCATTCCCTACAAACAAACAGTCATGCCCTTCTGCGACCGTATCGCGCCGGAAGCGCTCGCTATCGGCAGCGTAAACACCATTGTAAAGGAAAGCGACGGCTCACTTTCGGGCTACAACACGGACTATTTCGGATTTTCAGCCATGCTGAAACGGGCTTCCATCGAACCCGCAAACCGAAAATGCATCGTTTTGGGCAGCGGCGGATCCTCCAAGACCGTCTGCTGCGTACTGACTGACATGGGCGCAAAAAGCGTCACAGTAATCTCGCGCAGCGGCGAAAACAACTACGAAAACCTCTATCTCCACAGAGACGCGGAGATCATCGTCAATACCACTCCCGTCGGTATGTACCCCAAAAACGGCGCCCGTCCAATAGACCTTGGCGACTTTCCCGCCTGCGTAGGCGTCGCCGACCTGATCTACAATCCCGAAAAGACCGCGCTGATTCTGCAGGCTGAGGAGCGTAACATTCCCCACACGGGCGGACTTTATATGCTCGTCGCGCAGGGCGCGCGGGCTTCGGAGTTCTTTTTTAACACCAAATATGACGATTCAGTCATCGAAAAGGTCTACCGCGAGGTAAACTTGAAAATGCGTAACGTAGTGCTCATAGGTATGCCCGGCTGCGGCAAGAGCTCTGTCGGCAAGGCGCTTGCGGATATGCTGGAACGCCCCTTTGTGGACTGCGACGACTACGTCACCGAGTCCGAGGGCAGAACTCCCGCGCAGATAATCACCGAAAGCGGTATCGAACGCTTCCGCGAGATCGAGAGCGCGGCGCTCGCCGAGCTTACCAAGCGTTCGGGAATAGTTCTTGCCACGGGCGGCGGAGCCGTCACGATCCCCGCAAACCGCGCTTATCTCCGTCAGAACGGTCCCGTTTTCTTTATCGAACGCGACCTCTCCCTTCTCGCCACGGACGGCAGACCGCTTTCCGCAGGCGGCATCGAACGTATCAAGGCGCTATACGCCGAGCGTTTGCCCCTCTACCGCGCCCTTTCCGACTTCACCGTCACCGCCGACGGCGTCCTTTCCACCGCGCAGAAGATCCGCGATCTGCTTTAAGAGAATATAAATTTTCCGCGAACATCGCACCCCTAAACCGCGATTTCTGACACGCACGTGACTTTTACCAAAACAGATCTGTATTTTTTCAAAATTCCCTTGCAAATACCAAGATCATCTGCTATAATATAATTGATCTGACTTCTACGATAAAGAAAGGTTGAAAAATTATGAAAAGGATAATGGCTTTTATACTTATGCTTACTCTTCTTTCAAGCTCATGCCTCGGACTTTTCGGTTGCGGAGCATCCGAGCCCCCCTTCACTCCCTCAGCTGAGGTAGTCAACAAAGACGGCGTTGACGCCGTAGTAACCTACGTCGTTGACGACGGATACATCAAGACAGGCGAATTCGCTAAAAAGATGATGCAGAAATACAGCGATCTGACCTTCTCCTTTGCGATCCGCACGAGAGATTTCGGAACGCTGACCGAGACCGCCGACAAGAGCGAATACGTCATGGACGGCGACAAGTACGTCTACACCCAGACAGATACGCATTTAAGCAACATCGCCTTCTGGCAGGACGTTATGTCTGTGGGACAGAGCGAGATAATCCCCCACACTCACACCCACAACTTCTGGGGTACCAACGATGACGGCGGCGAATTTGAATACGTCAAGAACAACAGCGAGGTCATCGACACGGGAGTCATGCCCAAGGGCAGCACCACAAAGGAGCTTTTCGCGCCCCTGCAGCTTATAAACGAATATTTCCCCTCCTCCGTTTATCCCCGTCAGAACCCGATCACTATAATCCACGCGGGCATCGGAGTCCGCACGTCTGATTACACGGTCGGCGACAAAAAAGTTCCCACCTATCTTACTTATTACAACAGCTTAGTAGACAAGGCTATTGCCGATAACGTTTACATCGGCGGCAGAGGCACCTTCCAGGTAACTGACACCGCCGCCTCCGCATCCAAGGTCATTCTGCCGTCTTCTCTCAAGTCTGCGGCTGCCAGAAGAAGCGTTCCCGCTTACATGATAGTCAACGCAAACAAGGGCGAAGCGGGCATCAGCAACTGGACTGCTTTCATCGACCACGCTATTGAAAAGGGCGGCTGGGCTTGCTACTGCATCCACGCCATGTCCAAGCCCGAGGAAGCCAGCGGACATTACATTTATGAGAGCGACGCCGAGGCGCTGTTCACATACTCCGACGACAAAAACGTATGGGTAGCGACCTTCACGGACGCCATGCTGTACTATCTCGAGTGGTCCACCGCAAGCGTTAAGACCGAGTACGAAAACGGCGTTATCACCGTAAAGCTCAACGATAAGGAGCCCGACAATATATTCAATATGCCTCTTACCGTTAAGGTCACCGTTCCCCTCACCTGGAAAGCTCCCGTCTCCGGCGGTCAGACCCTTGACGCGTACAGCGACGATAACGGCAACAAGTACGTTCTCCTGAACATCGTTCCCGGAAGCGGTCCCGTCGAGATCACCGAATCCGCGCAGTAAAGAGAGAACGGTCGCTTTTTGAAAGAAAGCTGCGCCATACTTTTCTTGAAAGAAAAGTAGGCAAAAGAACTTCTGAATAATTGATTTTGTTATAAAAATGATTATTCGCCTGCCTTCGGAAATCGTCCGCGCTCCCATTTCAAGCAAGAGCGTACATATTTTACCCACAAAGTTTACTTAAAAACATATTTTTAGTGACGTACAAAAAAAAAGAACGAAACGTTAATGAGTGATGTTCTTATCGGAGAAATCATCTAATACACGGTAGGGGCGAACTGTGTTCGCCCGCGGGAGACCGCAGGTCTCCCCTACGGATATAAAAATGGTTCGCAGAAAACAAATAATTAGCCCCAACAGATTTTCAAGGTCTGTTGGGGTTTGCTATTACATAAACAATTTAGTTTATATTATTGTTTTTCCATTTTCTGATTTTATTGATGTTCGAGGAACTTAAACACCAAATTATGTATTTCTTATTGTCTACTGTTTTTATGGTCACTTTATTTGAAGAGCCACTTCTACCGTGTACTAATTTAGAATGTATGGATTTAATGTGATTTTTGTATATTGAACTAATACCAGCCCATATAAGCCAGTTTTCTGAAAGATACAATGTCGTTTCTAAATGAATAACATTATAGTCATCAAATCGAACTCCATATTGCTGTTCTTGCAATTTTATCATTTTCTTGAAACGTATAGTGAATAAAGATGCTATTGCAACACATATAGCTGCAAATACAAAAGGGGCAAATGCAATTAAGGTATCTTCGGGAATGACATCATATATCAGTGATACGATAAACAAAGGTATGAATGCAATACTTGCACAGAATAAAGCTAACAAACAGTTACGTTTGGTATAGATACGTATGTATTTGTCTATCATGAATATTCCTTTCTTTTTATCCCTAGTTTCGCCTTTGTATTACAAATGTATCGGGCAAAGCACATACCCCTATTCTTCGGCGTATAATTCGTCGTAGTACCATCGCAGCGGATTTTCGAAAATATAATTTGATCGGGTTTCGTAATCCTCGCGATCGCGAACAATATGCTCTATATATCCGCGTTGAAAAATGTTATCTCCAATTTCTCGATTACAAAACCGTTTGAACGTCGAAACAATATGCGGTAACATTTCATTGGTAGGGGTCGGTTTGATAATAGTCGAAAGTATTCTTTTTCTGTCTTTGATACATATTGTGACAAAATAAGCGCCTGCAGAACTGTAATCATATTGTTTAAGCCGCAAATCTTTTCGTTTCGGCAGTCCTTTTTCTTTATCCATTTTCATCACCCATCCCATTATAACACAAATCGGCAGAGAAAACAAGTTCTCTGCCGATATTTATATGTGTATCCGTAGGGGAGACCTGCGGTCTCCCGCGGGCGAACACAGTTCGCCCCTACCATATTCCGAAAACATCCTTATGAGAACGCTCCTAAACGTTTCGTTCTTTTTATTTAATTCAAAATTTTTACGGAGTTTCCAGTTTAGTCAGCATTTCGTGAGTCAAGGTATCGTAATACTTATTGTATTTCACCTCGGCGTCCTTAGCTCTGGACTCTATGAACTCGTGATATCTGCGGGTAAAGGACGGAAGCTCAAGGTCCTCAAGGTGCTTATCGACGTAGCTCTCCTCGATGGGAAGACGCATAACTATGTGATGTCCCTCTGTGCTTCTTACCACCTCGCTGTACTGCCCGTTTTCAAGGCTGAGAGCCGCTTTTTCGATATTCCAAAGCTTCTCTCCTTTCGTAGTGTAAACGCCCTTTTCGGCGTCGATATTCCACTCCGAATACTCCTTTGCAAGCTGGTAGAAGCTCTCGCCTCTTTCCAGTCTTTCGTATATCCTCTCCATTTCTTCGCCGTTCTTGACGTAGTCGTCGCCGCTTTCAAAGGCGATGAATATCTGCGTATAGCGGTAGAAATTATCAAGCACGTCCTGCTTTATGGAGGCGTCATCCATCTTTATGATGTTTTCATATCCCGTCATAAGCAGCTCTCTGAGGTAGACGTCGTAAAAGAAGGTGTACGCCATCATATCTCTGAAGACGTCGCCGCTCATACGGCTCTCCGAAAGCCACGCGCGGAACTTTTCCTCGCCGCCCTGCTCGTATATGTAACCGCTTACGCTGTCATCGATCGCCTCTTCGTCTCCGGGCTCGAGAGCGATCTTGTACTCGTCGATCAGAGTCATGACCGTATATTTGGTTCTGAGCGAGGTCTCTACTCTATCCTTGATCTTCTGAACGTTCTCCGCGTCGCTGAAATCGGTGACGCCCTCGTTCTTCAGATCCATCATGTGGTTATAGTAGAAATACTTATACTCGTCGAAGGTGATGTCGAATCCGTTTACCGTAGCGACGGGTCTTCCGTTTATGGTATAGGAGCCGACCTTCGGCGCGCATCCCGCGAGGAGCGTGACCGCCGCGATAAGCGCCAGAGCGAAAGCGAATATCCTGCAAAGCAATATATTTTTACTCTTCATACTTTGTGCTTCCCGTAAATCCTTCCGGAAGGTCTGCGTACTGATTGCTGGACTCGACCTTCAAACCGTGAGCGCCGCGCGCCGCGTCTATCATGAGCTTATCCACCTGTCTGCGGAGAATGTAGAACTCACCCTCTCCGTTGACCGTATAGTAGCAACGCTCGGACGAATACTTATAGAACTTATAGACCGTCGTTTCGCCGTCCAGCTTAGCAACCGTAAGAGTAGCGTAATAATTCAGATCCTCGTCTCTGACGTCCTCGTCCTTCATATATCCCTGAATCCTCATGGAAAGGACCGTACCGTAGAACTCCTGCATCGGGTTCTGGTTCGGGTCGTTACCCGTGAACGTTCTGCCCGTTGACAGCGCTGAGCACTGAAGTCTGGTCTTCGTATCCACCTGCACCTGGCGGTAGATAAACTTTTCGTTGATATCGTAGGTCTGCTTTTTGTATTCCAGCTGACCCTCGACCTTGATATAATCTATATCCGCGATATAGCAGGAGAACAGATTATAGTCGATATACTCCAGCATATCCCACTGGAGATAGGGAACGGTCGCCGCCTCGATGAGCACGATACTGTCGTACAGATAGGAGTAAGCGAAATAGTAGCCGTCCATACCCGACTCCGTAAAGGAGATGATGGTGGTGACTCCGCCGTAATTGTAATAAAGCTCGTAGGGGGAGTTCTGCAGATCGTAGAAGCCGTACTTAGCCATCTGCTCCTCGTCCGAGCGGAGAAGTCCGTCGGGACCGCCGGCGGCTACGACGCTGTAGCCCTGAAGATTTGAAAGAGACGAGAGCAAAATAGTAGCGTAGTTATCGTCGTTTACGATATAGTTTGCAGGGTAGATCATCTCGTACGCGCTGAGCGCCATCTCGTCGCCCTCGATGGGCTTATAATTGATGCTTACGAAGGGCTTACCGTTTTTAAGGAGTATCAGCTCGTCGATCTTAGCCACCTCAGCCTCGGATATCGGGAAGCCGAGAAGGGGGGAAAGCAGGCTGGTAACGGGAGAGAGCAGGGTGTACTCCACCTCTGATGATATGACGTACAGGCAGTCTCTGTCCTTATAGCGGCAGTAGAACGCTCCCTCCGTAGGCGAGCGGTCGCCGATATAAACAGTATGGCTCTGTCCGTCCAGAGTGTTTACGGTATAGTACGCGGGGTTATCCTCCTCCGCCAGACCGTACACGGACCAATCCTCGCAATCCGTTGTAAGACGGCGGATTATGGTCGGATATCCCGCGTCGACCACCAGCTGAGTCAGCGTCTCGGTGGCAAAGGGGACCTGCATATGCTCCTCGATATAGAAGGTGTTCTCCTCCTCCGCTCGTTTGCAAACGAAGCTGCCGAAGGAGTTAGTTACCTCTATGGACTTGATATTCTTCTTTTCGATGTGGGGGAAGATGAGTATAGACGTTCCGTCCATATCGTAGACCTCGCCGTCAACCAGCGTTTCGGGAATAACGGGATCAGGCTCCTGCTTTTTAGCGACCATAGGCGCAAGTACCGCAAAATACAGCACCGTCATAACGAGGGCTACGGAAGCGAAGGAGATGATCATTATCTTCTGTCTCTTCAGCATTCCCCAGAAATTTTTCTGCTTACCGCTCTTTTTTACGGACTCGGCTGAAAGAGTCACAGCCTCGTCCTCATTATCGTCGGTAGTATCTGTTTTATCCTCGGCTTCGGCGGAGAGGAGGATCTCCTCCTCCGCTTTGCCGTTATCTTTGTTATCTATCATTTTATTCTCCAAGTTTTATAATCTATGTCACGTTAAATCAGTGATATTTTTGAATTTCGATTTATATGTGAACGCCATATTTAACGTAAGCCTTCTCCAGCGGGAGAAGGTGCTGAGCGTAAGCGAGGCGGATGAGGTGTTTTTTCATTTGAACCTATTCTGACACCTCATCCACCATCTTCGATGGTCCCCCTTCTCCCGCTGGAGAAGGCGTTAATTCGTGCGTTCACACCGTAAAACAACAACCATTTAACGTAACGTTTTTATAATCGGATCATTTGTGTTTTCTTCTGTAGCAGACCACTCCGCCCGTTATACATACGATAAGGGGGAATACGCCTACCAGCGTTACCGTCCAGGCGTACGCCTCGGAGATCGGAATATCAAGCGCCTCGCTTGCGAACACCTTGAAATCGATGTCGATAGGCACCAGCTTCTTACCCATCTGGCTGATAAGGGAGAAGATGATGTCTCTGTTTCCGTAAGCGTTGGACGTCAGATAAGTATCGTCAACGTAGCCTGCGGATGTGACCAGCAGATATGATTTCAGCTCGGACTGAGTGATATAGTCGATGCTGGTGTGCTGTACCAAAGTAGCCATGGAGAGCTGACGGCTGGTGATGCTTCCCTCGGAAGTAAGGAGCTCCGCTCCCTTGTGAGCGAAAAGCACGCTTCCTACTCTCTTGGAGCCGCCCTCTTCAAAGAGCGTCTTGAAGGACAGAGGGTTCTTTATGACCGTTGAAGGCTGGGAATCCAGCTCTCTGATAGTGCTGTGCAGAGAAGCCGCGAAGCCTTCCACGGGGTAATCGGCTATGACGGAAAGACCGTCGGGAGAAAGGGAGTGAGCCGTATCCTTTATCTGACCGTCCTCAACTCCGACGCCCCACTCCTCCAGCCAATGCTTGAGGTTCGTGAGACCGCCCTGATGCTGGGGAGAAAGGAATACCATCATATTTCCGTTTCTGTCCGACATAAATCTGTCGATATCTCTCAGCTTGTCCGTTTCCTCTTCGGTGAAGTCGTAAACGGGGTCGTTTATTACGATGACCTTCGCGTCGTCGAAGCTGACGTCATCCTGCTTCAGATCTATCTCTCTGACGTCAAATCCTGCGTCCACCATAAGCTCCCAAAGCGCGTTGCGGTTTCCGGTCGCATCCTTTACGGACTCGCCGTGGCCCGTGGTGAAGTAGCAGATCGGGAAGTCGCTGCAGACGGAGATGATGTAAGAGGTGAATCTTCTCTCTCCGTTGAAGGCGTAGACGTTACCCGTATCAGCGTCGAAGGTGAAGAAGTTCTCGTAGGTAAGAACTCTCTTGTTGGGAGACATATTGGTCTCGATGATGATATTGTAGGTATAGAGCGGGATACCAAGCTGAGTAGTATAGACCTCCGCAAGCTCGGGATGCTCGATAACGTCAAGATATTCCACCTTGATATTGTTAGGGTAAGCCTTCTTGTAGGTCTCGACACAGCGGTAGATGTAATATCCCGCGCCGTCCTCGATGACCAGGTCCTTATCCTGGCAGAAGATGATCTTGACCTCAACGCCGTCCGTAAGGACCTCGTCAAGATATTTGGTTGATTTGTCCGTGATTCCGTAATACTGCTCGCCCGTCAGGTCGAGATACCAGCCGTAAGTATACGCAAGCGCGTAGATGACCGCGTTCACGGCTATCACCAGCGCAACGAAGGCTACCGTAAGTCCAACGGCAAAGGAGCCGTACTTGAAGCGTCTCTCGGAGAAGATGGACTTTTTATTGTTTGTCTGCATATTGTTATCCATTTTTCAGTCCCCCTTCCGTCAAGCCCAACGGCGCTTCTCGTAAACTCTTACCGTGATAAAGAGGCATACAAGAGCGAATGAAATGTAGTAGATAAGGGACGCAACGTCAAAGTAACCGTTGGAAAATCCCGTAAATCTCGCGTAGATACTGATCCAGCGGAGAACTGCGCGAAGGGGCGCGAAGCCGATGTAGTTATTTGCAAGAGACGCTCCGAGAAGAGCGGCGGATGCGGTGAGCGTTCCGATAGCGGCTACCATCTGATTCTCCGTAAGGGAGGAGATGAGCAGACCGATGGAGATGAACGCCGCGCCTACCAGCAGAAGCGCTATACAGCTGCCCATAGCCGTAACCACGTTGTAGTGGTAGAGGTAGTAATCGCTGAGATAGGAGAACATGATGGGCAGATTGATGCAGCTGATAAGGAACGTTCCCGCGAACATGGTGTAGCTGGCGAGGAACTTAGCTCCGACGAAGCCGGGAAGAGACACGGGCGCCGTAAGGAGCAGCTGCTCGGTCTTGAGTCTTCTTTCGTCCGCGAAGGAACGCATAGTGAGCAGGGGCGTCATAAGAGCGATGATTATCAGCTCGTAAGTGAAATAAGAGCCCATGTTGCTGTCAAGTCCCGCAAGCAGGGTGGTAACGCAGAAGGCGAAGCTGGACACCGCCCAGAACATCGCTATGTAAACGTAGCCTATGGGCGTTGTGAAGAAGGAATATAATTCTCTTTTATAGATGGCTATCATTTTGCTTTTACCTTCTTTCTTGCTGTTTCCTGGGTGAGGCTGAGGAAGACGTCTTCAAGTGACGCGCTTACCGTCTCCATTCCGATGATGGGCATATTCTTTTCGGCGCACATGGCGAATATCTGCTTTCTGATATCCTGACCGTTCTTGCTCTCGATCTTGAATACTGTTCCGTCCGTTCCGTGGACCTCCTTGGACGCCTCTGCGTACGAGACGCAGTCAAGGGCGCGGAGCGACTCCAGCACCTCCTTGCGGTTTCCGCAGATCTGAGCGACTATTCTTCTCGTTCCCGTCATAAGCTCGGTGAGCTCGTCCGTTCTTTCGTCCGCGGCGAGGCGTCCCTTATTGAGAATGAGTATCCTGTCGCACACCGCCTGCACCTCCGCGAGAATGTGGGTGCTGAGAATGACTGTGTGGTCTCTGCCAAGGCTTCTGATGAGGTTTCTGATCTCGATGATCTGCTTGGGGTCAAGACCGACCGTAGGCTCGTCCAGAATGATGATCTTGGGGTTGCCCACAAGCGCCTGCGCGATACCTACTCTCTGGCAATAACCCTTTGAAAGGTTCTTGATGAGGCGTCCGCGTATGTCGACGATCTTGGTGACCTCGCAGATCTCCATGATGTGCTTTTTGCGGTTGAGAGTACAGCCCTTCAGCTCGTAAACGAAGTTGAGGTACTCCTCTACCGTCATTTCGGGGTAGAGCGGGGGCTGCTCGGGAAGATAACCGATGAGCTTTTTGGCTTCCGTGGGGTTATCGAGTATCTCGAAGCAATCGACGGTAACGCTTCCCGATGTGTAGGAAAGGTATCCCGTTATCATATTCATCGTCGTTGATTTACCCGCGCCGTTCGGACCGAGGAAACCAACCACCTCGTTATCACCGATGGTGAACGAGATGTCGTTTACAGCGTATTTATCGCCGTATTTTTTTACAAGGTTTTCGACTTTTAACATTGTCCTGCCGTTCCTTTTCGTCAATTTGTATGCGCCGTTTACAACAGCGTATAGTATATCTATCTAATTATAACATATAAATATAAATAAGTCTTGAATAATCTTTTATTATTCGCATTTTAATGAAATTTTCTTTTGGCTGGGAGCGCCCCGCGGCGGAATATTTTATTTATGTAAGACGGTTGGTAATTCAAATTTTGGTTCCTCTGCGAGATTATCGCACAAACGGAAGGCTCCCCTACGGGAGAGCTGTCGAGCAATTTGCTTGCAAATAATGCGAGCCTGAGAGGGCTGATAAATAATGCATTCTGCGTTAACACCCTCTCCGTCACCTACGGTGCCACCCGATGTTTGCATAGCAAACTCGCTTGATAACGGAGTTATCTATGTCTCCACGTAGGGCGAGGCTTGGTTTCTGCGTTCACACCGATAAAAACCAATTTACATCCGTAAACAAATCACACTTGACAAATAAGCGATTTAAGGTTATAATAATACCAGAATATAAAAATACCGAAATATAAGGAGAAAAACCATGAATTTCATTAAAGTTGAAAATTACGATAAGCTCAGTGCCATCGCGGCTAATATCATCGCCGCTCAGGTGACTCTGAAGCCCGATTGCGTCCTCGGTCTCGCAACAGGCTCTTCCCCTCTCGGAACTTACGCTAAACTGGCTGAAAAGTACAATGCGGGTGAGCTGGACTTCTCTAAAGTTACTTCCGTAAACCTGGACGAGTACGTCGGTCTCACAGGCGAGAACGACCAGAGCTACCGCTATTTTATGGATCATAACCTCTTCTGCAACATCAACATCGACAAGTCGAAGACCTACGTTCCCAACGGTTGCGCCGAAGACCTCAAGGCTGAGGGCGAAAACTACGACGCTTTCATTAAGAGTCTCGGCGGCATCGATCTCCAGCTCCTCGGCATAGGTCTGGACGGTCATATCGGCTTCAACGAGCCCGACTCATTCTTCACTAAGGAGACCCACGAGGTAGAGCTCGACGAGTCCACTATCGAAGCAAACGCTCGTTTCTTCGCTTCCAAGGCTGACGTTCCCACTAAGGCTATCACTATGGGTATGATGTCCATTATGCAGGCTAAAAAGATCCTTCTCATCGCGAACGGCGCTAAGAAAAAGGATATCCTCGACAAAGCCTTCTTCGGTCCTATCACCCCTTACGTCCCCGCTTCTATCCTTCAGCTCCACCCCGACGTTACGGTGATTTACAGCGAGAATTAAAGGAGAATACGGTCGCTTTTTGAAAAAAGCTCCGCAAAAACTTCAATTACGCCGACACCCGCAAAGGTATCGGCGTAATTGTATTTTGGGTGTTTCCTTCGGAAATCGTCCGTGTTCCCTCTTTCAAATAGCGCGTACATCTTCTAACCCATGAACGCAAAATCAATGCAAAAAAATCTGTTGACAAATAATCAAAAATGTGCTATAATATAAATACAAAGGAACACCGGCGACGGTTGCTCCCTTATAAGTGGTATGAAATAACCGCCTTATGTGGAAGTCAGGCGGTTATTTCTTTTTGTTTATGTTATTAAGTACGATTTGCAGAAGGGCTACAATAAATGTGCCAAGCAGTAACAACTGCTCCAAAGTTAAGTACAGAATATCACCCCCTTTCGCACAGCAAAAGGAGGAAAGAAACTCGCTCCTTTTGCATAAAAAGGAGCAACCGCCACCGTTTTTGGTGTTCCTCGGGGCTCTCGCCCAAATTTATTATATAATATTTCTGATTGTTTGTCAACAAAAAACGCAAAAAAAACGCACCGATTGAATGCTCGGTGGTCGTAAAACAGTAATATGCGAATTTCTTGGAACAGGCATGATTTCGGTCATGCCTGTTCCGCTTTTATCAGTTCATCCACGGGAATGTAGCCAACTAGGTCATATTCGATATGTACCTTCTGCTTACGCTTGCCGCCGGACTTGTCG